>NZ_JBDPMF010000009.1:0-216402 GCF_039871645.1 Mycobacterium sp. B14F4 | reverse complement strand
GGTGGCACCGCGGGCGGGGGCTGGGTGGGTGGGCGTGCCAGTGATCCGGGGCTCAGGGTTCGGCCGGCGTGGTCGAGCACGGTGATGTCGGGTGCGGGTCCGCGGATGGTGATGATGCCGCGGTGGTGTAGTCGGTGGTGGTAGGGACACAGCAGCACCAGGTTGTCGAGCTCGGTGGCTCCGCCGTCTTCCCAGTGCCGGATGTGGTGGGCGTGCAGGCCTCGGGTGGCCCCGCAGCCGGGCACCGCGCAGGTGGGGTGTCGGTGCTCGAGGGCGCGGCGCAGCCGGCGGCTGATCTGCCGGGTGGTGCGCCCGGCGCCGATGGGCTGCCCATCCCGCTCGAACCAGACTTCGTAGGTGGCGTCACAGGTCAGGTAGTGGCGTTCGGCCTCGGTGAGCAGCGGCCCCAGATGCAGCGCCGCGGCGCGGGCCTCGACGTCGAGATGGCACACCACGGTGGTGCGCTGGGCGTGCGGGCGGCGCACCGCCTCGACGTCCCACCCCGCCTCGACCAGCCGCATGAACGCCGCACCAATGTTCGGAAACGGCGGGGATTGCTCGGAGGGGTGCTCGCCGGTGTCGTGGTCGGCCTTGTACTCGGCGACCGCGGCATCCAGATGCGACTGCAACGCCGCGTCGAACTTCGCCGCATCCAGACGGGGCAGGGTGATCTTCCAGGTGGTGGAGTCCGCGTCGCTGTGCTTGGTGATCCTGCGCTGCGGTTCCGACCGTGGTGGCTCGGGGTCGGGGCGGGGTTCCAGGCTGATCGCCTTGCGCAGCTGGCTGACCGAGGCCACCGCGGCCAACGTGGCGTAGTGCGCATCGGAGCCCTCGCCGGCCCGTGTCGCGATGACGCCGACCTGATCGAGTGACAGCCGACCCTCGCGCATCCCTTGGGTGCAGCGGGGGAACACTTCGAGCCGGTGCGCGACGGTGGCGATCGTCTTGGCGTTTGCCTCCGACGTCCCGGTCATCCAGGCCACCAACCCCGGCACCGACCGCGCACCCGTGTGGCCCCACAGCCCGTCGCGATCGATTTCGGCGACGATCTCCACGAGGCGCCCATCGATCGCGTTGCGCTGACCGCACAACTCCGCCACCTCCTCGAGCAAGACCTCAAGCCGCTCAGCAGGACTCACCACCGAGGCGTCGGACGTGATGGTCGAGGACATGACCCCATCAAAGCAGCGGGGTACGACATTTTGCGGAAGTGAGTTCGCGGGTGGCCGTGGGTCAGACCGGACCACGTGATGACCTCTAGCAGTTGAGTGGTCGCCCGTAGGCTCGGTGTCTGGTCAGGCGTGCTGCACAGCGGGATGGTGGCCGGCTTGTGCGGAAATCACACCTGCACTACGCGGACCAGATCCCCAAGGCCCACGAAGTCGTCCGCATTGCGGCTGTAGAGGTCCAGGCCATTGGCATGCGCGGTAGCGGCAATGAGCAGATCCGCGAAGCGGCTGCGGGGTTGACGCCTTTCGCTGATGACAGCTGCAACGACCAGACTGTAGCTGCGAACTGCCCTGCCGTCGAACGGTATTGGCTCCATCAGAGATTCGACTTCCTGCAACCTTGACTGGCGTTTAGCGGCCTCGACAGGCGTACTCGCCAAGAGCGGACCGGCCGTCAGCTCGGCAGCGGTGATCGCCGAGATTGCCATTTCGTTCGGCAGCTTGTCGACGACTGACGGGTCGTGCCAGTCGATCACTACCGACGTGTCGAGCAGCCCGGCCGCCATCTACAAGCTCTGATCGATGGCGTCGTCGAGGTCCCGACGAAACTGGCCGGGATCGATCCGGACACCCGCGGCGGAAATGCGTGCCAGGTCGTCGCGGCTGATGAATGTCTTGCGGTCAGACTGAACCGGACGAAGTTCGGCAACCGGCTCCCCGTTGCGAGTGACGACGAATGTCTCGCCCGCGGTAACCGCATCCATGATCTTCGCGTTCTCGTTCCGAAGTTCTCGTTGTGCGATGGTTCTGACCATAGATCAAGCGTAGCGTGATGCGCTACATCGCGCTACAGCAGGAGCCCGCGCTGCTCCAGCCGCAGGGGACGAACCTGAGGTTGTCGCCCGACGCTCAGGCGACGGTGAATGCGATGCTGCCGACGGTGCTCGACGAGACCTACGCCGGACTGTCACACGATCACATCTCGCAGACCCCATTCCGCGGAAATAGCGCGGATGATGGTGATGGAATCGGTGACCAGAAGCACGTCAGAGGGGCGAGAGATGGCACACGGCGGGTACGGGGGTGGTCAGCCCGACCCGTTCGGTCCAGACCCCGTCGGTGGTCCGCCGAGCACCCAGGGATACTTGCCGCCGCTCACCCCCGGTTCGCCCCCTACGACAGGGCCGCTTCTCCCGCCCCGGGGTAGGCCCCGCCGTGAAGTCAACACGTGGGCGACCCTCTCGATCGTGTTCGCGTTCGTATTCGCCCCGGTCGGTGCCGTCCTCGGCCATGTAGCACTGTCCCAGATCAAGCGAACCGGGCAACGGGGCCGGGAACGAGCAATTGTGGGGCTCACGATCTCCTACGTGATCATCGTGTTGGCGGTGCTAGCACTGGTGATCTGGCTGGTGACCGCCAACGACTCCGGTTCCGCTTCCTCACCGGATGCCACGACGGCGCCGCCGATGACGACACAACGCGCATCGCCGCCACCGCCGCGCACCACGGTCTTCACCCCACCCCCGGCCAAGCGGCCGACGGTCGACGTGGAGCAGCTCCGGGTGGGGGATTGTGTCGAGGTCCAGCAGACGCAGCCCGACCCCACCCGAGGGCCCGACACGAACGTCATCCTCATATTCCCGGTGCGCTGCGAGGTCCGCGACGGCGTATTTCGGGTAGACCAGATCTTGTCGACCAGCGCATGCCCCGGGCAGACACTTTTCGACCGGCAAGAGACGGTATTCGCGTGCATCTCGGATTTCCGGGGATGATGATGATGTTGTGTTCACTGACTGGCCATAGCCGCGACGGGGGGCTCTGATGCATCCCGGCGGTAATCCGTTCGAGCCGCAGTCGGCGGGTCCGTTCGGCACACCGCACGGGAGCACGTCCGCGCCGCCGTTCGGGCAGGGCGGTCGAAGCGGCGCGCCCTACGGGGCACCGCCGTCCGGCGACTACAACACCTTCGCGGTACTGTCGCCGATCTTCGCGATCGTGATCCCCCCCGCGGGGGTGGTGCTGGGGCACCTGGCGTTGCCCCAGATCCGGCGCACCGGTGAGCGGGGACGCAACGCCGCCATCGCGGGCCTCGTGATGGGTTATCTCATGTGCCTGCTGCTGATCGCGGCCCTCATCTGGTGGTTGATCAGCGATTCGCAGCCTGACGACTCGGCCGCGTCACCCTCGCCGAGCGCGGCGCCGTATCAGACGCCGCCGGCGCCGCAGCGACCCTCGACGGTGACGTCGGTGGCCCCGCCGAGCGTCATTCCTCGGATCAAGCTCGACCTGGCCACGGTGCCGATCGGCACCTGCGTGGAGATACAGCTGCGCAGCGACGAAGGCAACGACGCGTTGGATCTGTTCAAGGTCGACTGCGTGCACAAGGAAGGGGTGTACACCGTCACCTCGCGCGTCGCCGCCAGCTACGAATGCCGGTCCGTCTATGTCGCCGCGCCTCCTGACCGCTCCTTCGCCCTCTGCCTGAACCCGTACTGATGGCGATGAACCCGTTCGATTTCAGCGACTTCGGCCCTCCGGCCGGCGGTCCCGAGACTGGTGGTCCCACTCCGCCGCGAACGGGTGCGGGCGCACAATCGCGGCAGGGTGGCGACTTGTCCACCGGCTTCGATCCCTGGGCCAACCAGCCAAAGCCACAGCCACGACAGCGACGCCAGGACGCAGTCGGCCCGTCGAGCGACCGCGACGCGTTCGGAGGAGCCATCACCGCGGGAACCCTGGCCACCGCCGGGCCGCCGCTGAGGTGGTTCGCAGTGGCGTTGGTGCTGGCCGTGGCCGGCGTGGTGCTGGCGCTCGTCAGCGCCGCGGAGGGCGGCGGTGTCATCGGGCCTGCCTTGGCGGGCTGGCTTCTGGCCGGGCCGCTCGCGATCGGCGCGTTGGCGGCATACACCCGGGTCGACACCCGCCGACGCAGCGAGTCGATCTACTCGGCGCCGCGCTGGGCAGCCCGGTTGTACTGGGCGGTGCTTGTCGTGTGTCTCGTGGGCATCGCGTTGGGTGCGTGGCAGGTTGCTCTGTGGGCGGGCAGGCAGTAGATGTCGATCGCATCGCGAATCCGGTTGAGCCTCAGACGCATCGGGCTCCTGGCGCAGTTGTTCGCCGTCGCGCTGCTGATCGCTGGGCTGACCGGCTGGTCGATGACGTCCGCGCACGCCCAATCGACCGGCGGCGGCGCGAAGCGGTTCGGAGCCTGCCTGGCTTCGCAGAAGGTTGGGGATCTGCTGCTGCTGTTCGACGAGTCCAGCAGCCTGCAGGAAACCGATCCTCAGGCGGCCCGGGTGCAGGCGGCGCGCTACCTGCTGCAGACGCTGGGCAAGTACGCCGACCGGGTCGGCGCGAATCTCGACGTCGCCTCCGCCGGGTTCTCCGACACCTATACGCGCGAACAGGATTGGACGAAGCTGACCGGGGGCACCGCCGACCAGGTGAGCTCGCAGATGTCGACCTTCGCCACCAAGAACACCGGCATCGACACCGACTACTGGCTGGCGCTCGACGGAGCGCGCCAGGAGTTGGCGTCGCGCGGGCAGGGGCCCAACGGCGGGCAGCGCTGCCAGGCGATCGCGTGGTTCTCCGACGGCAAGATCGACTTCACGCCGCGCGCGGCGTCCAAGCCCTACGCCGACGGGGTCAGCCTGGACAGCCCTACCGGCGTGCAGGACACCACCAGACGGGCGGTGGAGTCGATCTGCCGGCCCGGCGGCCTGGCCGATCAACTGCGCTCCGGCAGCATCATCATGTTGGGGATCGGGCTGGGCGCCAACAAGACTCCAGGCGACTTCGACGTGATGTCGGCGATCAGCAAGGCCCTGGGACTCAACGGCATGGCGTGCGGACAGATCACCGATCCTGTACCGGGTGACTTCTATCCTGTCTCCAACATCGACGACATGCTGTTCGCGTTCGATGCGCTCAACCCCGACCCCGGCACCACCGCGCAAGGGCCCGTCTGCCAGCTGCAGGTGTGCCCGGAGGCGCGGCACAACTTCACGCTGGACCGCTCGATCAAGTCGGTGGACATCCTCGGTTCGGGTGGCGCGACCGGCGTGGTGCCCTACCTGATCTCGCCGTCGGGCAAGACGCTGGAGCTGCCCAGGAAGGACGGCCGCACCACCGCCGACATCGACGGTGTGCCGGTGACGTACGAGTGGCAATCCGAGTCGGCGCAGTCGATTTCGCTGCGGAACACCGGCGGACCGCCGTGGCCGGGGCAGTGGGCGATCGTCTACGTCGACACCACTGGCCAGCACCCCGACGCGGTATCGCGGGTCAGCATCCACATCACCACCGACATCTTTCCGGCGCTGGCCAACGCCGACGACGTGTCGTGGCGTAGCGGGCAGGTGGTCGAGGGTCTGGTGTTCGGTCTCGTCGACGGGCAGGGGAACCGGATGCAGCCCACCGATCTCGCGGGCACCGCGATTATGTCGGCGGCGCTGGCCCCCGACGGCGCGGCGCCCATCCCGCTGCTGGAGTCGGTGGCCAAAGCCGACATCGCCAGGCCGGTCGACGCCGACCTGACGGAGGTGAACCCCGGGCGTGCGCTGCTGCGGATGTCGTTGGTGATCACCACCGCGCCGGCCACCGACCCGTCCGGTGCCCAGATCGCGCCCGGCACCCGGCTGTCACCGCAGGACGTCGACGTGCCCGTGCAGGTTTTGCCCAAGCTGGGCCTGCCGGTGCCGGGCGAGCGGATCGACTTCGGCACCGTGCAGGCGACCGAGGGCGCGACCGCGTCGCTCAACATCACCGGCCCAGGCTGCGCCTGGATCGCCGACACCGACGCCGCCACGGTGGTGGCCGCGCCCGACGACATCGGCACCCCGCGGCTGTCCTCTACCGCGAACAGCCCACAGAACTGTGTGAAGGTTCAGCCCGCGCAGACCGGGCAGTTGTCGGTGACGCTGCGCACCGACCGCGACGGGCACGGCGGGCTGAACGGAACCGTCCCGGTGCACGTTGCGGCCCTGGACAACCCGAGCGATTTCCAGGTCGTCGAGGTGCCGTTCGTCGCGTCGCTGATCAAGCCGTTGAACACCACCAACTTCCTGCTGGTGTTCCTCGCCGCGCTGCTGCTCGGTCCTGGGATCCCGCTGGCGCTGCTGTACGCGACGAAGTGGTGGGTGAGCAAGATCCCCGACACGCCGATGCTGGCCGACCGGATCCCGGTAGAGGTGAGCAACGACGTGGTGCTGCGCGACGGGGAACGCTTCGCGCTGGCCGACACCGACCTGATCCGGCCGGTGCCCGGCTTGGCCGGGGGTGCTCGAAAGGTCTCGGTGCAAGGTGTCACGCTGACCACGACCGTGGGCCGCAGCCCGTTCGGCGCCGGCTACGTGCTCGTCGACGCCGACGAACTGGTCAGCGTCGGCTCGGAGCTGCCGGCGACCGACCGCAACGGGCTGCGGGCGGTCCTGCCGCTGGCGGTGCACAACAAGTGGGTGGTGCTGCACGATCCCCGCGGACCCGCCCGCGTCGCCGAGGTGCTGCTGCTGGTCGGCGGACGCACAGACAACGCCGCGCGCGAACGACTCTACGAAGACGTCGGCCGCCGACTGCCCGAGCTGCTCAACGGGTTGCGGCTACGGGCGATCGAAGCCGGGCTGGCCGTCTCGGATGATGAAGCGCGACAGGCGGTTTCGCCGTTCGGCGAGTCCGCGACGGGCGCGTCGGCGGCCCATGATCCCTTCCAGGGCGGCGGGGCATCCCCGTCGCGACCCCCGCGCTATGACCCAGATCCGTTCAACCCCTTCAGGGAAGGAAACTGATGCGACGATTCCTGGTAGTGGGTTGCGGCGGCTCCGGCGGTGCCACGTTGGCGTTCATCATGGATCAGCTGCGCTCCGAACTGCACGCCGCGGGCATCGAAAAGCTGTTGGACGGTTGGCAATTCGTGCAGATCGACGTGCCAAGCGCACCGGAGACAGGCCCGGAGGGGCTGGCCAACGTTCCCGCGCAGGGCGGCACCTACATCGGGTGCGGGCCGCAGGGGAGCAGCTACGCCATCCTCGACGGGGCGCTGTCGCAGCGGCTGGGCGCCGAATCGGCGTTGGACACCATCGCCACCTGGGCGCCGCGCAACCCGCAGGAGGTGTCCATTCCGATCTCGGCAGGCGCCGGTCAGTACCGGGCCATCGGGCGGATGATCACGCTGAGCAAGGCCACCGAGATCCACACCCGCCTACAGGCCGCGTGGGACGCGCTGTTTCGGGTCGAGACGATCTCGGAGATGTCGACCGTCGACGTGCCGGGCATGGGAAAGTTCGATCCCAACGAGCCGCCGCTGGTTCTGGTGGTGTCGTCGATGGCCGGCGGCGCGGGGGCGTCGATGGCGCTGGATGTGTGCCGGCTGCTGACGTTGGTGTCGGGGCTGGACCCGAAGCTGATGGGCGTCTTCATGGTGACGCCCGACATCTTCGATTCGCTGCCGCAGAGCTCCATCGTCGGCGTGCGCGCCAATTCGCTGGCCATGCTGGGCGAGATCGTGGCCAGTCAGGCCGGCTCGGCGCGCGAACACGATGTGCGGCTGATGCGGGCGCTGGGCCACCAGCACGGCGAGGGCGAGCCGATCCCGTTTGCGCGGGTGTTTCCGGTGGGCCGCTTCATCGGCGCGGACCGCACGCTGTTCGGGGACGGCTCGCAGTGGGCCGTCTACCGCGGGCTGGCGCGGGGCCTGGCCGGACTGATGATGAGCGGCGCCGCCAGCGACCAGTTCGTCTCCTACGACCTGGGTAACACCGCGTCACCGGAGGGCGACCGCGATCTGCTGGGCTGGGGCATCTCGGTGTGGGATGTGTTGCCATGGGGCACTTACGGATTCTCCAGCCTGAGCATGGGCCGAGACCGCTACGCCGAGTACGCCGCGCAGCGGCTGGCGCGCAGCTGCGTGGACAAGCTGCTGTTCGGACACCTGCAGACGGGCAACCCGGCGTCGAGCACCGAGCAGCTCGATTCGCTGCTGAGCAGCCAGTGGCAGGCCCACTGCGGCGAGCTGGGACTGCCGGCCAACCCCGGCGACGAGCAGACCCGGGTCGGCATTCTGGGTCGCTGGATCGGCGCGGACGCCTTCGCCCCCGAGTCCGTGGCCGCCACGGTCAACGGGCTCATCGACCGGCAACTGCGGGGTTACCTGCCGAACCCGGAGGGCATGACGGCCGAGCAGTGGGTTCCGATTTTCCGCCAGGCTCTGCACAACCGGGCCAGCGACCTGCTGCGGGCGTGCGACGACGCGGCCTACGGGATGGTGTTCAGCTGGCACCGCGAATTCGCCGCGCGGCTGGAACAGATGGTGGCCGGGGCGATCGCGACGTTGGGCCTGCCGTATGCCCGGGAGCTGGTTGACCGGCTGCGCCGCCACATCGACGACGTGCTGGCGCCCGGGGTGGCGCAGCTGGGGACGATGGGCCCGCCGGACATCGTCGCGGTGCCGCCGCAAGTGGATGCGGCGCTGCGCTCGCTGCGTGGGGTCATGACCAACGCCGATCAGGTCCTGGCGACCGCGCTGGACGGCTTGCGCTCCGGCGTGCGGCGCCAACTGTTCGCCGACGCCGCCGCGCGGATCGCCGATGTGATGCGGGTGATGGGCGCGGAGATGTTGAGGCCGCTGCGCGAAGCGCTGGGCGAGGCCATGGTGCTGTTGGAGCAGGCGCGCGCCGAACCGCCGACCGATGTGGGGCTGGCGCGGTTGAGCACCGACCAGTACGCGGCCTGGCCGGCCGACGCCGACGAGCTGGTGCCCGCGCGCTTCGCCGAGGCCAACAACGAGGTGCTGCTGATCAGCTCGTCGGCCTTCAAGGGCCGCTACGAGCTCGATCTGCCCAAGGCCGTGGCCGGTGCCAACGCCATGGTGCCGCTGCGCACCGCGATCGACGACGCGACGACCCAGGTGATTCTGGGGCAGTGGCGCACCACAGGCGGGGTGTCCGCGCCAGGGGGTCTGATCGAACGCACCGCAACCTGGGTGACGCGCGCCCTCGGCACCGACCCCGAGACAAGTCGGGCGCGGGTGCCGTCGATGGCGCAGTTCGACGTGCACACCCGCCCGGGCGAGCTGCTGACGCGGGCCCGGCTGTATGTGGGCAGGCCGGGCGAGTCGTTCGACGAGTTCTGCAAGGTGTCGCTGCGCGACTTCGTGCAGGGCGCGGGTGCCGCGGAATCGGAACTGGTCATGCGGCGCCGAGACATCACCACCAAGTTCGCCGAGGCGCTGTCGCTGGCCCGGCCGTTGACCAGCGTGAACGACGAAGCGTTGCAGCGGGTGCATCCCGGGCAGCAGACCGAGTACCGCTACAAGTTCTCCGAGGTGCCCTTCGCCGGCCAGCCCGTTGCCGAAGCGCTGTTCGACGTGCTGCGCACCAACCCGCGTATCGACCAGGCCACCAAGGACAACTATCACCGGTCGCTGTCGGACGAGGACAGCGTCACCCGGGTGGACATCTTCGGCTCCTACCCCAACTACTCGCCGCTGGCGTTCGACTCGGTGCTCAAGCCCGCCGCTCAGCAGTGGGCCCGCATCGCCGGGCCGGGCCGTGGGACGTTTTGGCGCTATCGCCGCGCGCGACCCCTACCGGCGTCGCTCCCGATGACCGACGACGAGCGCCGCGCCATGACCGCGGGCTGGTTCCTGGGTCAGATCGTGGGGCGGATCCAGATCCCGGAGTCGCCCTACACCGACGCGGTGCGCATCTACGACGCCGAGGCTGGGCACTGGCTGAACTTCCCCAACCCGCTGCTGACCCCGCCGTCGGCGTTCATCGCCACCTATGACTGGCTGCCCGCGGTGCTGGAAAGCATCCTGCTCGCGATCGCCCAGTCCCACGAGCCGCCGGTGATGCACACGCTGCGACCCTATGGCGTGCTGAGGGGACTCTACGACGCCCATTCGCAGGACCCGGCCAGCGGCATCGTGGAGTTGTCGGCCAGCGAAGTGCTGCGCGAGTTCCTCGCGACCAGCGCCGCAGCGCCGGGCTTGACGCCGCGGATCGAGACCATCGCAGCGGCCCAGAGCCCCGGGGAGCGCGCCGCCGCGGCCGAGGAGTGGCTGGCCAGTGTGCGCGACGTGGCCGCGCAGTATCTGCCGGGCGACATGCCCGGCGCGGCGCCCGGCGGGGTGTTCACCTCGGTGCCGACCCGGTCCACGGCGTCGAAGACACCGATCTTCCGCGACCTCGCCCCCGACGTGTTCTGGGCGACCGAAGCCCTCACCCGGTTGTTGCAGCGCGAGGCCGCGGCGCTGGAGCGCGGCGCGGCGACCGCCGGAACCGGCTACCTCGACGACGGCAGTCCCGTGGTGATCCCGGAGGGCGGAACGTTCTGACGATGTCGATGCCGAGCACGTCGCAGCAGGCGCTGACGGTGCTGGTCGCCCCGCACACCGGGACCGACGAGGTGTTCGGGGTGCTGGCCGACTATTCCGCCGTCGGGCTGCTCGCCGCGTTCGTGTGGGTCGACGCCGCCGACGTCGGCGGCGCGTCCACCCCGGCCACCGTGATGCACGACGGTCGCGCCGAGCCGGCGGTGTTGCAGCAGCTGCTCACCGCCAGGCGATACCAGCGGATCCGGGTGGTGGTGCTGGTGCCCACCGAGGCGCCGCCCAACGAGCGGGTGCCCCTGGCGGCCGAGCAGATGGCAGAACAGACGGTGCGCAGCAGTTCGATGGGTGCGCGCATCAGCCTGCTGCGTGTCCTGCTGAGCCGGGGAGTGGCAGCGCCGGCGGCACGGGATTCGACGCTGGTGCTGGAGGGCTGGCACAATCTGCTTGTCGCACCGGATGATTCGGCAGGACCGGGGCTAGGTGCGGTGTCGGCCGGCCCTGTCACCGATCCGCTCGATTTCGCGCAATATACCGCGCCGGTGATCGCCGGGCTCACGGGTTTGTGGGCGGGCCTGGAGCAGACACCGTTCGACACGTTGGAAATCCTGCCCGGTCAGACGGTGCGCGCGGCGCGAGCCTTCTACCGCCGGCTGGACAGCAGCGAGGTCGAAGAGCGCCTGCGCGCGCAGCTGTTCGACCCTGCGGGCCACCTTCCACTTCCCCGCGGCGGTGAGGTGCCCGTCGTGTATGTGGAAAACGTTGCGGCGGCGACGCAGACGATGGCCAGAGCGCTGTGGACCAAGCACCGCGACGTGCTGCGAGGGCCGCGGCTGTCGATGAACGACGTTCGTGCCCAGGCGATTTCGATTTGGGCGGCGTTGAAGTTGTTCTTCAGGTTCATGGGGGCTGCGTTGCGGCAGGCCCCGGGTGCGTGGTGGTCGGCGGTGACGGGTTCGGTGTCGTCGGTACTGGCCAGCACGGTGCAGGGCACGGTGTTCGGCGGGAGGGACTCCGCGTTCGCGGTGGTGACCAACACCGACGTGGCCAACTGGCAGGACCTGGGCCGCAGCGCCGACACGCTGACCACTGCGCTGGGCGGTGAGCCGCCACCACAGCACCTGGCGCAGCAGGACCTCGGCGCGTTGTGGACGGATTTTGTCAACGGCGCGCTGACCCTGGCCGACGGGGGCCGTCGCGTCGTGGGCCTCGAGCCGGTGCCGGTGGGTTCGGGGGTCGGGGTGGTCGCCGCCTCGGCCGACGTCGTTCCCAGTGTCGCCGAATCGTTTTCGGCGATCCCGACGTCGCTGTCCGCGGTCATCGGGATGAGTTCTGTGGAACCGGCCGACGTGCTGGGGGTCGCCAACCTGCGCGAGCGGCTGCAACGGGCCTATTCCGATCCCGCGGCCGGGGTCGAGGCGCGCACTGCGGGCACCGAACTGGACGGCTGGCACCGGTTCGTGTCGAGAAGCTATGCCTGGCAGGTCGGTTCCATCCTGGCCGATTTTCTGCACCGCGCCCGCGGCGAGGTGGCACAACTGGCGGGTGAGATCCAGCAGGCCGCCAACCGGGTGTCGGCCGACGAGCGACTGCAGGCGCGTCAACGCGCGATCGGCGTCATCCTCAAGACCATGTTCTGGGCGCTGGTTCTGGTGCTCGTCGTTCTGGTCGGGATCGCGGCGCTGGGCTGGGTGCGTTGGCCGTTCGCGTTGTGGACGGGCGGGGTGATGCTCGGCCTGTACATCGTGGTGTCGCTGGGGTTGTTCTTGTTCTCGCAGCGGGACCTGTTCGCGGAGAAGCACTTACGGCAGTCTCAGCTCGGTGAGCTGGAGATGATGCAAGCCAATCTGCGGGCGGCGCTTCAGGATGTCAGCCGGCTGTCGACTGCGTACGGACAGCTGTTGTCGTGGTGCCGGGTGCTGGGCGCGGTGCTGCGGGCGCCGTTCGGACCGGCGCCCGCCCCCCGGCCCTCGCCCGGTCAGCTCTTCGACGGCCTGCCGCGCTCCACCCAACTCGGTGTCGCCGACCCGGACGAGCAGCAGGCCGGCGACGCCGTGCATGCGATTCAGCGGCGCTTGTACGCGTTGGGCTGGTTGACCCCGCCGTGGCAGGACATGATCCGCGAGGCGGCCGCCCGGTTGCGTGAGGAACCGGAGATGTTGTTCCGGATGCCCGGCATCGGCACGCAATCCGGGTTGGACCAGTGGTCGTATGCCGTGGGCGCGGGGCACGTGCAGCCGGCCGGTGCCGACGCGCTGTGGGGGCGAGTCGAGCAGATGTTCGCCGAAGGCCAAGGCGAAGTCGCCGAGGCGCTCACCGGCACGGTGCTGGTGCCCGGCCTCGACCGGCATGTGCCTGCCCAGCAGTTCGCCGCGGGCATCACCGAGCACCGCGACGGGCGGGCCGCGCCGTTCGACGCCTCGCTGTTCACCCACACCGCCATGACCGCGGGCCGCGCGAGTGTTGCGGTCGACGAGGCCGCGGTCGTGCGCGGCGGGTTGGGGTATCGAGCGGCGGTGGTGCAGGCCAGTGACGGGTTGCCGCCGTACGACTTTGCGATCTTCGAACCCCCGGTTCCGGCCGCAGTGGACGGTGAGGATGACGTGATGTCGGTCAGCGGGCGGGAGCGTCGCGACGTCCCGCCCCGTCAGGACATGGTGTTCTAGCGATGCCGGACCCGCAGCACATCGACGCGGGCGACGACCCGCGGCTGCCGGCGCTCATGGCCTGGCGCCAGCAGCTCATCGACGCCGGTGCGGTGTCGCGCACCAGCTTCAAAGAAGCGCATCTGCGTCTCGTGCTGCGCTCGGGCCGCACCGACGTCGCGCAGATCCGCGCCATGCTGCCCCCGTCGGTGGCCGAGCACGCCGGAGACATGGCCCGGCTGCTGGCCGAGCTCCAACCCCCGAGGCGCGGCGGTGGGTCGGGTCGACACCACGTGGATGTGGTCACGGCCGAGATGCCTGTAACCGATCCCGACACGGAGCAAATCACCTTCAGTGCAGGCGATTTCGCCGCGTACGGCCTGGGCGAGCAGGGCGATGACGTGCATTCCATCGGCCTGCGGCGGCGGCGCGACGACGTTCTCGAGTTGACGTGGCCGCCGTATCTGCCCGCCGGTGACGGCTCGGAGGCCGTGGTCATCTACCGCCTCGTCAGCGATGAGGACGATCCGCCGTACTCACCGGACCGCGCGCATCTGGTCGCCGCCACCACCGCGACGGCGGCACACGACGAACGGCCCCCGCACGGCGCGGTGCGCCTCTATCAGGTGTGGGTCAACAGTGGCTCCACCCGCGGCCAGGCCCTGGCCGCTCAGCCGGTCAAACACGCCGAGGCCGCGCTGGTGAGCCCGGTGCGCGACTTCGCGATTCGTGAGGACAGCGGCCAGGTGATCGGGCGGTGGAGCGTGCCGTCCGCGGTCAGCGAGGTGTTCATCTATCGCATCCCGGCCGAGGAGGCCGGCCGCGAGGGACTGGAGCACCGCATCCTGCGGGGCAGCGACACCCGACGCGGGTTCGTCGACACCGACGCGGTGCGCGGGCATCGCTACATCTATCGGGTGCGCTGCGCGGTGACCATCGGCGGCGTCCTGCGACTGTCGGAGGCCATTGAGGCCACCGTCGAGGTGTCCGCGGTGTTGGCCCCGGTGCACGACCTGTCGCTGGGCTCCTACAGCCCCGACGGATCGCTGTTCGAGCTGACCTGGACGCCGCCGCCGGCCGGCCGCGCGGTCGTCTACCGCACCCAGACCGGGCCCAACGCCGTCTCGGAAACCGTCGAGCTGCCGGAAGCCACCCTCGAACAGATCGGCCTGGACCCGGATCAGCGGTTGACGCAGCCGGTGTCGCACCGCGACGACAGCGGCCTGCCCCGAGCGGTGATGTCGGGGGTGTCGTGGCCGGACGGCTGGAGCCGGGCCTATTTCACCCCGGTGACCCTGCTGGCCGGCCGCGCGCTGCTGGGCACCACCGTGTCGTCGGTGCGCACCGGGGTCATCCGCGACGTCAATCTGGCCGAATACTGCAACAAGCAGGTGCTGACCTTCGACTGGCCGTCGGGCGCGGCGGCCGTCATCGTGCACCTGGCCCCCAAGGGCTATGACCCGCGAAAAGGGTTGACCGGCAAGTCATTCGACATCTCGCTCGAGGAGTACGAGAAGTACGGCGGTATGCAGCTGTCCGAGCAGGAGTTGCCCGCCACCGGATGCTCGCTGCACCTGGCGCCGGTGGCGTTCTCGGCGGGGCGCCGCACCGTCGGCGCGATCCGCAGCGTGGAGTACGCCGGGCTGCTGCGCCTGCAGTACGCGGTGCGCATCGGCCGGGACCCCGAGGGCTGGCCCACCTACGCCACCATCGCATTGCGATCCCAGTACGAGCTGCCCGGGTCTCCCGCGTTCGTGTTGATCAACAATGCGCAGCGCATCCCGCTCTCGATGCACGACGGGCAGGCCGTCGACGCGACGCCGGTCAACGAACACGGCCAGGTTATCGGGCAGGCGTCGAAAGAACTGCGGTGGTCGGCGCTGACCACGCACGGCGTCGGTGAGATGTGGGCGGCGAACCTACGGGGCCTGCACGGCTGGATCCGGCTCTTCGTCAACACGACGTCGGCGGCGCGGCTGCGCACGATCGCGCTGCTGGACCCGCCGGTGGAAAATCTGCGGCTCACCACGGCGGTGCCATGAACCGCTACGGCCAACTGGCATACACGTCGTTCGACGCGCCCGGCTCCGCAGGCGGCTGGCAGATCAAGCAGGCCGCCGGTGACTTGAGCGCCGACGAAACGCAAACCCTGCTCGCGGGGATGCGCACCGTCTTCGATCCCGTCCAACCGCTGCCCGCCTACCCGACACCTGAACAGCTGCAGCAGGGTCCGCGACGGTTGGCCTATCGGCGCATCGATGCCCACAGCGCCGGTTACTGGCACACGGTTCCCGCCGGATCGGACAGCACCGGCCGGCCCGGCAACGTGTTCGCCCACGCGGTGCTGGACCGCACTGCGGACGCCGCGCCACGGCACCGGCCGATTCAGTGGTGGCGCTCGCCGCGATGGGTGTGTCCGTACGGGACGGCCGCGGTCGCGCGCGCCGTCCTGCCCGACGAGGCGCCCGGCCCGGCGGCGGCGGTGACCAAGGCCAGCGTGGTGGCGTTCGCGCTGGACACCAGCACGTGGCGCCTGGCCACGTTGTTCGGACTGCTCGACGCGGTCGCCGCCGCGCTCGACGGCGGGGCACCGGTGGTGCTGGGGGTCGAGTCCGCGGACGCCGCCGCGCAGTGGATCGGCCTGGTGAGCTTCCTGATGTCGCCCGGCACGGCCGCGCGGCTCAACTTCTCCACCTTCGATCGCGCCGACCAGCTGGGCGCGGCGCTGGCCGGCAAGCAGCACCTGACCGCGGTACCGGTGGCCGACGTCGACCGGATCCCGGCCGGAGTGGTGGTGATCGACGAGACCGCGACCTTGTCGTTGGGCGAGTTCGGGGGAGAACCGCACCGCACCTCGACAGGGCAGGCGATTGTGGTGACGCCGTGGTCGGCGATGGCGCAGGTGGTGCTGCTCGAACCGGGGTGGGCGCGGGCCGTGCTCGACGACATCGACCGCTACGCCGACGAAGTCGAGGACACCGCACTGCCGCCGGCCTGGCCGATGGCGGTGGCGGTGGAGGCCGCCGAGCAATATGCCGACGCCCACGCCGAAGCCCGCAGCGTCATCGCGGCGCACACACCCCGCGAAGTGGACCCCGGGTCGACGGTCGGCGCCACGATCTCGACAGTGATGACCGAGCTGGTCGGCACCAGCACCGCCGACGCCTGGGACGCGGTGCAGCACGCACCTGCGGGTTCGGCGGCCGAGCATGCCGACCTCACCTACGTGTGCCGCGCCATCACAGACGAGACCTGGCTGAGTCAACTGGGCCCAATCCCGATGGGGCCGAGGCGATTCCGTCGGGCCCCGGCCGAGCTGACTGACGCGATCGGGCCGGCTCTGGAGCAGGCCCGCGGTATCGGACCCGACCAGGTACTTCGGCTGGTCGATTTCTTGATGCGGGCCGGTGTGGACGACGAACGGCTGTCGGCGGCGCTGAGCCGCGACGTGGTGCCGCCCCTTCGCGACCCCCAAGCGGGTCCAAAGCTGGTGCATCGGCTCGGGCAGCGCATCGGCGCCGAGACCCGCCTGGCGCTGGCCACCGCGTCATTCGGAGACATTGACGGGGTCGCGGGTCTGAGCGATGACGTGCTGGGCTGGCTCGCTGAGGGCATCACCGTCCCTGATCCGTCCGAGTTGGCGCAAGCCCGCCCGTGGGATGCGACGTGGACTCGCGCGGTGCTGGGCGGTGCACGCGCCGACCAGGCGGGGCCGACAGAGGACGGCTGGATGTCGTTGTGGTGGCTGCGAATCTGCGGTTCGCCGCGCTTCGAGCAGATGGCCGCCGCGCAGGTATGGGATCCGGCGGCGCTGCTGGTGGCCACCGGGGGCGCGCCGCCTGGTCGGTCCGCGCTGCCGACCCTCATCGGAGCACCGGACTCGGCGGCACTGATCGAGTTGGCCTCCGCAGTGATGAAAACCAGGGCGGACGACGCCGCTGTGGCGTGTGCGGCGGTGCGGCTGCTCGAGCCGCGCATGTGGGTGGAGCAAGGGCACACCGAGACGTACTTGGCCACCTGCAGCGCGCACTGGGACGCCGCGCTCGCGGTGGTCGGGCCCGACCGGGTGCATCCGGACTTCGCGGTGCGCCTGCTGACGTTGGCGGCGCTCGCGGCGATCGCGGGGCAGACGTACCCGGAAGGATGCACGGCAATGGCGGCGGACCCGGCGCTGGCCGGCCACGCGGCAGCACAGGTGGTCGCATTGGTCGACGAACACGTCGTCTTCGCGCCCGCGGTGCTGGCCGCCAGTCTGGTGCGGACCTCGACCGATGATCAGCCGGCGGCGCCCGTCGGCGGCGTCGACGAGGTGTTGGCCCGAGCCGCCCAGCACCTGGCCGTCACAAGGGTTTTCACCGACCAGGAGGTCGACGAGGCGGCGGGACTGATGGCGGCGATGTCGGGCGCTGAACCGGACGGCCCGTCGCTTCGGCGGAACCGAAAGCTGGTGGGCAAGCTGCTGGCGCGCGGCGCGGCGGCGCAGCCGTCACTGGCGGCCCGAACCGAGGGGCATCGCTGATGCCGATATACGTTGTGGGAGAACTCAATCAGCGGGTGAGCATTCCTCATCAGGCGCTGGCGGTGTCGATCACCGGTTCGGTTGCCGACGCCGAGCTGGACGTGCGCGCCGGTGGGCAACAGCTGGTGGTGCGCCCGACCGCGTATCGCGCGGTGTTGCCTGAGATCGTCGGCGAGGTGACGGTCGGCGTGCGGCCGGTCGGCGCGCCGCGATTCGGCCCCGGCACCGTCGTTCATCTCACGATCGCCCACGACGACCCCGCCGACGTCGATCCGGTGCAGGTGTTGTTCGACCCGATCGACGTCAGCGGCGACTCGGGCGTGGTGGTCGCCGCGCTGCGGCCACACGGATCCCACGTCGAGGTGGGCGTCGTCGCGGTCGCCGATGTCCCGCTGAGCCCGCTGGGGTCGGCGGCGCGCAGCTCGGCTCGACAGATCATCGGGCGGGCACCGGCGCATCACGACGGGTCGCTGGTCATGGCCATGGACGCCTCGGCATCGATGCGGCCCTGGTTCGCCGACGGCAGCGCCGCCGCGGCCACCGACATCGTGGTCGGGGTCGCCGCGGCGGCCGGTATTCGCAACGTGTCGGCGGTGTTCGTCGGAGCGGAGATCACGCCGGTCGTTGCCGACGGGTCCGGTGCGCCCGGCTCCGACGCGGCGGGCTTGGCCGACGCGGTGCGGCAGGCGCGGCCGCGATGGTCCGCTGGTGCACGCTGGTCGCGGCTGACGCCCGGCCCCGGCACCATCGTCTGCGTCGACTTCCCGACTACGGTTGTGCAGCAAGGGCTCCCGGTCATCACCTTGTCCGATGACCACCGGTTCGACGCGGTGGGGGCGCGGCTGCCGTCACCGCGGCCGGGCCACGACGCGTCGGCCGAGTTGCTGGCGCACCCCCAGGTGCTGGACCGTGTCACCGCCGCGTTGGTGAGGGTGCTGACGTGACGAAGTGCCCGCGGTGCTTCTCGATGCTGACCCCTCAGCAGCACTTGTGGATGATGCCCCCGCAAGCTGGGGCCGCCCGCTACCTCGACGAGGTCGCGTCAGCGTTCAGTGGCGCGCCCACCGAGAGTGGGCCGTTCTACAAATGGGAACGTCCGCCGGGCTACCGCGGGCCCTCGCCGCCGCCTGCGGAGGCCAGCCGGGCGCTGCGTGGTCCGGTGGTCGAGGTCTGCCCGGTGTGTCACTACCCGCTGCCCGACGGATGGCGCGACGCGCATGCGGTGTGCGTCGCGATGGCGGGCGCGCGTGCCACCGGCAAGAGCCTCTACATCGCCGTGCTCGTCAAGCAACTCGAGTTGTTGTGCGAAAACCTCGGGGTGTCAATGGAACCCGCGACGCACGCGACCGCGACGGCGTACTCGACGCATTATGAGACGCCGCTGTTCGTGCAGCGCGGGCTCATCCCGCCCACGCCGACCGTGCACACGCAGGCGACGCTGCAGCGGCAGCCCTTGATCTTCAGCATCGGCATCTGGCGGGACGTGCGGCGCTACCTGGTGCTGCGCGATGTGGCGGGCGAGGACCTGGAGACCGGCGACCTGAGCGCGCCGCCGTTCCGGTTCTTCGCCAACGCCGATGCCGTGTTCTTCATGTTCGATCCGTTGCGGGTCAAGTCGATTCGTGACCAGCTGCAGGATCTGCTGCCCGCCCAGACGGTCAGCGGCGGCGAGCCGCGCAGCGTGCTGAACAACGTGCTGCTGGCGATCGGCCACGGGCAACCGAAGCTCGCGGTGATCCTGTCGAAGTTCGACGCGCTGCGGATACTGCGCGATGTGGAGGGCTCCGAGTGGAGCCTGATCATGTCCAACGCCGGTGCGGCGTACTTGCGTGACACGTCCGATTTCCGGTATTACGACGAGGCCGGCGGTCAGCTGTTGCACGAAGAGGTGCGCAGCCTGTTGACAAGGCTGAATGCGGGATCGATGGTTGCCGCGGTGGAGAACCCGTCCACCGGAAAGCTCCTGGCGCACCGGTATTTCGTGGTGTCGTCGCTGGGGCAGCCGCCCAGTGGCAACCGCTTGCACGCGCGCGGTATCGCCCCGTTCCGCTGCGCGGACCCCGTACGGTGGGTCACGTCGGGATTCGGGATGCTGTGAGCGGCGTAGAGCGTGGCTATGGGTGCCACCGCCGGGGACCAACCACCCCGGGGGGCGATCCGTTCGGCGTTGATCCGTTCGACCCGTTCACCGGTGGCGCCACTCGTTCCCGGGAGACGCCGCCACCCCGGCAGGAGACCCATACGCTTGCGACGTTGTCGGTGGTGTTCGCGTTCGTGTTCGCGCCCGCTGGGGTGGTTCTCGGCCACCTGGCGTTGTGGCAGATTCATCAGACCGGACAACCGGGCCGGGACCGGGCATTGGTCGGCGCGACGTTGTCGTATGTGTTCATCACCGTGGCCGTGGTGGCGCTGATCGTGTCGGCGGCCGGCGTCCACGCCCGATGATCGTTCGGTCGCCTGGCCCGGCGGTTAGTGTCGAGGTGATGGGGTGAGATGCGATGAACGACGGCGGGTATGGCGGCTCGGGGGGCCGGGGCGGCGGTGACGTGTTCGGCGCCGATCCCTATCCGGAGCCCCCAGTCATTTCGGCACCGCCGCCGCCTCGTCAGGAAGCGAACACGTTCGCCACGCTGTCGGTGGTGTTCGCGTTCGTGTTCGCGCCGGTCGGTGCGGTGTTGGGACATCTGGGGCTGTCGCAGATCCGGCGCACCGGGCAACGCGGCCGCGACCGCGCGCTGATTGGGCTGACGCTGTCCTACGCGTTCATCGTCATTGTGGTTGTCGCGGTGGTCGCCTGGGCGGCGATGAGCATCGGATCCGAGCGGTCCTCGACGATCGCGTCGTCCCCTCCTCCTGCATCGACGAGCACCGCGGAACCGGACGAGCGGCTGGTCACGGCCGCCCAGTTGCCGCAGTTACTGCTGGGCCTGGACGAGGTCAAGCAGGCGGTCAACGCGCCCGCTCTCGCCGAGGTCGAGGATGCCCGAGGGCTGAGCGGCGATCAGGGCATCAACGTCAACCCCCGCGAATGCATCAACGCGTTGTTCGGTGGAGGTGCGTCGGCATATGAGCGCGGCCCGTCTCGCGCGGCGTTCACGCGGGCCCTCTCCGGGGACGGTCAAAGCGGCATGATCCTGTTGAATCAGACGGTGTCGACGTTCGACAGTACGGCCGCGGCAACGCATTTCGTCTCACGCATGGTGGGCCAGTGGCGCGGTTGCGCGGGCCGGTCGGTGACGCTGATCGTCGACGGCGAGCCCCTTGTTCTCGACGTTGGACAACCGCTTGAAAACGGCACGGTCATCGTGTTGCGGAACACGCTGCGCGGCGGCGTAGCCGGGTTCAGTACCGACCGGACCATCACGTCGAAGGCCAACGTCGTCATCGACCTGGACGCGCAGGGTTACGACCTCGGCGAGAGCCTGCCGACCATAGCGAACCGGATCGTGGAGCGGGTGCCGAACTGAGCGCTTACCGGGGCGGCGGTGATGGCGTGGTCACCACGTGCACGCGACGACGATTACTGATCGCGACGATCAGCCAGATCCAGCCCCAGCCGCCGCAAGCCCAGAAGGTCAGCAGCGTGAGGACCGCGTGCAGTGCGTGGTTGGGGCCGGTGACAACGACGCTGGTTTGCGTGGGCCACGGGTATGGTGGCGGCGCTGGTTGAGGGGGCGCGGCCATAGGCGGCGGTGGCGCGGGCATGGGCTGCAGCGGGGTGGCGCGGTGGTGTGCCGTCCAGTCGCGCCCGTCGAAGTAACGCTGGCCCGGTGCACCGCTCGGGTTGGGATACCAACCGGCAGGCGGCGAGGAACTCATGCCACCTCCCGTCACCGCGCGTTGCATTCCAGGCATCTGAAAATCGCCCACAGCCACGGTAGCTGAACTGGATTCGAGAACGCTCCAGCACCCGGAGGTGACAGGCCTCCCACCGCCCGCATAAGCACTCTGGGCATCAGCGCAAGTTGAGAATGGGCGACATCACCGACGCCAACTCGAGGTACGAAGCTGTGACGATGATGAGGCCGACAGCAGCGAGGGCCAGCACGCACGTGGCGATGCTGAGAGCCCAGGTGGCGGCCGTCAGCCGCTCGGTAGCCTGGCGTTCGGCGCGCATCCGGTGCTCTGCGACCCATACATCGAGATAGGCCTGACCCCAGGTCACGTTCCACCCGACCGCCCCTGCCGCGTCGGTCAGAATCCGACCGATCCTGGCGCGGTCAGCTTCGCTCATCTCGCTTATCTGGTCTTCCTTTGTGGTCATACTCGCCGAGAATAGGGCCGGCGACCGAACGGGCCTGCAGGTTCGCCCGAGACTCGGTACCGCCGGCTGCGCAATTCAATGGGCGACGAAGAGTTCACCATGAGGTCGGTGACCGCGCCGGCCGTTAGCGCCGCTTTGCTGGCCGGGCCCAGGTCCGGCCGGTGCGGGACGCCTGGGGCTTCCGCCACCGCCATCGGGGTTGTCCGCCACCAGAGGCGTCACGGTTGTGCCGGCTGATGTGCCGGCTTATCTCATCTGAAAACACCTTTGCAGGAGGTGATTCGCGCGACACTAAGATATGGCGAACAGAACCGCAGGTGCCACGACTTATTCTCGCCTGCAATGGCATACGGCCACCAACTCCGGGCGCCTGCGTTGGGCGGTCACCGCCCAACGTTTCGTGCTGCGCGCCGCCCTTGGACTCTCCATGACCGTCTCGTTGGCCTTCGCGTGCACCGACGACCCCACGGCTGTCGGGCAGCCGAGCGGTGGTGGGCCGGACGTCGTCGCCACCAATCTGGATGTGCCGTGGGGGATTGCGTTCCTGACCGACGGCAGCGCGCTGATCGCCGAACGTGACAGCGGGGCGATTCAGCACTTGTCGCGACCGGGCGTGGTCAACAACGTCGGTACGGTGGCCGGCGTCGTCGCGCGAGGCGAAGGCGGCCTGCTCGGCCTGGCCACCGCGGGTCAAACGGTGTTCGCCTACATCACGACCGCGCAGGACAACCGCGTGGTGACGATGCGCTTCGACGGGGCGTCGCTGAGTGAGCCGTCGGCGATTCTCACCGGCATTCCCGCGGGTTCGATTCACGACGGTGGACGCATCGCGTTCGGCCCGGACGGCAAGCTCTACATCACGACGGGCGAAAGCGGCAACCCGGGACTGGCGCAGGATCGGTCGTCATTGGGCGGCAAGATTCTTCGCATCAATGCCGACGGCTCGATCCCGTCGGACAATCCCGATCCCGCGTCGCCGGTCTGGTCTTTCGGGCATCGCAATATCCAAGGGCTGGCGTGGGATTCGGCCGGACGGCTGTGGGTCACCGAGTATGGCGCCAACCGGTTGGACGAGATCAACTTGATCCAGCCCGGCGGTAACTATGGCTGGCCGATGGCCGAAGGCCGCGCGGACACCTCGGGGTTGATCGATCCGGTGATCCAGTGGCCGGTCGACCAAGCGTCGCCGTCGGGGTTGGCGTACTTCGGCGGCTCGCTGTGGGTGGCGTGCCTGCGTGGTCAGCGGCTCTACCGGGTACCGGTCGGCGCGGACGGCTCACTGGCGGAACCGGCTGCACTGTTCGTCGGACAGTACGGGCGGCTGCGCACCGTGGCCGCCGCACCGGATGGTGCTGTGTGGTTCACCACCAGCAACCGCGACGGACGTGGCAGTCCCCGCGATGGCGACGACAAGATCCTGCAGTTCCGACCATGACCTCGGCTCAGAACGGTGCCGCGCGAGCGGATCTGGTGTGTGAAGGCGGAGCCGTTCGCGGTATCGGGCTGGTCGGCGCGGTCCACGCACTCTCCGCGGCGGGATATGAATTCCCCCGGGTCGCCGGGTCCAGCGCCGGCGCGGTCGTCGCGTCCATGGTGGCGGCGCTGCAGGCGGCTGGAGAACCACTGTGACGCCTCGACGAGCTCGCGCAGAGTATCGACTACTCGAAGTTCGCCGATCCGACGCTGCTCGCACGGATACCGATCGTCGGCCCGGCGCTGTCGCTCGTCGCCAAGGACGGGCTGTACAAGGGTGACTACCTGGAGAGCCTGCTGACCGGGCTACTGGGTGATTTGTGTGAAGAGCGTTACTCTTGATGCCTGGTCGTCCGTAGCCGCCTAGGCCAGTGCGCCGCGAATCCAATTGTCCATGAGACAAGATCTAGGTTTGCTGCGCGCTGCTGGCCAGCCCGTCTAGCCTAGGACCGTGCTGGCCATCCCCACCCTAAAGCTCAGCTATAGCAATCTGCTGCTCGCCCGCCTTTGCGAAGTCGGCGCGGCCAACACCGAAGAACTCCTCGGTGACGATCCAGCGCAACTCTTCAAGTCCGGGGGTTCGGTCGAGAGCCCGAGAGAGCGGGCTCGTGATTGTCTCCGGTTCGCGCAAATGCTCGATCTGGTCGCGGAGGACGAGCGCAGCTGGAAGCTCACTGCAGCGGGCAACGAATACGCCGAAAATGTCGACCGAAGCAACCCGTGGATCGTTAATGACATCCAGGCTGGCATCCTTCGTGACCGTCTATCTGGTAGCGCTCCGCTGGCTGGGGACGTTCGCATTGCTCTCCATATCGTTCGTGATTTGACCGCCGGCTTCTCTAACGCCGATCTAGCGCGCGCGTTAGCGGAGTATGCGAAAACTGACCAATGGCAAGCGGATCGGACCTTCGAGTCGCAGGGTGCCCGCTACCGAGAGCTCCTGACAGAGAGTGGGCTTATCGATAGAAATGGTGAATTAACCGAGCATGGGATCGCATTCCTCGGGCAACAGGCTTCGGTCTGGTGGGTGAATCAAGGAGCTACATACACGAAGGAGCGCGATGGGGGGTTCCTCTGGGCGCCGATGCTCAATAAGGCGGGCCGCCCGCAATACCACTGGGACACAATGGATGAGGTCCGCGAGGGTGACGTAGTTCTGCATTACAGCAATGGCTCGTTGCGTGCTGCAAGCCATGTAAGAGCAGCAGCGAGGCCGGCGCCGAATCCGCTCGGCGACCAAGCCTGGGAAGAAGCGGGCCGCCTGGTCGAGACGCAGTATCAAGAGCTGAATGAGCCGGTCGCACTCGCCGCTATCAACGAGGGTGCCCGGCAGAGGCAAGGATCGCCGTTCACAGTCACTGGAGCCGTGCAGCAGGTCTATCTCGTCCGCCTTCAGGGGGACTTTGTCAACGAACTGGCCCAGCGGTTCCCCGAGCTCGCCGCGCACTTGCCTTCTATTCCGGCGACTGCAGGGTCAACCTCGACATTATCTGAGGCGCCGATGCCGCCCGAACTGTTTCGTGACTTCGCCGACGCCGTGGAAGCCTCTGGACTCCGCTTCCCGGCGGGTTCGAACCTCGTTCGATCGTTTCTGAGCAGTCTGCTCGCCAAACCCTTTGCGATCCTGACGGGACTAGCCGGTTCGGGCAAGACTCAGCTCGCGATGAGACTAGGTGAGTGGTTCGGCACAGACGAACACGGCCGTCATCGCCACGTCGTTGTACCCGTTCGGCCTGACTGGACGGGGCCGGAATCTATCTTTGGGTATGAGGATGCGCTACGTACGTCCGCGTCTGGAGCGCCGGTGTGGTTCGTTCCAGAAGCGTTCGAGTTTGTTCTTCGGGCAGCGAAGGACCCCGAGCACCCGTACTTATTGATCCTGGACGAGATGAACTTGGCCCACGTCGAGCGGTATTTCTCGGACTTCCTCTCTGGGGTCGAGTCGCGACGTCCTGTCTTACCGGACCTGATCTTTGATCAACCGTCTCGCCAGTGGGTCCTACGCGACGTGGAAGCGCAAAGGCTGCCGTTGCCACGCAATCTTTTCGTTGTCGGCACAGTCAACGTGGACGAGACGACCTACATGTTCTCGCCAAAGGTTCTCGACAGGGCCTTCACCTTCGAATTCCGGGTGACCTCTGACGAACTCGACGCCGAGCTTCAACGGCCCGTTGCAGCGCCGGCCGGCGAGGACCACCGAGTACGCGCCTTCGCGTCGCTGGCCGAAAGGGATGATTGGCAGCGGCAGCATCCTCATCCGGCGCGCGATGAGATCGTGTCGATGCTTCGAGAGGCGCACGTGATCTTGGCTGAGGCCAGTCAAGAGTTCGGGCACCGAACGCTGTATGAGATCCTGCGGTTCTGCGCGTTCTTCGCAGCGACCGGAGACACCGATGCGCATACCGCGCTCGACCTCGTGCTGATGCAGAAGGTTCTGCCGAAGGTGCACGGGTCGCGACGGCGAGTGGAGCCGGTTCTCAGTGCGCTGAGTGCGCTGACAATGGGAACCGGCCCGGTCCCGCAGCTGCCTGTGACCCACAACAAGATCGGCCGCATGATCGAGTCCGTTCGCGCAAATCAATTCGTCAGCTTCGCTGAGTAGTCATGTCTCAGGAACCGATGCAGTTGGCGCTTCAAACTGTCGAAGGCCACGTCGTCGGTGAGCTGCTGGTCGCCAATCTTCCCGGTCGGGAGGACACGACCTTATCCGCGAGCGGTGACGTCGCGCTGCGTGAAGGCGGGATATACCGCTACGAAATAACCACCGACACAACGAATGTAGACGTTGAGCCGCGCGAGTTGTTTGATCCCGACGATGAGAGTTGCAAGCGAGGGCGGCTACGTCCCGGTCAAGCCGTTGGGCGTCTCCGGATTCAAGTCTTTGACCGCGTGACGGGGCGGCGAGGGACGACTGATGTCGACGTCCTGGCCGTCAAGCTGGATCACGAAGCTGAATATCGCCAGATGCTGACCGACATCTCCTCATTCGCTGCTGAGGCGGTGTTGCAAGGATTCGCGCCAAGCATGTTGCATCTTGCACCTAGCGAATTGCCTGCCGAACTGCTGTACCTCCGATTCGCGATGATCGCGGCGTACCTGCAGGACCCAGCGTTCGCGGCCGCGATTGCGCGTGTCACTTCGCAGCCACACCGCACATGGGTGTCCGAGCAAGAGATTCGTCCGATTGGATCACCGTTTCCAGCGGGCGCCGCTTTCCGTCGCGCCGTCTGCGTCCCCGGTCGGCGGGTGCCCTGGGCGGGTGGTCCGACCAAGCTCGCGTCTCTGCCTGCCGCTCTGAGCCGTTACCGCACCGAAGCGAGCGTCGACAATGCGGCCAACCAGTTTGTCAAATTCGCTTTGGAGCGTTGGCGAGCCGTCGCGTTGGAGTTGCTCGACGTGCTATCTGGAGCGTCGCAAAAGGTCGAGTCAGGACCGCTGCGCCGAGGTCAACAAATCGCTACTGACGTCGGTGCCCAACTCGACGAATACCTGGCGCACCCACTCTTCCGAGAGGTCAGTTCTTTACGAATAATGCCTACTTCGGACCAGGTGCTGCTCAAGCGCGCAGGCTACCGGGAAGTCTTTCGGACGTTCGCGATGACTGAGTCGGGCCCAACCGTGCACATCACTCGCGGGGATTTGGCCGACGTCTTTGCAGCTTCACAACGCAACATCGCAACGCTCTATGAGTTCTGGTGCTTTCTCGCCGTAGTCGATTCGCTTGGGCGAGTCTGCGGGGAGGACCGGACGGCGCGTGCCTTCACTGTCGCTGGGGATGGCCTCTCCATGACTATGCGGGCAGGCCGCTCGTCGAAGTTGTCGTGGTCGGTCAGACGAGGTGGCCGGCCCCTTCGTGTCGAGGTTTTCTTCAATCGAACTTTCCCCGGAGCGGATGATCGACAAGGGTCATGGAGTCAAGCGATGCGCCCCGACTGCTCCGTGCGCATTCGACCAGAAGGCAGCACGCCTTCGCGCGTCCTTTCGCAAGAGCTCGAAGTTTGGCTCCACTTCGATGCGAAGTACCGTGTCGACAATCTCCTCGCACAGCTGACACCAGCACGTGAGTCGGATGACTTTTTCGAGGAATCGACGACCTCGAGCAGTGCTAAGCGCGACGACCTACTCAAGATGCACGCTTACCGAGACGCGATCGCACGAACGGCGGGAGCGTACGTGCTGTACCCGGGTTCAGAGATCAAAGACATTCGACGACATCCGGGCTTCAACGAAGTATTGCCCGGCCTCGGCGCCTTCCCGCTGAGGCCGAGCAGCGATGGCTTGGCATCGTCATCGCAAGCCCTAGACCAATTCTTGAACGATGTACTGACCCATGTCGCCAGTCAGGTCACGTGTGATGAGCGGCAGCGCTTTTGGACCGCGACTGTACATCGACCTGGTGAGCCGACCCTCAAGTCATCGTTGACAACGGACTTTCTGGACGAACCTCCGGCCGACACGGATGTGCTTCTCGGTTTCGTCCGAGATATCGAGCAGCGCCAATGGATAGAACGGGTGAGGCAGTACAACATTCGCGCCGGAGATCGGGCTGGCGCCGTCGAAGTCGGCGGGCGGGAGCTCGGCGCGAAGCTGCTTCTCTTGTACGAGAACCGGAACAGCGCCCTACACGTAGCCCGCGCCGCGAAGGTAGTGCGGTGGCGGCCAGCAACGGCGGCCGACTTGATCGCGACTGGGTACCCCGATCCCCACGGTGACATCTACTTCGTTGCCGACCTCGAGTTCGTCGAACACCTTCCCACGTGGGCCAACTCGATTGACGTGGAACTTCTAACGACGAACGTCCGTAACGGGGCGCCGCTTGTCGTGACCTGGTCGGACGTAATCCGTGCTGCGTCGGTCATCGAACCCTGAGGCGGTGGGCCGATCCGGACGCGAGGCCTCGGTCGGTAGGGGCGACCGCGTGCCCAGTTTCTTCGGGCGTGCGGGGCACCCTCACTTCGCGGATGCAACCTACAGGCTCCGCCCGCACGCCCGATGCTCCATGTACCGCTGACACTTGGCCGAATGCGGACGGCGGCCCGAGCCCATTCGTATGACGCAACTCGCACGAAAAGGCGCCGTGGTCCAGCGAAGTCACGAGAAGGTGCCGGTCAAGCGGAAGTGCAATCGAGCACAGGGTGCAAACGCCTGGTTGACTGCTGTGCAGCCTCGGGGGTTCGACAAGAGGCTGCTGGTAGTCAGTTCGGCGCGATCCACCAAGGTGAGAAACCGATGTCGAGCCGGACGCTGGTCTTGTAACCCGACCACGTCGGCACACCCGCCGGCTGCCCGCGGTAGATGCCGCGGGCCGCCGCCACGACGCGCTCATACTGCGTTGGCCACTGCAACTCCGTCGCGATGTCCTCCAATACTGATAACCGCTTCTCCTCGAGGGCACGGTCGACCAGCGGCATCGCAGGTAACGCATTGCTCTTGTCGGCGTTGCACCTACGGCATGCGAGGACCAGATTCGCCAGGCCGTCGATTCCCACCAGCGACCACGGCAGCACATGATCGATCGGGTTGTCGATCGGATTCGGGGGTAGGTGCGTGCCGCAGTAGAAGCAGTGCGGCCCGAACGCTTCCCGATAGGGCGCCCTGACCGCCGCCAGTGCGGCGCGTTCCCGGCCAAAAAGATGCCCGCCGACATCGGGCACGTCGGACTTAAGGAACTTGTTCATGTGTCGCACATCCTCGACCCACATGATCTCCAGCGCCGGCTTGAGCAACCCGGCCAGCCGCGCCAACCCGTACGCGACGCCGGGCTTCAGCTCGATGGCATCCCCGTGAGCCCGAACCGTGGAGCGCGACACGTTCTCCCCGAGGAAAGAGTCGTCATAGAGGAAAGGGTCGCTCTTGGGCGAGCCCGGCAACTTCTGCAGCCGCGGGAGTGGCTGCTTGATCAAAGCAAGCGCGATGCGGTCGACCGCCTCCGTGTAGGCAACGGGAGCGCGCAGCATCGCGGTCTCGAGTGACATCTGACTGTTGTCGGCCTTCGCTGACGCCCGGAAAGCTTTCGTGGCGTCAATAATTCGGGTCCTGCTGCCGGTTCGGCGCTGAGCGAGCTCCTGTCCGAGAAAGGGCCGGACTTGATGCCAGTAGAGCGCCAGGACGCGGTGTGCAAGTACCGGGATCGGAACGGTTAGCGTGTCGTCCGGATGGGGTGGCAGATTCTCGATGGAGTGCTCGATCAACGCCATTAGCGTCGCCAGCTTGTAGGTCGCGTCCCGCTGGCCCTGCTCGAGGATCGCGATCACGCGCTGACCGAGCAGTAGCGGATCACTCGCCACTGCTCCACCAGCCCGCGATCGTGTCGCGTCTCAGCACTCGTCCATTATTGACCGGCGAGCGGGCCTCGACGTGAAGTTCTCATGCGGAGTGGGAGGTCAAGCCGCGCGCCGATCGATCAACCTCGTCGGCTCGGCGGGCAGGGCGGTGGCTGCCTTCAACAGCTGCTCGTGATTGTTGCGGACACCGCGGTAGGTCAGCAGGTACTGGTCGATCTGCTCGCGGCGCAGCGGCCGCGCCCAGATGTTCTCACTGGGGATCTCGATGCCACTGTCGTTCGATTCCGCCCGCTTGCGCGCACCGATGCGGTAGCCCGCGACCGTCGCGATCATCAACACCACCAGGCTGGCCCCGATGATCCCGGCCAGCGCGCTGCCAGCGGCCAGCGCGTACACGAACGTCCCGAGCGCCACGAACATCAGCAGCATGCACACGTACGCCACATACGTCAGCGAAACCCGTCCCAACGCCTTCAACATCAGAATCACCTCTCAGTAACCTCAGAAACGCTACGCGTATCGTAGCGCTACGCCTAGTGTAGCGTTTCTCCGGTCGAAGATATTCCCGGCGTGCTAGGAGGAGGGCCGATGGCGCAGCGACGCGAGGTCGACGACGCCATCACCGACGCCACCCTGGCGCTCCTGCGCTCAGGCGGGCCCAAGGCCGTGACCGTCGAGGCGGTAGCCGCACGCTCGGGCATCGCCAAGACCACCATCTACCGCCGGCACCACGACCGCCGCGACATGTTGTCCGTCGCCCTGGAGAGGATGACCACTCCCGAACCGCTCGCGGCGCAGACCGAGGCGCCCGACCGGCTCCGCTGGCTCATCCGCGAAGCCGTCAAGACCATCGAGGTCGGCATCGGCTTCGGCGGCCTCGCGGCGATGCTCACCGACGACGACCCCGACTTCACCAAGCTCTTCCGCCGCATCCTCGCCCGCCAGCGCGCCGAACTCGAGTCGGTGATCGACGCGGGCAAGGCCGACGGGTCGTTCCGCGCCGACCTCGACGGCGCCACGCTCATCGACGCGGTAGTCGGTGCCGTCATCGCCGAACGCGCCCGGACGGGCCGCGTCGCGAACGGCTGGGAAGCGCGACTGTTCGATCTGTTCTGGCCGAGCGTGCGGGTCTAATCAGCCGAACACACGGCGGCCCGGCTCCTTCAGGACTCAGCCCGATTGAGATTGCGCTGGCGGCGGTCATTTCGCCGATTCCGCCGCCATGGACGCCGTCTCAACGCTAGAGAGGAGTCGTGGCAACCCGAAGCGAGGACGAGATCCGCGGCGCCCTCGAGCACTGTTACGCCTCGATGGAAGCGCTCTGTGCCGACCTCAGCGACGACGAGTGGCGGGCGCAGTCCCTCTGCCCCGACTGGACGGTCCGCGGCGTCGTCGACCACGTCACCAGCATCGAGGCCGTCATGGCCGGGTGGTTGCCCGAGGACGACACGACGCTTCCGTCGTTCGACCGGGCCGCGGAGTTCATCGCCGACCCCACTCCGTACCTCGAGAAGATGCGCGCGGTCTTCGACCTACGCCGGCGCGACCTGGCCGCCCTGTCCCGTGAGGACCTCGATCGCCCGTCCTGGATGCCCGTCGGCCCTGGCACCTACGGCCGGTTCCTTCAAATCCGCGTCTTCGACATCTGGGTGCACGAACGCGACATCACGACCCCTCTCGGCCGCACGACCGACGACACCGGCGTCCCCGCGGAGATCGCGCTTGCCCAGGTGGAGAACTCGATCGGCTACATCGTCGGCAAGAAGGTCGGCCTGCCCGAAGGCAAGAGCCTCACGTTCGACCTCACCGGACCCATCGTCCGTCAGCTGCACGTCGCCGTCGACGGTCGGGCCGCGCGGGTCGAGCACCTCGACCACCCCGACGTGACGGTGACGACCGACTCGACGACGTTCATCCAACTCGCCTGTGGGCGTATCGATCCGCAGGCTCAGATCGACTCCGGCACGATCACTTGGCGGGGCGACGACGAACTCGGTGACCGCGCCGCCCGCAACCTGAGGTTCACGATGTGACGAATCGTCCTGTCTCCGTCGACTTTCACTTCGACGTCATGTGCCCGTACGCGTATCAGACGTCGCGATGGATCCGCGAGGTGCGCGACCTGACCGGCCTCGAGGTGAATTGGCGCTTCTTCAGCCTCGAGGAGATCAACCGGCAGGACGGCAAGAAGCACCCGTGGGAGCGGGAGTGGTCCTACGGCTGGTCGATGATGCGCATCGGCGCGCTGCTGCGTCGGCAGTCGATGGTCGACGTCGACGCGTGGTACGAACGGGCGGCGCGGGCACTGCACGTCGAAGGGCACAAGCCGCACGAAAAGGCCGTCGCTCGAAGCCTTTTGGAGGAACTCGGCTTCGATCCCGAGCTGGTCGACCAGGCCATCGCCGACCCGACGACCAGCGACGAGGTGATGGCAGACCACCAGCGCGTCGTCGACGCCGACGGCTACGGGGTGCCGACCTTGTTCTTTCCCGACGGCCAGTGCCTGTTCGGGCCGGTGCTCATCGATCCACCGGTCGGTGAGGCGGCGGTGCGGCTGTGGGACGCCGTCGTCGCGTGGACGGAGTTCCCGCATCTCTACGAGTTGCAGCGGCCCAAGACGCCCGCCGACCAGCAGGCGATCGTCGAGACCTTCCGCCCGTACCTGGAGGCCCGAGACTGGGTGTCGATCGACCGGGGCAAGGTCGTCACCTTCGACACGCCGCGTTGAGGCTAGGCGGGGTCTGATGGTACCGGTCACGGTACTGAATTTGGTACCGTGCCTGTATGCCGGCCTTGAACGTCAACTTCAGTGACGCGGAGATGGAGCAGCTGCGAACCGCGGCCGCGGCGGGGGAGCTGTCGCTGCGCGCGTTCGTGCACCGCGCCGCCCTCGATGCCGCCAGCGATCACAAGCGGCGCGTGCGCGAAGCTGCGCGGATCGTCGCAGAACGCAGCGCAGAGCTCAACCGCCGTCTGGCGTGACCGAATATCTGGACCGCGACGACGTTCTCGTCGCCGGTGCTGCGGCCGTGGGGGTCGAGCTGAGGGTGGCCGACTACGGCCTGCTCGACGCGGCGGTGACCCGGCCGCAGGCCACCGCCTTCGGCGTCGACGCCTATCCCGACCTGTTCACCAAGGCGGCGGCGCCGCTGCAGTCCCTGGCTCGTAACCATGCGCTGGTCGACGGTAACAAGCGCACCGCATGGGCGGCCGCGTGGACGTTCCTGTACATCAACGGCGTCGAGTTGGCCCCCGACTTCGATGTCGACGACGCCGAGAACTACATGAATGCCGTTGCCACGAATGCAGATCTGCAGCTGGCAGAACTCGCGGAGAAGCTGCAGGCGTTCGCATCCGGATGACGGCGCCCTGAGCTCTGCGCGCGCTGCGCCAGAGTGTGGCCCACGAATAGGGCACCATGGTGACGTGCCGCTCTCTGAAACCGCGCTGCTCGAGGTGGCCGGCGATCTGGTCTACGCCCGGGGCGAAGACTACGTCCGTTATGTCCGAGGGCTCCGCACAACCGACTTCAAGGCCTACGCGTCGATCCAGGCCAAGAACGTCTACACCGTGGAGCTCGACTGGTCCGGTCGGCTACCCGACGGGTCCTGTACCTGCCCGCATAATGCCGACGGCAACTTCTGCAAGCATCTGGTCGCGACCGGACTCGCCGCGATCGACACCGGACGAGTCGCGGTCGACGACACAGCCGACGGTACGGCCGAGGCAGCGCTGGAAGCAGTCGTGCACGCGATGGATGTCGGTGAGTTGCGTGAACTGGTCGTGACACTTGCGCAGCGCGACGGCGGGGTCCGCCGCATGCTGGAGATTCGCGCCACGACGGCCTCAGGAAGCGATGCGCACGCCAAAGCCGAGCTGGAGGCCTACGTGCGAAACACGTTGACGTTCCGCGGCTTTGTCGACTACCGACGTTCCTTTGAGGTCGCGGAAGCGGCCAGTGAAATGCTCGACGAACTCGAGAACCACGTGAACAGTGGGGCCGCAGAAGTCGCGCGGCCGGCGTTGCTGCGCGCACTGACCCGGTTGCGCAAGATCATCGAGCAGGTTGACGACTCCTCGGGTTCGATCGGTGATCAGTGCCAGCGGGCCGCCGAGCTTTACGCGCGGGCCTGCCGACTGGGTGAGCCCGACCCTGTCAAACTCGCGACGTGGCTGGTGAAATTCCGCGCTGACTCGCCAGGGTGGCCGCACCTGGTCTTGGCGGACTTCGTGGACGCATTCGACGAACGGGCACTCGCGACCTACCGCCGTGCGGTGGCGGCGCTCGACCGGAAGCTCGAAGGTCTGGATCACTGGAAGCGGTTCGAAGTCGACGCCATGCTGCTGGAGCTCGCCGATCACGACGGCGATGTCGACCGGGCCGTCCACTTGCTCGCTCAGGGAGAACACCCGCAATACGGTGCGATTGTCGACCGGTTGCGGGCAGCCGGTCACACCGACGAGGCGGTGGCATGGATCGATCGAGCCGTTGCCGATGGACGATTCTCGAGCCACGGCGGTGGCAACGAATTCTGGTTGAGCCCGGACCATGTCGCCGAAACCTACCGGGGACTGGGTCGCATCGACGATGCGGTCGCCGTCCTTCGCGCGGACTTCGTCCGAGCGCCGTCGGTGGGCGCCTACCGTGTCCTGCTCGACTTCGCGGCCGGCGTCGACCGCCTCGATTCCGAACGCACCTGGGCCTTCGACCACGCGCGGCAACTGGCGGCCTCTGACCCATTCGCCGCCGGCGCGGTTCTGGTGCAGCTCCATATGAGCGAGGGCGATATCGATGCCGCGTGGCAGGCCGCCGACCGTTACGGCCCCGGCTGGGCGTGGCGGGAACTGGCCGTCCGCGGCGCCGAGGCTCGGCCGGTCGAGGCTGCTGACCTGTACCGGCTGCAGCTCGAGAAGGATCTGCGGCACCCCAACTCCAAGCTTTATCCCGACATCGCCGCGACGTTGGCGACTATGGCCGAACTCTATGAACGAGGCGGCCGCAGCGCCGATTTCGCGTCGTTCATCGCGCAGATCCGCGAGGACTACGGCAGGCGACCCTCGCTGATGAAGGCGCTGGACGCGAAGGGGCTCTAAACGGCGGGGTTGAACTGGCGGCCCGGCATCAAGCACCGTGGCGCCGTAGTACAAATCGGTGCTCGGCCGACGCTGCATCTGCGATTCGCGCGACGGGGGTTTCCAGACCTGCGACCCGGCTACACGTTTAATTCCACCGTCGCAGAGCTGAACTTTGTCCACCCGGTTGTTGTTTCGGCCGCGACCACAGTCCTACCCGCAGTCTTGACGTGGTGGGCCGCTCAAGTCCGTCGGCATACGTCGCGCCGCGTGCGATGATGGCTCGCATATCCCCGAAAGCAAAGGAGCTTCAGATGGGATTCGAGCGAATCGACGACCTGCTGAACGGCGTGACCGCCGATGGATCGCTGCACGGGGTCGGGGCCACAGTGGTCGGCCGCGACGGCGTCCTCTACGAGCATGCAGCTGGAGATGCCAAGCCCGACACGATGTTCCGCAACGCATCGATGACGAAGGCCGTCGCGACCACCGCGGCGCTGCAGCTCGTCGAGCAGGGGCGCGTCGACCTGGACGCGACTGTCGCGTCGATTGTGCCCGAGTTCGGCGAGCTCCAGGTGCTGGACGGCTTCGAGGGCGGGGAGCCGGTCCTGCGCGCGCCCAGGACGCCGGCGACCGTCCGGCACCTGATGACCCACACGGCCGGCTGCGGCTACCACTTCCTCAACGAGAAGCTGTTCGCCTTCTGCGCCGGGCAGGACTTTCCCAACCCGCTCGAGGGAAAGAAGCAGAGCATCAGCGCGCCGCTGGTCCACGATCCGGGCACGGTCTGGGAGTACGGCCTCAGCACCGACTGGGTCGGCATGGTCGTCGAGGCCGTGAGCGGCCAGACACTGGGCGACTACCTCGCCGAGCACGTGTACGGCCCGCTCGGCATGACGGACTCGACGTTCGCCCCGAGCGACGAGCAGCGCGCGCGGTTGCTACCTGTCCTCTCCCGAGGGCCGGACGGCAGCCTGGCGCCGACCGAGCTCGACCTGTCGGTCGAGCAGGAGTGGGACGCCGCCGGCCACGGGTCCTACGGGACGATCGGCGACTACGGGCGTTTCGTACGCGCGTGGCTCAACGGCGGCGAGCTCGACGGCGCGCGCATCCTCAGAGAGGAGACGGTGGAGCTCGCGTTGCGCGACCACCTCGACGGGGCGCCGCTGCCGAAGAAGTTGGAGCCGACCGTCCCCGAGCTGGCCAACCCGGTCGAGCTGCTCGACGTGCCGCAGGGGTGGGGTCTCGGGTTCCACCTGTACTTGGCCGATCTGCCCGGCATGCGCAGCGCCGGCTCGGCCGACTGGTCGGGGCTGTTCAACAGCTTCTTCTGGATCGACCGCAAGGCGGGGATCGGTGCTGTGATCGCGACGCAGCTGCTGCCGTTCTTCGACGACAAGATGGTCGAGACAATCCTCGGCTTCGAGGCGGCGGTCTACGCGGAGCTCGGCACGGCGATCTCGTAAGCAGCGACGGCCTACGCCGCCACCAACGACCCGAGGTTGACGTCGGGGTTGTCGCGTTGGAAGCCCTCGAGCCGCCACGGGGTGGAGAACAGCACGAGCATCACCCCGTCGCTGCGGGTCAACACCTCCGCCGACACCTGCTTGTCCATGAACGCCGCGTCGGCGGGGTCGACAATCCGCGCGACCTGATACGGCAGTGACTCCAACGCGATCGGCGCGCTGAACTCGGTCGCCATCCGGTGGGTGGCCACCTCGAACTGCATCGGGCCGACCGCGGCGAGCACCGGCGCCTGGTCGCCGCGCCGGTCTGAGCGCAGCACCTGCACGACGCCCTCCTGCTCGAGCTGCTCGATCCCGCGGCGAAACTGCTTGTGCTTGCTCGGGTCGCTGCCGCGCGCGACCGCGAAGTGCTCGGGGGAGAAGCTCGGTATCGGCGGATACTGCACGGGCACATCGCGAAACAGCGTGTCACCCGGGCGCAGCGCGGCGGCGTTGGCCAGCCCGATCACATCACCCGGCCACGCCGTGTCCAGGGTGGTGCGCTGCTGGCCGAACACCGACTGCGCGTACTTGGTGACGAACGGCTTCCCGGTGGCGGCGTGGGTCAGCACGTCGCCGCGTTCGAAGGTGCCTGAACACACCCGCGCGTAGGCGATCCGATCGCGGTGTGCGGAGTCCATGCCGGCCTGCACCTTGAAAACGAAAGCGCTGAACGGTGATTCGGCGGCGCGCCGGACCCCGTCGACGTCGAGCGCCCCGCTGGGCGGCGGCGCGAGCTCGACGAGCACATCGAGGAGCTGATTCACGCCGAAGTTCAACGCCGCCGAGGTGAACAGCACCGGTGTGGCCGCGCCGCTGAGGAACTGCTCGCGGTCGTAGTCCGAGCCGTCGGCAGACAGCAGCTCGGACTCCTCGACGGCGTGGTTCCAGTCGTCGCCGGCGGCGCCGTGCGCGTCGGCCGCCGCGATGTGCTCTTCGGGGGCAGCGGTGGCGCCACCCGCGGTGCGGGTGAACCGGATGAAGTTTCCGCTCCGCCGGTCGAGCACCCCCTTGAAGTCCCCGGCGATGCCGACCGGCCACGTCAAAGGCGTTGGGCGCAGCCCGATCCGGGCCTGGATCTCGTCCATCAGCTCCAGAGCGTGGCGGCCGGGCCGGTCCCATTTGTTGATCACCGTGATGATCGGGATTCCACGGTGCTTGCACACCTGGAACAGCTTCAGCGTCTGCGGCTCAAGGCCTTTGGCCGCGTCGATGAGCATCACCGCGGAGTCGACGGCCGTCAGCACCCGGTAGGTGTCCTCGGAGAAGTCGGCGTGGCCGGGGGTGTCGAGCAGGTTGATGACGCACGTGCGGTACGGGAACTGCAGCACCGTCGACGTGATCGAGATGCCCCTGGCCTTCTCCATCTCCATCCAGTCCGACACCGTCGCCCGCCGGCCCGCTTTGCCGTGGACCGCGCCGGCTTCGGTGATGACCCGGGCGTGCAGCGCCAGCGCCTCGGTCAACGTGGACTTACCGGCGTCGGGATGGCTGATGACGGCGAAGGTCCTGCGGCGGCCCGCCTCGGCGGAGACACGGCCAGGCGGCGAGGGATCGGCGCTCGGCGCAGCCGTCAGAGCAATCTCGGTCATAGCTTCAGCGATGGTATTGGCTTCGGGGTTCAAACCACCAATCGGCACCACTGCGCATGATGGACCGACGGTTAACCTCAGGTATTCGCCGGCCTCCGGAACGCCTTTGACGGCCTGTGCTGTCGTCATGACAGCAGCCCCTGGAGTCGTGCGGCGATCGCGGTCTCGCGCAGGGCAGCGTGGGCACTGTGGCGAGGGTGCCAGCCGAGTTCCTTGTGCGCTTTGGTCGTCTCCAGGACGAGCGTTTTACGCATTGCGTTCACCCACGCGAGGTCCTGGGGCAGGAACCGCTGCAGCCGTTCGATTGCCGCGGCCGCGATCGGCACGGCCTGGCGCGGGATCGGCAGCGGTCGCCACCCGAGGGCGTGGGCCACTTCGCTGAGCGAGACCGGATCCGGCGCGGCGAGGTTGTAGATGCCCGGGGTCCCCTGTCCCTCGATCGCCGCCACGAGCGCGTCGGCCACGTCGTCGTGGTGGACGAGCTGCATCGCCACGCCGGGGTCGGGAAGCATCGGCCGCAGCCATGGCAGCGCCTTGACCAGCTGCCGTTCGACCGGGAACCGCCCACCGATCTGAAAGCTCTTCGCGATGCTGTCAACCAGCAGCAGTGCGTCCGGACCGGCAACCACGACGGGCCGGAAAATGTACACGTCGACACCTGCCGCGCCGAGGATCTCCTGCAGGAGCGCCTCGAGCTCCGCCTTCTGCGCCGAGTAGTAAAACGCCTCGCTTCCACGCGGCTGCACCGTCTCATCCACGTGCTCCGGGGTGTCGTCTCCGAACCCGTAAGCGGCGACCGAGGACGTGTACACGAAGCGCCGTACGCCGGCGGCGGCCACCGCCTCGAACACATTCCGTGAGCCGCAGAGGTTGACCTCGCGGGTTTGCTCCCGGGTGCCAAAGATCAGGAACGCCAGGTGCACTACCACGTCGGCGTCGGCGACAAGGGCGGCGACGGAATCGGGATCGAGCACGTCGCCCTGGCGGTAGGACACCTTGCTCCACCCGTGCGCCTCGGGATCGAACGGTCGGCGCGCCATCCCCAGCACGCGCGTGACGCGGTCGGAACCTTCGAGCGCACGGAGCAGGGAGCGGCCGATGTCGCCGGTCGGTCCGGTGACCGCAACGGTCAGCCCGTCCGTGCCGGTCATGACGACCCACCGGTCGCCGTTCCCGAAGTCTCTGCCGCCCGCTGCAGCGCGCCAAGAGCGTCGCGGATGTGGCCGGCGACATCCCGGATGTCGGGCATCACCTCCCAGTCGCCGATAAGACAGAAGCCGAGCTTGCCGTTGTAGGAGAGGATTCCGAACCCGAGGGTGTGGGCCTGCGGCGTAGGCGCGATCGGCAGGAAGCTGACGAGTTCGCGCCCCAGCATGTGCAGCGGGAACTGAGGTCCGGGAACGTTGGTGACGATGAGGTTGAACAAGCGGGTGGAGAAGTTCAGCCGCGCTGCCTGGGCCAGCAGCGTCGGCGGCGCGAACTGCTGCATGCCCAGATAGGCCTCGACGCCGAGCACCTGCTTCGAATTCTTCAGGTCGTTCATCGCCGCACTCACTGTGCGCAGCCGCTCGACCGTATCCGCGACGCCGACTGGCAGAGGCGCGCGCATCGCCGCGATCCGGTTGCCGAACGAATGACGCTCGGTTTCTTCCCGGACAGACTTGGGCACCATTGCCTGCAGCGTGAGGCCGTCGACCGGATAGCCCCGGTCCAGCATCCAGCTCCGCAAGCCACCCGCGACCGCCGCGATTACCACGTCGTTGACGGTTCCGCCGAGCGCGCTCTTGATTCGCTTGACCTCGGACAGCTCTACTTCGAACCAGGTGACCCGCCGGTGCGGACCGTGCGGGACGTTGAAGGGGGAGGGCGGGGCAGTGTCGACCACGGCGCCGAGGAAGTCCCGTAAGCCTTGCAGGTATTCGCCGGCCACATGGAGGGCTCGGCGGGGATGCGGAACGGCCTGCAACGCTCGTTTGGCGACGGACCACTGCCCCCCGATGAGTTCACGCAATTCGGCGGAGGCAAGCTGCGCTCCGGTCGGCTCCGAAGCGGGCTCCCAGTCCGCGTCAGCGCCGTCCCGGGTGGCACCGTCGGGGTCGGCCTCGAGCGAGTCCAAGAGCAGGCTGGCGACGTCCACTCCGGCGATCCCGTCGACGAGCGCGTGATGGGTCTTGGCGATCAGCGCGAACCGATCGTCATCGAGTCCCTCCACATACCACAACTCCCACAGCGGTTTGGAGCGGTCGAGGCGCTGTGAACAGATTCGCCCTACCAGCGTTTCGAGGTCATCCGTCGATCCGGGTGCGGGCAACGCGGTGTGGCGCAAGTGGTAGTGGATGTTGAAGTTGGGGTCGTCGACCCACAATGGGCGCCCCAGCCGCAACGGGGAGCCGGCGAGCTTCTGCCGGTAGCGCGGGACCAGGTCGAGGCGAGACTGAATCCGCGCCACAACTTGCTCATAGGGCGGTGGCGGTCCCTCGAAGATCAGAACACCGGCCACGTGCATGTGTCCGCCACCCTTTTCGAGGGTGAGGAACGAATTGTCGGTGACGTTCAAGCGGGCCGCCGTCGTAGGCATCACCGCATTCTAGGGAGCGTGAGTCGGGGCGCGGGGGCCGCTCGCGACAGCAATCGCACCTGATCTTGCCCGTCACGATTTGCAGCCGGTTGTCCACGTCGGTTCCGTAGAGCGTCGGGCCGTGACCGCGCCGGCGCGGGTCGCCGAGAAGGCACGCGCGCGGGTGTCTGTGAGAGGATTCGAGCATTCGCATCGGCGTGATGGTGCGATCCGCGGGGGGCAAGGGGCCCACGCCACCGACAGGGAAGTCGGACGGCGCCCCGTCACGCCTGGACATACCCCGGAGATGTTTGGAGTTTTCGATGGGCGCCCACAGGAATCTTGAGTCCGATCGCGCCGTCTCGCCGGTTGCGGCCTCGCTCATCTGGCTCGGCGGCGGCGAGCGACGTGAACGCGGCGCACGCCATGAGCGGTCCACGCTCATCAGCGCCGGAGTCGTGGTGCTGGTCGCTGCGATGCTGGCGTGGCTGGTGGCAGCCGCGGCCCTGGCCGGGCCGACGTCCTGGCCGACGGTGGCCGTCGTCGCGGTGACCTCGACGTTCGGGCTGCTGGTCGGAGCGTTGAGCCGGACGATCGCCTCCGGCGTGGTCCACGGTTCCGGCGTAGTGGGCCGCGCGGCTGTCGCGGTCGCCGTCGGGCTTGTGGTCGGCGAGCTCGCCGCGGTCGTGGTGTTCTCCGGTTCGATCGACCGGCTGCTCGACGCGCAGGCCGCGCGCACCGCCGAGTCCGCTCCCGCCGCCGCTCAGGCCGCCGCGGACCTGGACCGCACCCGCGCCGCGCGCGGCGAACTCGACGCGGCGGTCGAGCAGGCCGTGCGGCGCCGCCAGGAAGCCCTGGTGGTGGCCCGCTGTGAGTTCAATCCCAGGCCCGACTGCCCACAGACCTTCATCACCGGCGTGCCCGGGGCCGGACCCGAAAACCGGACGGCTAACGACTACCTCGCCGACGCTCAGCGGGCGCTCGACGCCGCGTTGGCCGAGCGAGACGGTCGTGCGCCCGCGCTCGATGCCCAGATAGCCGACGGCGAGCAGGCGCTGGCACAAGCCCGGCAGGGCGCGATGGCCGATGCGGATCGCGGGCTGGGCGCTCGATGGGTCGCCATGAACGACCACACGCTGGCCAATCCGGGCGCGTTGGTGCTGCGGCTCGTCGTCGACGGTTTCTTCGTCCTGCTGAGCCTGCTGCCGCTGGTCCTTCGGCGGTGGCGGGGCGAAACGTCCCAGGATCGCGGGCTCGCCGCCGACGTCGAGCGGGATCGGGCGGAACTGCAGGCCGACACGGCGGTCGCGGTGAAGCGGGCCGAGGTGCGCGCGGCCATCGACACCATGTGGGCCGAACAGCAACTGGCCAGCGCCCGCATGGCCGTCGAGGCGCAACTGCAGATCGACCGGGAGCAGGAGCGCCGCAGGGTGATCGAGGCGATCGACCCGGCACTGCACGCGCGGTCGGAACGCATCCCCGAGGTCGAGGACGTGTACCTGCCGATCGCCGCCGAGGCCGAAGCGGCGAGCCTTTCCGCCGCCGAGTTGCCGGCCGTCGAAGACGACGGGAACCCACCAGAAAACCTTCCCGCGCGGGACGAGCCCCAGTCGGTGGAGCCCACCGCCGGACGGCCGCTGATCCCGGTGATTCCGGACGTCACCCGCGCCGCAGCCCGGTGGATTCGCCCGCTGGTGCCGCCGATCATCGTCAACGCGATCGACACCACCACCAAGCCGCTACGCGGTGCGCGACAGATCTTCGAGGAGACCGAGGAGATCCACTTTTCGCTGCGACGCACCCGCAGGGTTACCACCCAGGTGGAGGAAACCGATGAAGCTGCCGGAGACCGTGTTCCAAACGCGTCGACCGTCAGAGCCGACGATCGCGAGCACGACTACGGACGGCTCGGCGCCGATGCGGGCCACGCGGCCATGACGAGGGGCGAGGGCCGCGCCGAACTCACCGGCAGTGGGCGGCGTGAACTGAGCGGGCATCGCGGTCCCCGGGAACTGCCGCCCGGACGTTAAAACGAACTCGTTCTCGGTACTCGACTCGCCGGCGGGCATGACCTGACCATCGCCGTCCGGATCGACCACGACATGTTGTCGGGCGTCGCCGATGCCGGTGCCGTACCGGAACCGATCGACGACGCTCTCGCGCGGGCAGCCGAATCCAGCACTGGCACTCTCGTTTTCGAGATGGCGCGCGCCAGATCGACCTACGAAGCACTCGGGTGAGCACGGAGGTGCTGGCGGGCGACGCTGCGCCGTAACGGCTGCAGCCCGCGGTGTCGACGGGACTGCCCACCGCACTTCGGATCTGGCTATGTTGGCCTGCGGCCGTCGTCGACACGCGTACGGAGGTCGGCGAAGGTCTGTCGTCGGTCGACGAGGTCCTGGCGGAGGCCGGACTCACCGTTTCGCCTCGATGCGTCTGCGGTCGCCTCCACCGCCGCCCGCCGAGCGCCCGGGGTGGTGGGCACCCTTGGCCCCGACACCGCTCATTTCCATGATTCACCGCGGTGAAAGCCCGCTGTTGTCCCTCGGCGAGGTCCACAATGGGCAGATGACCGCGGCGGGGAAAGGGGACAGGAAATGAAGACCCTCGAAGGCATACTTTCCAAGCATCCGTTCTTCGCCGGATTGGATCCTCGTTACATCCAACTGGCCGTCGGATGCGCGGCGAACGTCCGTTTCGAAGCCGGCGAGGTCATCTTCCGCGAAGGCGAGGAAGCCAACAACTTCTACCTTATCCGCGAAGGCAAGATCGCGCTGGAAGTCTTCAGCCCGGGCCATGGCGGCCTGACCGTTCAGACCCTGCACGACGGCGAGATCCTCGGCTGGTCATGGCTGATCCCGCCGTACCACTGGAGGTTCGATGCGCGGGCGGCGGAGACGACACGGGCTATCGCCTTCGACGGAAAGTGCCTGCGCGATAAGTGCGAACAGGACCACGAAATGGGCTACGAACTGTTGAAGCGAATCGCCTCGATCCTGGGCGAACGCCTGGATGCGACACGATTCCAGCTTCGCGGTCTCTACGGCGTCGCCACTTAGTCCTCCCGAACGAGCGCGGCCACCTCGCCGCAGAGCCGCGGATCGCCCTCGGTGTTCGTCAGCGTCGGCGGCGCGAACCGACGGCTCGACGCCGCCACCAATGCGCCCTCGTGCACAGGACCGTGTTCGACCAGGGAGGGGCGAGCGATGGCCGAAGGGGTCGCTCTCGGGGCCGGTGACGTGGTGGAAACCGCGATGCTCAGCCTGTGTGCCGGTGGCCTCGTGCGCACGTGGACGGACGGCGGATCGCGGCTGTGGCGGGTCCGGGAAGCAGCGCTGTTGCACAGCCTGCAAGGCACCGGAGCGATCGGTCGAACACTGCGGGAGGAAGGGCGATTTCGTGAGGTCGGCATGTTGTGCGAAGAGCGGGGCACGCTGCTGCTTCAGTCGCGTTTTCCTGTGCAAGTCGACGGCGACGAGGTAGCGATCGAAGCGAATTTGCTGAACCTGGAACCTGCAGGCGCACCGGACTCGTCGGTGTTCGATGACGTCGAGTCGCTTCTTCGCCAAGCGGTCCGTCATACGTTGGCCCAGAACGAGTTTCTCTTGGTCGAGATGGGCGGCTGGGACGCGCCAACGGAGCCGTTCTGCCTGTTCATTGTGGTCGTCGAGGACGACTCGGCGGTCAGCGTGATCGAGACCGCGCCGGAGCCGCGCGGATCCCGGCTGTGGGAACCGCACATCGTCGCCGGCCGGGAGACCAACAGCCTCAGCGCGCCGGCGGCACCCGAGAACATCGACGCCGCGCCCATCGTGATGATGGACGCAATCGCGACGTGGGGGCTCGAGCCCTGGGATCTCGCACTGACTTTCGGTCAGCGCCCAACCGATTGAACAGGCGATGCCGTCGTCGCGCGGGCTTTGGACACGCCGAGTGTGAACCCACAGTGAAATTTCGTCGCGAAACCCGCAATTGCTTCACACTCGGCGAGCGGCCGGGGAACATGTGCGCACGCGCAACGAACCGAAGTTCTGAACCTCGCCACTTTCCCGACGGTGTTTCGCTACCTTGACCAAGGACGCTGCGTCGTGAATCCATCTCAGTGGGGGTATGGCAGTGACAGAGCAGTTCTTGGAGCCCGTCCCGACCAAAGCCGAACTCGCCATCTCGAAGGGATGGGTCCAGGGTGTCGCCCTGGTCATGGTCTTCGGCTTCCTGATCATGGGAATGCTGGCCGCCAGAACCTACGCGGACTCCATGCCGCTGCCCCAGCGCGTGGTGGGCCCGGACGGCCAGACGCTCTACACCGAACAGCAGATCACCGCAGGCCAGCAGATCTTCCTGCGCCGCGGACTGCAGCAGTACGGCTCGGTGATGGGCCACGGCGGCTACCTCGGCCCGGACTACACCGCGGAGTACCTCCGGTTGTCCGCCGATCACGTCGGCCAGGAACTGCGCGACTCGGGCGCACAGGACCCGACCGCCGCCGTCGTCGAGATGATGCGGACCAACCGCTACGACGAAGAAACCGGGACCCTGCAGTTCACCGCCGAGCAGGTCAGCGCCTTCGAGAAGATCCGCGCCTACTACGCCGACTTCTTCGGCACCGACTCGACCGAGCACGGGCTGATCCCGCAGGTCATCACCGACCCGCAGGAAATCAACGACCTCACCGCGTTTTTCAGCTGGACCGCCTGGGCCAGCGCGGCCGAGCGCGCGGGGCACTCCTACTCCTACACCAACAACTGGCCACCCGAAGAGCGCGTCGACAACAAGCCGACCGCCGACATCCTGGTCTGGTCGGCGATGTCGCTGATCGCGCTGCTCGCCGGGCTCGGCGCGCTGTTCGCCCTCTACGGCCGGTGGAGCCGCAAGATCGGCTGGCACGCAACCGAAACGCCGTCGCTGGCGTTCCGCCAACCCGGCAAGGTCGCCATCACGCCGTCGCAGAAGGCCACGGCCTGGTTCTTCCTCGTCGTCGCCGTGCTCTTCCTCGCCCAGGCGGTGCTCGGCGGCGCCATCGAGCACTACCGCGCCGAGCTGAGCAACTTCTTCGGCTTCGACCTGGCGCAGGTCCTGCCGTTCAACCTGGCGCGGACCTGGCACGTGCAGCTGTCGTTGCTGTGGACCGCGGCCTCCTTCCTCGCCGCGGGTATCTTCCTCGCCCCGATCATCTCCGGGCGCGAACCCCGTCGGCAGTCGTGGCTGACCTACGGGCTGCTCGGCGCGTTGTTCATCGTCGTCGCCGGAACGCTGACCGGCACGGCGTTGAGCACCTTCGGCGTCGACTGGGCCAAGGGCTCGATCTTCTTCGACCAGCAGTGGGAATACCTTGACCTGCCGCGGTTCTGGCAGATCCTGCTCGTGATCGGGCTGTTCCTGTGGATGGCGATCATCTTCCGCTCGATCCGGTCCCGGCTGAAGACCGAGAGCAAGCTGAACATGCCGTGGCTGTTCTTCTACGCCGGCCTGGCCATCCCCGCCTTCTACGCCGTCGGCATGCTCGCCGGCACCCAGACGCACCTGACCGTCGCCGAGTTCTGGCGCTTCTGGGTGGTGCACCTGTGGGTCGAGGACTTCCTCGAGCTGTTCACCACCGTCATGGTCGCCTACATCTTCGTGATGCTGGGCGTGGTGCGCCGCAAGATCGCGATCCAGCTGATCTTCCTCGACGTCATCCTCTACTCGGCCGGCGGCGTGATCGGCACGATGCACCATCTGTACTTCTCCGGCACACCGGTGGAGCACATGGCGCTGGGCGCCTTCTTCTCCGCCATGGAGGTCATCCCGCTGACCTTCCTCACCGTCGAGGCGTGGACGTTCCTGCAACTGGGTTCCCGGCAGCAGTCGCGCAGCAGCGCACCGTTCCCGCACCGGTGGGCGGTGATGTTCCTCGTCGCGGTCGGCTTCTGGAACTTCGTCGGCGCAGGCATTTTCGGCTTCCTGATCAACCTGCCGATCGTGTCCTACTACCAGATCGGCACCGCGCTGACCGCCAACCACGCGCACGGCGCCATGATGGGCGTCTACGGGATGCTCGCCGTCGGACTTGCGTTGTTCGCGCTTCGCTACATCATTCCGCCGCAACGCTGGCCCGAGAAGCTGGCCAAGCTGTCGTTCTGGTCGCTCAACATCGGTCTGGCGTGGATGGTCTTCGCGACCCTGCTGCCGCTGGGTGTCCTGCAGCTGTGGCATTCGGTCAACGACGGCTACTACGAGGCGCGGACGTTGGGCTACATCGCCCAGCCCGGCAATGTCGTGCTGGAGTGGCTGCGGATGCCCGGCGACTTCCTGTTCATCCTCGGCGGGGTGCTGCCGTTCGTCTGGATCGCCTGGCTGGGAGTGCGTTACGGGATCAAGGCGACGACGCACCGGCTGCCCGCCGAGACGCTGTTCGTCGAGGAGCACCCCGAGGCCGAAGAGGACCGCACCGGACTGGCGGTGCCGGGACGCAGCCGCTACGCCTCGGACCGGCGAGCGGTGCTCGACGAGGGTGACGTCGGGGACAGCCCATGATCGCGGGCATCGGCGTCGCCGCCTGGTTGACGATCGGGTACGCCGCCGTGCTGGTGGCGATCGCGTACGGCATCGACACGTTCGCCCGGCGCGCCGCGGCCAAGGTTGAGCGACACCGCTCGGGTGCCTTCGTCTACCACGAGGACCACGACGCCTGGCTGTGCCCGCAGGATCAGTGGTTGTGGCCCAAGTCTTTTGACCCCGACAACCGGGTGATGCGCTACCGGGGCAGCCCGTCGATCTGCAACGCGTGCCCGGTCAAGCAGACGTGCACCACCTCGAACGACGGCCGTGAGGTGAGCCGGGCGATCGACACCTGGCCCGCCTCGGAAGCGGCACGCTTCCACCGCGGAATCGCCTGTGCGGTCAGTGCGATCGCCGTCATCTGGCCGCTGGCCATGGCGCTGGCGGCCGACACCGCGGCGGAGGCGCTCCTGCTGATCGGGTGTGCTCTCGGGGTCGGCGTGGTGTCGCTGCCGCTGTGGTCGCACCTGCGCCGCACCCCTGCGGTGCCGGCCGGCGTGGTGTTCCAGACGCTCGAGGACAACATCGAGGATCGAAAGCGGTTGGCCGAGGCGGAGATCCGCCGCCGCACCTCGTACGCGTCCGACCGGCGGGAGGTGCGCTGATGGGTGCCTGGGTCGTCGTCGTCGTCTTCCTCGCCGTCCTGCTCGTGGCGCTGGCGATCGGTTCCCTGCGCATCGTCAAGGAGTACGAGCGCGGGGTGGCCTTCCGCCTCGGCCGGCTGCGCGGACCGCTGGGGCCCGGCATCGTCGTCGTGCTGCCCGGCGTCGACAAGCTCGTGCGCGTTGACCTGCGCACCGTCACGCTGACGATCCCGCCGCAGGAGGTGATCACCCGCGACAACGTGACCGCCCGCGTCAACGCCGTCGTGCTGTTCCGGGTGACCGATCCCACCAAATCGGTGATGGCCGTGGAGAACTTCGCCGTGGCCACGTCTCAGATCGCCCAGACCACGCTGCGCTCGGTGGTCGGCCGTGCGGATCTCGACACCCTGCTGGCCCACCGCGCCGACCTCAACGAGGACCTGGCCGCCTCGATCGCCAAACAGACCGAGCCGTGGGGGATCGTCGTCGAGGTCGTCGAGATCAAGGACGTCGAGATCCCCGAGATGATGCAGCGCGCGATGGCCCGCGAGGCAGAGGCCGAACGGGAACGACGCGCGAAGGTGATCAGCGCGCACGGCGAGCTGCAGGCGTCGGCGGAACTGCGCGACGCCGCGATCACGCTCAGCGAGAGCCCCGCGTCGCTGCAGTTGCGCTACCTGCAGACGCTGCTCGAACTCGGCGCCGACCAGAATTCCACGGTCGTCTTCCCGATCCCGATGGACATCGTCCGTCCGTTCCTCGACAGCGGGCAGAACCGGACCGACGACAGCGGCGGTTCCAACGACGCCGTCCCCCGCATCAGAAGGGTGAGATCCGATGAGCAGCACCGCACCTGATCCCGCGACCGTCGATGAGGCCGGCGCCGAGGATGCCCCGGAGGTCGGCCGCCCCGTCGTCCTCGAGCCCACCCCGCCGGGGACGTGGCGGGCGCTGCTGGGGACGGCGGTCGCCGTGCTGGGGCCGCTGTTCGGCTTCCTGGTCGGCGGTGCGTTCGGGGCCGGGACGACGGGCGACTCGATGGACCCGATGTTCTTGTCACTGTTCATCGGCATCGTGATCGGCGGCGTCGGGGTGCTCGTCGCGCTCTCCGGCGGCGCCCGGCTGTGGCGGCACTTCCACCGTCAGGATGCGATCGAGCCCTGACGTTCACCACCGCCGATTCCAGATCATCGCGGACGCGCCGAGTGGGAATCCACAGCGAAAATTGTTGGCAGAATTCGCAATAGCCTCACGCTCGGCGATCCTGGGCGGGCGAGCGACAGCTGAGTGGAGCGGCGTCCGTTCACCACCGCGCAGCGACATTGCCACCGATCTGATCGGCGATCCGCACCGCCGAGTCGCCGGGGTCAGCACTGCAGGTGTTGATGTCGATGACGACGTTGTTCCTGAGTGCCAGCGCGCGTCCGCACGCCCACCCGGGAGCACTCGCATCCTGCAGCGTCGCAACGGTACTCAGCGTGTCATCGGCGTTCGAGATCTGACCGACTGTCCACTGAGTCCCGCTCTGCGTGTGGGCGTACTCGCGGCAGGCCGGCCACTGCCCGGCGGAGGCGTCGAAGAACGCGCGGGCTTTCCTCACGGTGGGGAACAGCACCACGGCCTGCTTGAGATAGTGCCGAAAGGCGTTGCCGTCGTTGAGGCTCTGATCGTGTTCGGCCCGGTAACCGCTGTCGGCGTAGACCGGGGCCTCCGCCGCGCCGTCGACCGCCAGGCACTCCCGAGGTGCCATGGTGGCGCTGTTGTCCGACATCGAGGTCTGGGTACTCGTGACCGTCATCCCGGCCGCGCCCATCGCGGCGTCCACTTGTTCGGGGTTGAGCAGCAACTCCGTCAGCTCACGCTCGACAAGAGGGCGCGGAATCATCGTGGGGGTGGCGGGCAGCTTGGCGTCGCCTCGTGAGGTGGCGCAACCGGCGATCAGGACGCAGATCATCGCCGCCGCAAGCGCTGCCGTTGGTTGGCGCATTGGCTCGTCCTTCCCGCCTGCCCGTGAAGAAAATGGTGCGGGAAGTCAGCCGACAGTTATGCGACGTCTGACGGTGTTTCTGATAACGATGAACGGCGCTTCTTGATAACGATTCGCACATCGATGGGCAGGCGTGGTCACGTCGGCTGGGTGACGACGCGCCGCGTCGCCTCCGAACCGCGTCGAATCACTCGGGGACGAGCTGGTCGGTGTCGGCGAACACCAGATCACCGGTGTCCAGCCTCACCGCCCACCGCCGGGCCGGGTCAGCGAAATGCTGACTGCCGATATCGACCGCCTGAGGCTGCATCTCGCCGAAGTCCTCGACGACGACGCCTCGGCTCTCAGCGTCGCTGTCGGGATACACGCGGACGCGCATATCCACCGCCAACGGTCTGTCGGTCTCGCCCTTGTCGCTACGGCCACCTTTGAACACTGTCCGCCCCTTGCCTGCCGTCATCGAGTTCCGCGCCGCTAGGCCGCGTCCAGCGAGCACGCCTCGACTTCCTTGATTCCCTGCCGTAGGTGCTCGGCCAGATACCACTGCTCGCTGCTCTGAGCGTCCTGCAACGCCTGATCGACCGCCCGCTTCGCCTCGGTGAGGTGTCCGCGCCGTTCCTCCCCGACGGTGGCAAGGGCATCCAGCACCGCGGCCACCGCATCCTGGCAAGATCCGGCAAACGCGCTCATGTCCCTGATCGACATGCTCGCTCCCTTCGACGAGGTGGACGCCGACCCACGTAAGAAATTCGTAGCCAAGGCATTCCCAAACTGACGGCGCCGTAAACCCGCACCCGCGCCGTGGGCTAAGACGGGGTGCCGGCCAGCCGTCGCGCAACCTCGCCGTATCGCTCGAACCGCTCGAGATCGGCAAGCGCGTTGTAGAGCACGATGCGGGTCGCGACGCCGCCGTACTTCGAGCGCAACGAGTCGGCGAGCCCGTCCCACGTCGACTCGGTCGCGAACGTTGCGATGTGGTCGTCGCTGATCTGCGCCGCCATGCCCTTGTAGTCGCCGGCCTTCTGGTTCTCCCGGATTCTTGCCGTCGTTCCCTCGAACCCCGCCTCGTCCCAGATGAACGCGTAGTTCGGTGTGCTGCCGTAGAAGCTCATGCTGGCGCGCACCAGTTCTCGCTCGTTGTGCCGTTCCTCGTCGGTGTCACCCACGATCGTCATGACGGGCACGATCACCGCGAGGTGTTCGGTCGAGCGGCCCGACTTCTCGGCTCCCTCAGCCAGATTCGGCAGCACATGGCGGGCGATGTAGCCCGGCTCGCCGAGCGGATGCACATGGATCCCGTCGGCCACCTCGCCGGCCATCCGCAGCATCCACGGATTCACCGCGGCGATGTCGACCTTCGGGTCCGGCGCGTCGATCGGCCCGGCACTCCACTGCGGCGTGATGAAGTCCATGTCGTAGAAGTCGCCGTGATGGTCGAGGCGCCCGGTGCGGAACGCTGTGAAGCACGCCTTCACCGCTTGCACGTAGTCGCGCAGCCGCGGGCCCGGACGCTCGAACTCCATCCCGTAGCGCCGCACCACATGCGTGCGCACCTGCGTGCCCAGGCCGAGCCGGAACTTGCCGCCCGTCGCCTCCTGTAACTCCCACGCCGTCGCCGCCGTCACGAACGGGCTGCGCGGAAACGCGACCGCGACGCCCGTCGACAACTCCAGTCCCGGCGCCGCCTGCGCCGCCACCGCCGCGTTGAGGTACGCGGTCCGGCCGGTTTCGGTGAACAACAGTCCCGAGAATCCGGCCGCCTGCGTCCGTCGGGCCAGTTCACCGATCTCTTGCAGCGGCTGGGGAGTGGTCATCACGTCGACGTGCACGGCTCGCACAGTACGTCGGTTCGACGGCGTGCGGACACGAGGCGTCGGATTGCGTTTGAAATCGACAGGAAGCGGGTAGCTCACCGTCGTTTTCACTGTCGTCACGGGAGGGAGTGCAGTGATGATCAAGAAACTAGGGGCGTCTGTATGCGCCGCCGCGATTGCGATCGGCATGACGGTCGGCACGGCCGGTCCGGCCTCGGCGGTCGAGAACATCAAGCCGTTCGGTGAGCAGGAGAGGCTGATCGACCCGGCCACCGGCGGTCCGATGATCGGCTACACGGTCACAGACCTCCGCCCGAGTTCCGACCCCGTGCCCCACAGCGGTCAGTTGTACGAAGCGACCCTGACCGTCGATGCGTTCGGGAGTTGGGCGACTCCGATGATTCCGATGTTCAACGCTCGCGCCGAGAACTCGGCCCTGTATCGGGTCGTCGGCAACGCGGGTCCCGGACCCGTGCCGCCGGGCGGCAGCTCGACCGGCAAGCTGTACTTCGATGTCTTGGGCGACGTGCCCAACAGCGTCGTCTACAACGACGGCACTCGCGACATCCTCGCCTGGATCCCCGGCCCGCCACAGGAAGGCACGCGGCCCTAGCGCCGGCGCCTGCGCCGCTAGCTGATGTTGAGGAACGGGCTCTCGCGTCCCGCGCGAACTGCACGACGTTGACCGACGGGTTTCCGTCCGGGTAGAACTGCGCGACCGTCAGCCCCATCAGCACTAGCCGCCGCAGGATCGGCCGCATCGTCCCGTTGTCGTCGAGCCCGTACCCGAGGATCACGATCGCGGGCTTCGAGAAGTCCTTCGCCGCGACCGGCTGCGCGTGGGCGACCGGTGGCGACCCCTCGCTCGCCACCACCGCCACCGCCAGCACCATCGCGCCGACAACTGCTCGCCATCCGCGTCGCATGCGACCCCCGGGTCCGAGACTGCTGAGGTCGATGTTGCTGCCGATGACATCGCGGCCGATGCGCCGTCTGTTACGCGACCGTCGATTCCGGCGGACGGCTCTCTGAGCGGGCGACGCTTTGTGCTGTTTGCTGTCGACGGACCGGTTGGGGGCGAATTTCGCCGAGTTCCGCACCGTCTCCGACCGCTGTTGCGGACTGTTTTGTCTGTTCAGCGGGATAGAATGGACAACAGATCGACATGTGTAGGGGGTTGAACTGTCCGGATCCGTCACCCGTTGGCCTGTTTGCGGAAGGTGTCACGAGGTGGCGCACTTCTCGTGGATGGGCGGTCCCCACGACTGCGAACAACGGTTCGACGACCTTCAAAGGTTGCAGGTGATCTTGCCCGAACCGCCGACGCGCTACTTCTGCGGAAACGCCTACAGAAGCCGACTGAATCAGCTCATCGTCATCGACGACGTAGAACTGATTCATCTCGAGAGGTTCTTCGAACGGGTCCGGGACGACGACGAAGCCGTCGCGCTTCGAGTGTTCGTCAGAGCCGGCACCCTGCAGTTCTTCGGAACCCCTGGGATGTTCAGCGCAGAAGTCGGCTATTCAGAGGACGACTGAACTACTCGGCCATGGGTTCGCTAAGCCACCCGGCTCACACCTGCCGCCGACTCGCCGATTGTCGCAGCGCTGTCGCCAATCATCGTGTGCAGCAGCGCCTTCTGCTCCCGCTCACCCCGTACCGCCGCGCGATCCACTCCACCGCGGCGCGCCAATGCCGCCGCGCTGCGCAGGATGTTCACCGGCAGCTTTACCAGCGGATACCACGGCGGCACGTATGCCGGCAGGCCCAGTGACCGCATCGTCCGCGGCCCCAGGAATCCACTCGTCAGCGACAAGTGCTGCGCCCGCGCCAGCCGACGACGCAGCCCCGGAAGCCTCGGATAGTTCCACTGCAGCGGGTCGTCGACCATCGGCATCGCCAGCTGCCTCGTCGACTCGTCGGGCTCCGACAGCGCCGCCACCGTGTGGTACAGCACCCGGATCCCGTCGCGGAAGTCGCGTGGCAGCCACTCGTCCTCCACGCCGATCAGCCAACCGACATACCGCGTCAGGTGTGCGATCGCGTCATACTCCCTCGGCGACAACACAAGTCCCATCCCCAGCCCGCCCGCCGGGGGAGCGATCAGCGCGCCCACCAACGTCGCGGCCATGTCGGTCTGGTTGACCGGCACACCCCACTGGTCGCCCTGCCAGTCGGGCATTGCGGCGACATGCCGACGCACGAACGCGTGGATCAGCCGGACCCGGATCGTCGACCGGTAGCCGACACCCAGCGGGGCCATGCCGTCCTCGGAGATGACGTCCATCGCCCACTGCATCGTCTCGGCGAACCGCTTGTTCGAGCCCTTCTCCAGTGCGCCCGTCCGAATCAGGGTCTTGTTGAACCCGGAGAACTGATAGCCGCCCAGCAGCGACACGTCACGCGCGATGTACATGCCGTCGGCCCCGCCCCGACGCATTGCCCGCTGTCCCACCCACAGTAGGTCCCAGTCGACCCACTCCGGCACTGTCTCGATCCGAGCGAAGAAGGCGCGCAACGGTTCCGGTGCATCGGGAACGCTGGCGATACCTGACGTCAGCGCGCGGTCGAACAGCGGCCGCGTCTGCTCCATGCCGGTCGATGACATCCACTCGACGAGGCGGTCCATCGGCTCGTCGCCGACGTTGAGGTTCGACCCGAGCTTCTGCCACCGCTCGGCGGTGGGAGCTTCGACGCCCAACAGCGTCGCGAACAACCGGACGGCCGCCGGTACGGGGCCTGGCGCGGACGGGTGACGCGCCGGAACGGGCTGATTCATCAAGCCTCTCCCTTGAGCACTTCTGATAACAACCGTTGTCCAAAGCTAACCTGCAGGTAGGGTCGTGTCAATGAAGCGCGCGGAGGTGGTGCGTGACTACGGCGGCGTGAGCGCGGATGACCGTCGCACCGGACGCCGCCAGAAGCTGCTCGCCGCCGCGCGCCAGATCTGGGGAACTTCGGGCATCACCGACGTGACGGTGCGCGGCGTCTGCGGCGCCGCCGGCCTGACCACGCGCTACTTCTACGAGCAATTCCCCAATCGCGAGGCGATGGTGTTCGCCGTCGCCGACGAGGTCCGCGACGAACTGCTGGAGGCGCTAGTCAACGCGGGTGTCGGTGACCCCGGTACGCTCACCGACAAGCTGCGCTCGGCGCTGACGGCATTCCTGGAGATCATCGCCGCCGACCCGCACATCCACCGCATCGCGACCGGCGACGTCAGCACCGTGCCGGGCCTGGCCGAACACCGCGCCGGCATTCTCGACCTCATCGCCGCGCTGATCGTCGAGCTCGCGCCCGAGGTCCTCGGCGCCGAGACGCCGAGCCCCGACGTGCTGCGTCGCGGCGCACTGTTCATGGTCGGCGGCGCCAACTACCTCATCGAAACCTGGCTCACCGAGCCGAAGGAGACTCCCGCCGAACTCGCGGCGATCGCCGCGGACCTCTGCGTCGCCGTGGTCAAGGGCCTGGGTACCGCCTGATCAGTAGGCGCCGTCAAGCGTCGAGCTTCATGAACATGTCGCCGGAGCCGCCACACGAGGCACATGCGTGAGCATCGGGCACTTCGAGCACCCGCCCCACCCGCGACTCCACGCCGGCCATGGGCCGACTCTAAGTCGACGGTCCGACACGCTCCGCCAGCCAGGTGAAGTACTCCTCGGCGGTGAACACCGGCTTGCCGTATTCCTGCGCCTTGCGGGCCTTACCCGACTGCGTGCCCGCCTCGGCGGTCACCAGCACCTCGCAGCGCGTCTTGGTCACCGACCGCACCGGCGCCAGGCCCGCCGACGCGGCGAGCCGCTCCATCTCCTCGCGTTCCACGATCCGTCCCGTTTCGTCGGAAGCGGTTCCGGTGAAACAGATCCGCGCACCCGGCACCAACGCCGAGCCGATGTCGTGACGGGCCACCGTGGCCGCCCCGCTCACTACGTCGACCCCGAGCAGCGCGGACGCTTCGTGCAGGCGCGCCAGGACGTCATCCGGCAAGAGCGTTCGTGCGGCCGCCGCGCGCAGCTGGTCGGCCACCGACTGCCGGGCGGCCGCGTCCCACGACGAGTCGAGGTCCCGGTGCACCTTCGCGCCCAGCAGCACCGCGCCGACGTCGCGGCTGATTCGCAGCAGCGCCGACAACCCGGGCAGATGCTCGGCTGCCGGAGTGGGAACCGACGGGTCGCGGCTGACCAGAAGGCCCGAAACCGATTCCGCCGCTTCGGGTTCCTCGAACGCCGAGGAGCCGTGCTCGGTGTCGGCCGACGCATGCGCCGCCAGCGCCGATCGCGCCCGCTCCAGCGCCGTGCGCCCCGCCACCCGCGCTCCGCGCAGTTCGATGCCCAACGGCATCACCGCCACATGCCCGAGCCGCTTGAGTTCGAAGTCGATCAGCCCCAGCGTCTCGTCCACCGACACTCCGACGGGTGTGCAGCCCGCCAGCATGGGCGCGATCACCGCCCACGCCTCCAGCAGCGTCGGTGCCAGCAACACGTCGGACACGCTGATGCCGTAGGCGTTTCGTGCGTCGGCGAGATCGCGCTGCGGGTTGATCAGCGTCGAGACCGCGGTGCCGTCGTCGAACGCCACCGCGAGCTCCACCGGCCGCGGTCGCGACATGCGTCCCTCCTCGCCGACGGTGAGCATGCCGATCGCGCAGTACTTGCGCGCCGCCGAGCCGCCGACGGAGCTGCGCAGGAAGCGGGCGATCCGCCGGTCGGTCTTCAGATCCTTCGGCAGCACAGGTCGTTTGAGCACCAGTCCGGCCAACGAGGTGCACCGGCTCAACGCGACATAGAGCTGGCCCGTCGAGAACATGCCGCCGGTGAGATCGACGACCACCCGTTCGAGCGTCTGCCCCTGGCTCTTGTGGATGGTGATCGCCCACGCCAGCTTGAACGGCAGCTGCGTGAAGGTGCCGATGACCTCGCGACGCAAAGACCCACCGTCGACGACGGGGCGGGTGGCCTCCCAGGTGAACGGTGTGATGTCCGCGCATGATCCGTCGGCGAACTCCACGTCCACGACGACGCCGTAGCGGTCGTAGCCCACTCCGACGACGCGTCCGATCGAGCCGTTGACCCACCGGTCGCCCTGGTCGTTGTTGAGCATCATCACCTGCGCGCCGACCTTGAAGCGCAGCTCGTCCTCGATCGGCTTGTCGAACAGCGACAGGTCGCCGGACTCCTTGGCGCGGTGGGTCATCTCGTCGCCCTCGAGCCGCTCGAGGTGTTGGCGGTTGCGGGCGGTCACCAGCCGGTTGGTCGGCGCCAGCGTCAACCAGAACTCGTCGTCGGGCGGTACGAAGTCCTTGTCGGCGCGGGCGTTGAGCTGTTCCTGAGCGTGACCCAGCAATATACCTTCACGAATCTCGTTGAGGATGGCCGTCATTCGGTCGTCGCCGAGCTGACGGAAGACCGTGGTCAGCGAGACGGTGGGGAAGTCGTCGCGGTCGAAGGCTCGGGCCGAGAAGAAGTACGGCGTCTGGTAGACCGTCGAGAAGTAGGCTTCTTCGCCGTCGCCGACCACCGGCGGCAGCTGGTACAGGTCGCCGACCAACACGATCTGCACCCCGCCGAACGGTGTGCCCGGCGCGGGACCGAACCGCTCCAGCGCGGTGGCCACCATGTCGAAGACGTCGGCGCGGATCATGGAGGCCTCGTCGATGATCAAGGTCTGCAACGACGCCAACGTCTTGGCGAAGCGCCCCGGCCGGTATTCGCCGCCGGCGACGTCGGCCAGTGTCGTCTTCGTGCGGAACCCGAAGAGTCGGTGGATGGTGTAGCCGTCGACGTTGAGCGCGGCGATCCCGGTCGGCGCGACCACCACCACGTCACGGTCGGTGCCAGCCATGAACTGTCGGATCAGCGTCGACTTGCCGGTGCCGGCCTTACCGGTGAGAAACAGGTGCCCGCCGCCCGCCAGGAGCGCCAACGCCTCGCGGAATTCGTCGGTGAGGATGAGATCCCCGCTCACGGCTGCACAGTACCCGGCCCCGACTCGTCCTTGTGCTGCCGCGGTTCGGCTGCCTAAGCTTCGTCCATGGAACTACTACGCCACGTAGTTGTACTGCTCCACATCGTCGGGTTCGCGGTCACGTTCGGTGCCTGGGTCGCCGAGGCTGCGGCGAGCCGGTTCCGCTTCACCCGCACGATGGATTACGGCCTGCTGCTGTCTCTGCTCACGGGTCTGGCGCTGGCGGCGCCCTGGCCGGCGGGCATCGAACTCAACTACCCGAAGATCGGCATCAAGCTGGTCATCCTTGTCGTGCTCGGCGCGGTGCTGGGTATGGGCAGCGCCCGCCAGAAGCGCAGCGGCAATGCCGTGCCGCGCGCACTGTTCTGGTCGGTCGGCGTGCTGTCCTTCGCGGCAGCGGCGATCGCCGTGCTCTGGTGAGTTCCGGTCACACCACCGCCATCGCTTCGCGCTCCATCACCTCGGCCGCGGCCCGCTCGCCGGAGCGCACCGCGCCGTCGATGAACCCGTACATCACCGCCGAGGTCTCGGTCCCGGCCCAGTGGATGCGACCACACGGTTCGCGCAGGGCAGGGCCGAATTCGGTGAGCACTCCCGGCGGGGTGTGGGCGATCATGCCGCCACCGGAGTAGCGCTCGAGAGCCCAGTTCTGCTCGACGTAGTCCAGAGGCGAAACCGCTTTGGCGCCAAATCGTTCCGCGACGGCGCTCAGTACCCCGCTCCTGCGCTCGTCGTCGCCGAGCCGGCCCATCCGGCGCGCGACAGGCCCCTCGGTGATGACGGTCAGCATCCCGGGAGTCCCGGTGTCCGTGCACGAGTCGATGGTGAGGTTCGCGGCCGACCCCGGCGCGAACGACTGGCCAGACAGCCCGTCGGCCCGCCAGAACGGTTCGTCGTACACCAGCGCGATCTTGTACACCGCACCGCTCGGCATCCGCTGGTGCAGGAACGAGCGATCAACGGGAAGCATTGGCTCGAAAGCGATCTGGCTGGCGATCGAGATCGGCACGGCGACGATGACCCGGCGCGCGTTGACCACCATGTCATCGGACCGCACGATCACCCCGTCGGCGTTCTGAGCGATGCTGCGCACCGGTTGGGACAGGTGCAGGACGTCACCGAGGTCAGCCGCGACCGCCCGGTGGATGGCGCCCATGCCGCCGACGGGCCGCGCATCCTCGGCGGCGTCCTTGACGCCCAGCACGAAGCCGGGCCCGCCCGCGGATGCCATCTGGTAGAGCACGAACAGCAGCGAGATCTCCGACGCCGCCGACGTGTACAGCCCGGCGACGGAGCTGTCCAGCAGCTCCCGGGCGGGCCTGGACAGCGTGTGCCTGTCCAGCCACGCGGCCCAGCTGAGCCGGTCCCACTTCTGCGCCTTGGGCGCGGTCCACGGGGCGTCCAGCGGAATCGACTTGCACATCTGCGTCAGCTCGAGGAATACCGCGCCGATGTTGGCGACCGCCCACGGGCTCATCGACAACGGGATGGTCCCCGTGTACCGGTACTTCTTGCCGTCGACGAACATCATTGCGTCGCCGTCGGTGTACTGCTTGTAGCTCGGCACGCCGAACTCCTTCATGAGCCCGTAGATGGCGTCCTGGCCGGGCCCGACCCACGCACCGCCGCGGTCGATCCACACTCCGTCGGTCCGGACCTCGGTGAAGGTGCGACCGCCCACGCGGTCGCGCGCCTCCAGCAGCGCCACCGCGTTGCCCGCCTGTTTCAACCGCAGCGCCGCGGTCAACCCGGCGAAGCCCGCCCCCACCACGCAATAGTCGACGTCTGCCATGGCAGCCCCCTCAGCTCACTTTGCGCGGGGCCGGACGGCCGGGCGCAAAGCCTCGACGCGCCCCCCAGCAGGCGCGAGGCATCTACAGCCAACTCATGGGTGACGCGCCTGTCAATAAACGGATGCGGTGGGAAAGGCCTCCCGAGGCGGGCTAGGCCGAGCGTTGCCGGTTGAACTCCGCCGTGAACGCGTCGGCAAGCCCTTCGGCCCGACGGTGATACTCCTCGGCGTCAAGCCCGCTGTCGCCCAGGACATGTCGAGACGCCAACCGGGCCAGCGCGTCGGCGCCCTCATTTGAGTGGCTCACCGCGATGCGCCTTAACCCACACCGGGGTGATCCTGTCGCGCTCGGCATGAATCATCCACTGCGCCTTGACCAGTCCGGGCGTCTTACCGTCTGTCCGGTAGGTGGTGTAGCCCTCCGGCAGCACGTCCTCGCCGGCCATCCACCGCTGCACCATCGCGATGGCCAGCCTGCTGTCGCTCAACACGGTGATGTCGCGGCCGCGCAGCTTCTCCACGGCCGTCGCGATCGCGCGTAACTCCGCGACCAGCACCACGTTCGGGACGATCTGTTTTCTGGAGTGCCGAAACCCCAACAACCCGAACTCGCCTGACGACGCCAGCCAGGCATAGCCGGTCACCTTGCCGCGCACCGAGCCGTCCGTCGCCACCCACACCGGGCCGGTCGGAGGAGCCGGGGCAGTGGTGCGCAGGGCCTCGCGCGCCGTGGCCACCAGCGCTTCGTCGGAGAGCCGCGGCCTCTCCACGCACACCCCGGGGATCAGAAGCGCGATCTCGTCGCGCAGCGCCCACAACGTGCTGCGCTGTGGCATCTGCGCCAGGAACCGGATCCGCTCGATGTCGGACTCGTTGCGGACCAGCCGGATCACGTCGAGGATCGCCGTCTCGATGGACTCCGCCTCGACCGTTCCCGTCCACTGGTGCTCGTGCGAGCACGCCGCATAGCGGAACCTCTTGCCGCGCTGACACGCGAACACGACGGCGACCGACATGATCGGGCGTGGCCGGACCGCCACGATGTCGATCCGCGGCGGCCGGGCCGCCGGTTTCGGCGGTGCCGTCGATTGTTCGGTCGGTGCGGTGCACATGCCCGGCACTGTATGTGCCGCCACCGACAACTCTGGGCGCGAGGCCGACGCGACGGGACTACTAGACCCTCCGTCGCTGCAGCCACGCCATGACCGCCGAGAACGCCACCAGCGCCGTCGCGACGACAGCGACCGCCGTGAGCGTCGCGCTGCCCCGCTGGGCGGCGCCGATCGCGATGGCAACCAGCGCCCAGAGTGCGCCCGCGACATAACCCAGCGACCCGCGCAGCATCGTCGCAAGTCCCAAGACGAATGCAGCGGCCGCCACCAGGACCACGAACTGCCACCACACCACGGATGCCGATACGCCGCTATTGATCAGTGCCGCCGCGACATTCGCGAACACCGCGACACTGCTCCACCCCAAGTAGAGCCCGAACGACACCGTGGCCAACACCGCGACCCATGACGGGCAGGTCATATCGTGGCGGCGCCGCACCAGCAGCCGCATGATGTGCACCAACGCCCACACCATCACGGCGAACACCACGACGCTGACCCACAGCCAGTCCTGCCCGGCCACCATCAGCCAGACGCTGAACCCGACGAACACCACGCTGGCGTCGACGAGCACGCTCGTCTCCCACCAGGCACCCAGCCCGTACCGCAGCACGGCCACCGCCGTGACCGCACTCAACATGGTGATCAGACCCCAAAGGCTGAAGGCGTAGCCGGCCGGCGTGATGAGTGCCTCGTTCGTCGCGCCCGGTTCCAAGAAGTTCCCGGCGACGGCGTTCGCGACGAACGGCGCGGCAAGTTGGCTGAGCGCCAGCACCGCAGCGACCCACCGCCACGCGGTCACCCGCGGCGCATTACGCCGGGGTGCGGAGCTCGTCGCGTTCGCCAATTCGTCTCCTCTATGCGCCCCGCTACCTGGTATTCGGAGCGAGTCAACCTGTGGATGGATACCCATCCGTCATGGGTCTTGCACAGTTGACGCATAGCGAGCGCGGGCACTGTGGACCTCGTGCATGAACACGATCTGGGCTTGGCTCACGACCTCGAGGTGCTCTCGCGGCGGCGTGTCTTCCAGTTGGCCGTAGTCGCCGGCGCCTCGGCGTTGGTGGCCGGGTGTGCGGGCAAGTCGACCACAGGCGCATCGGCGGCGACGACGTCCGCCGCCTGCGTCGCCGCGGCGCCGGCCGAGACCGCGGGGCCGTATCCCGGCGAAGGGTCGAACGGGCCGAACCTCCTCGTCGAGTCCGGCGTCGTCCGCAGCGACATCCGGTCGAGTTTCGGCTCCTATTCCGGCGTGGCCGAGGGTGTTCCGACTCGCATCGACCTCACGCTGGTCGACCTGGCTCGCGATTGCGCCGCGGGTGAGGGCATGGCGGTGTACATCTGGCACTGCGATCGGGCGGGCAACTACTCGCTCTACAGCCAGGACGCAGCCGACCAGAATTACCTGCGCGGTGTACAGGTCGCCGACCAACAGGGCCGGCTGTCGTTCACGTCCGTCTTCCCGGCCTGCTATGACGGCCGCTGGCCGCACATCCACTTCGAGGTGTTCGACGCGCTCGAGTCGGCCGTCGCCGGCGAGAACGCGCGGCTGACGTCGCAGATCGCGCTGCCTGAGGAGCCATGCACGGAGGTGTTCGCTCACGACCCGGGATATGCGACCAGCGTGCGCAACCTGTCTCGGGTTTCGTTGGCTTCCGACAACGTCTTCGGCGACGGCTGGGACGCCGAACTCGCCACGGTCACCGGTGATCCGAGTGCCGGGATGACCGTCGCTCTGACGATAGGCGTCGGCGAGAAGTCGGCAAGCCCCGCCGGGCCACCAGGGCACCTGCATCATTCAGTCATTCCCTCCGCCGGCGTGCCACGATAAAGCCATGACCGACGACTTGGCCGGCGAACGCCAGTTCAACGAAGGCAATATCGATGAGTTCCGCCGCAACGGTGGCAAGGTCGGCGGCCAGTTCGAAGGCTTCCCGCTCCTGCTGCTCACCTCAACCGGCGCCAGGAGCGGGGAACGACGCGTCAACCCTGTCGCGTACTTCGACATCGACGGCAAGACCTACGTCGTCGGGTCCGCCGCCGGCCGCGAGAAGAGCCCGGGCTGGGTGTTCAACCTCCGCGCCAAGCCGGCCGCCTCCGTCGAGATCGGGTCGGACCCGCCCAAGCCGGTCGTCGCTCGCGAGCTCACCCGCACCGAACGCGACCGCATCTACGCCATCGTCGTCGAGCGCGCGCCCGGCTTCGGGGAGTATCAGAAGCGCACCGACCGCGTCATCCCGATCTTCGAACTGGCCGACGCCTGATCGCTACGAGCTCGGCGAGCCGGGCGGCTCGGCCATCGCCACGCCACTGCGCCGCGCGCACTGGGCACGCGCGGTCCGCACGATTGCGCCGGCCGCAACGTAGGCCGGGGTTTCGTGGTGGCGGGACTCGATCGGCAGCGCGGCGGCGTGCCGGAGCACCATCATCGCCAGGACTGGTGTGGTGTGGTTGGGCACCACCAGCAGATTCGCCCGCGACTGACTGCCGATCATGGTGATGATGCGCTGCGGGCGGTCCATGTATCCCGGTATGGCCGCCACCCCGCGCCGAGTGAGCATGTTGAGGTCGGGCATCGCGTCGGACGACGACCAGTTCACGCGAATGTCGATGATCTGGCCCAATGATTCGCGTAGAGCATCGATGAACTCGGCCAGCTCCGCCCCGATGGACCCGGTACGTGGCCACCACGCCCCATCGAGGTCGTCGCCGGACGCCGCAGCCAACGCGAGCCGGATGGGGCTCGCGCTGCGCCGCTGAGCGGTGCCATTCACGGCGTTCGACCCTCGATCACAGAAGCGGTCGAAATCCACTCAGCAACAATGGCTTTCACGCCCCAGCACGGGTGATTCATCGAAGCTTCCTTCGTGTCGAGCTGATTCCGGCAAGCGTGCGTAATCGATCTGCGAATCGGATCGCACGTTGATCATGCTCGGCCTGGCGAGGGTCGGGATGGCATCGACAAACGAGGCGGTTCACCCCGACACTACACCGCAACGGCTTCAGGCCGAGCGCGTTGGGCGGATCCTCGTCATCGCGGTGCGCCACAGAATTCTCGGTGCATGAATGCGTTTTCCGGGCGGCGGTTTCGGCCTCGGCCCGCATGCCGGCGGACAGCGCCATGGCCGTTCGCGCCGTTGGGCTTAGCCGTTTGATGGCGTAGGCTGGGGACATCGGCGGCTTGCTGCACGCGACCATTCGAGATTGTGTCGTCGCCGGTTCACCATCGAGCCGCTGGACGGCTCAGACGGGATCGTCCTCATGGCACCACAGGAAAGTCGTGCCGGTTCCGGCCAACGCCACGAAGGTCCGGATAACACCCCTCGCCTGCGGTTGAAACGCAAGGCGCCGACGAGTGGTTTCGTCGATGGAGCGTGGTGGCCGCACAGCGGTGACCTGGTGAAGGAACTTCCCGACCTGCTCACCGTGCTGTCAGTGCGGCTGGGCGGCGTCACCCGCGTCGCATACCGGTTGGAGGAGTGGGCCGCGGCGCCGCGGAAATTCTCGGTGGACGGCCGAGTCGTGCGACTCGACGGATACCATCGCCAGCCGGCCAACACGATCGAGATCTTGAACGGCAACGGAGGCAGAACCATTTTGTTGGTCGTGCCCCCCGGCACCGAAGCCGACCATGCGCACACCATCGCGATGGCCGCCGCGTCGACGGACAACGCGTCGACGGTGGACTCACTTCTCTCGACAGGCGCGTGATTACGAAGTCACCGCTGTGGGCGGGCCCAGTGGGGGCAATGCTCATGATCACGGTGGATGTTAGTGGTTGACCGGTTGTCCGTCGCCGATGCGACAGCACTGCACACCCAGACCCCGACGACGCCCGCGCACACCGTTGTGGTGCTCGTCCTCGAGGCCTCGGATCAGCTCAGCCATCAGCGGCTTCAGCAGTTCGTGGCATCGTCTTTGTCGCACCTCGCCCGCCTCCGCAGTCGATTGGTCGGCAAGCCGATGGGCGTGGGCCAACCTGTCTGGGTCGAGATCGACGGATACGACGCATCTCGTCAGATCCACACCGCAACCGTGGCAACGCCTGGAGGCTCCGGTGAGCTCGCCGACTTGGTGACGAAACTCGTTGACGGAGTTGCCGACTGGCGGAGATCGCCGTGGGAGGCATGGAGCATCGACGGTCTGGCAGCCGGTCGGTGGGCGGTGGTGGTGAAGATGTCGCCGGTGCTCTGCGAGGACGGTCACGGCGTCGCGGCCCTGTGGCAGCGACTGGTCACATCCGAGAAGCACCCCGAACGCACCTCACCGCCCGAGCACGGCCCCGGACCGGCTCCATCACTGGTCGCGCTCGTCACCGACACGGTGACCGAGACGATCGAGAACCAGATCACCGGCGTGTGGATGGTGGCCGAAGCCGCGACGACCGCGTTACTGACGATGCGCCGTCGGTTGAGCAACGCCGACGAATCTCCGGTTGCCCCTTCGCCGATCCGCGGGGCCGTACCGAAACTTGCATTCAACGCACCGCTGACGCGACGACGGTCGACGGCGTTCGCGTCGATACGGCTCGCCGATGTGACGACGATCGGCGATGCGTTCGGCGGAAGCACCGCCAACGTCGTTCTCGCCGCGTGCACGCTGGCACTGCGCTCTTGGCTGCTGCGTTACGACGCAGCCCCCCCCGATCCGTTGCTGTTGGTCGTCCCGCTGTCGCTGCCGGCAGGTGACGCGGCGCACCCTGGACGTCCGTCGAACACAGCACACATTGAGGCGCCAGTTCACCTCGACGACCCGGTGCAGGTGCTCAGCGAGCTGCACACCGTCACCGAGCGGCTCGCGTTCGCCAACAGGTATGGCAATGAGATCACCGCTCCGCCGGTCGATTTCGCGACAGTGATCTCGCTTCTACCGCCCTGGATGACACGCCGGGCGACGCAGATGTCCAGCGGCCTCGGTCTGACGCGCTTGCGTGCGCCGAATCGCCACGGCGCTGTTTCGTTCACCGGCCAGCCGTCCGGGCGCGCTTACTGTGCCGGGTCCGAGGTTCTCGGCATGTACGTCATCGAGCCGCTCGTCGAGGGGTGCGGACTGAACATCGGCGTGACGACCCACGGCGATGCGATGGATGTGTGCATCTCTGTCTGTCCGGACAACGTGCCTGACGTCGAGCAGATCTCGAGCGGCATCGGCGACGCCGTCGCGGTGCTGCTCGCTGCGGCTGCGCAGTCACCCCGGGGCCAAGGTCGTTCGGTGGTGACGGAGATGACGTCCCACATCAGCAAGCGATCGTGAGGCGTCGCGCACCGGGAATGTGACGTGGACCGCCGCGGTTGCCTACAGCATGCCGACGATGACTAGTGACGAACGCGAGAAGTACCTGTCCGACGTGCACGTGGGCGTTATCGCCGTCGAACGACCTGGCCGCGCGCCCCTGAGCGTCCCCATCTGGTACGACTACCAGCCCGGTGGTGAGGTGCTGCTGTGGACGGAGTCCGGATCACTCAAGCACCGGCTGATCAGCGAGGCCGGCCGGTTCGCGATCACCGTGCAGGACGAGCAGCCGCCGTACAAGTACGTCACCGCCGAGGGCGACGTCACCAGCATCGGTTCCGCCACCGATACCGAGGTTCGCCAGGTCGCCGTCCGCTACCTCGGCGAGGAGGCAGGCAATCAGTTCACCGACGAGAACCTCACGCCGACATCCGTCGTGATCCGGATGCGGCCTGTCCGCTGGCTCAGTACGGACTACTCGAAGGAGTAGCCGCGACGCGCTCGATGTGTTGCGGGCGTGCGCAAAGTGCCGGAATGGCGAACCGCGGGGCGGTTTCGCCGACGACGCCCCTGCTGCTGTAGGCTGACCATCAACGTTGGCGTCGAAGTCCGACACCGACACGTCGTGGAACGCTTCTCGTTCTTCTCGAGCAACAAGTCTTCTTGCGGCGATCGATATTGCCCACCGGCAATCTCGCCACCTTGTGCCTGCTCGGCTGTGTCTCTCGTCACACCCGCACGGCACTACCCGATGCCCGAAAGGCACTGCACACGTGAATAAGACCTTCGCCGATCTCGGCGTGAGCGAACCGCTGATCAAGGCGCTCGCCGCGCGGGAGATCCTCGCCCCGTTCCCGATTCAGGAGCGAACGCTGCCCGACAGCCTCGCCGGCCGAGATGTGTTGGGCCGCGGCAAGACCGGCAGCGGTAAGACGCTGGCCTTTGCACTCCCACTCGTCGCGCGACTGGCGGGCGGGGCGCGGCAGAAGCGCCCCACCGGCCTGGTGCTGGCGCCCACCCGCGAACTGGCATCTCAGATCGCCGCCGTTCTCGCACCGCTGGCCGCCGCCCATGGCCTCAAGATCACGACGATCTTCGGCGGGGTTCCGCAGAGCCGTCAAGAGAATGCGCTGCGCACCGGTGTCGACATCATCGTGGCCTGCCCCGGCCGGCTGGACGACCTGATGAAGCAGCGGATCGTCAGCCTCGACACGATCGCCGTCACCGTGATCGACGAAGCCGACCACATGGCCGACCTCGGCTTCCTGCCGGTCGTCACCCGGATCCTGGCGGCGACGCCGTCGAGCGGTCAGCGGCTGCTGTTCTCCGCCACCCTCGACAACGGGGTGGACAAGCTGGTCAAGCGTTTCCTGCGGAACCCGGTGACGCACGCCGTCGACGAAGTCGAGACGCCGGTGCCCGACATGACGCATCACGTCTTTCACGTCGACGGGGCCAAGTCGAAAAAGGAGCTGGTGCGCCAGCTTGCCTCTGGTCGCTCCCGTCGGATCCTGTTCACCCGCACCAAACATCAGGCCCGCAAGCTCGCCCGCGAGCTCACCGACTCCGGTGTCCCGTCAGTCGACCTGCACGGCAACCTTTCTCAGCCCGCACGCGACCGCAACCTGGCGGCGTTCACCGCCGGTGAGGCGCGCGTGCTGGTGGCCACCGACATCGCCGCGCGCGGTGTGCACGTCGACGGCGTGGAACTCGTTGTGCACGTGGACCCGCCGGCCGAGCACAAGGCCTATCTGCACCGCTCCGGTCGGACCGCCCGGGCGGGCAACGCCGGTGACGTCGTCACCGTCGTGCTGCCCGAGCAGCGGCGGGAGACGCAGACGTTGATGCGCCGCGCCGGGCTCAACGTCAAGGGTCAGCCGGTCGCAGCCGACTCACCTGCGGTCACCGTGTTGGTCGGTGAGGTCGCCGCGTACCAGGCTCCGGCGCCCAAGCCGCAGACGGCACCGAAGCCGGCGCAGACCGCTGGGTCGCGTCGTCGTCGGCCCGCCAATCGCCAGCGAAACAGCAACGGCGGCAACGGTAACGCGCGCCGGGGATCGCACCGGACGGGCGCCCGCGTCTAGACGACGGCACTCTCCGCGTGCTGGGCACGGGCTGTCCGCACGATCGACTCGGCAGCGCGGAACGTGTCCGTGTGCTGATGCGTCGCCAGGACAGGAAGATCCGCGGCGCACCGCAGCACCAGGACGGCCAGGCCTTTGGTGGTGTCCGACGGCACGATCAGAAGGTGGGCGTGTGCCCGGCTCCCGGTGACGGTCATGACGCGGTGCGGCCGCGCCTCCTGACCGGGTAGCAGCACTGTCCCGCTGCGACCGAACTGGTCGAGGTTCGGCACGCCCTGTAAGGCGGTCCAGTTGATGCTGATGTCGACGATCTCACCCAGTGGCTCGTGCAGCCTTTCGATCAGCGCGGGGAGTTCCCGTGCCATCGAAGCCGTGTACGGCCACCAGGCGCCGCCGATGTTGTCGTCGATCTGTGGTGCCAACGTCAGCCGGATGGGATCGGTCAACCGCTCGTCCTCACGTCGAAGGCCGGCCGGCCGCAGAAGTGCAGTCGGGTAGACGAATCGGATCGCGTTCGGCGGGCGCTGAGACGAAACGGTTCAACTCGGACACTACACCCGCGCCGGCCGCTCATGCGTTGCGCCGTCGAACACACGGCAGAGCGAGATTTCGCAGGTCGCAGCGTACGATTGGACGCACTGGCGGTATCTCGCACGCGACCATCTGAGATTGTGTCGCCGCCGGTGCAATTGACGAGAGCCGTTCGATCGGCTTGGACGGGACCATTCGAATGGCACCACAAGAAAGTGCCGTCTCCGGCCGAAGCCTCGAAGAACTCGAGCACACTCCGCGGCTGCGCCTGAAACGCGAAGGTTCGACGGCCGGCTACGTCGACGGCGCGTGGTGGCCACTGAGCGATGACTTACCGAACGAACTCCCGGATTTGTTGGCCGTGCTGGCGGTGCGCCTCGGGTCCATCGCCCGGGTGGTCTACAACCTCGACGAGTGGTCCAATGTGCCGCGGACGCTTGTGACCGACGGCCTGGTGGTCCGTCTTGACGGCTACCGCCGCCATCCGGCCCACACGGTCGGTGTGCTCGACAGCCGCGGCAGGCGAATCGTCCTTCTCGTGGTCCCGTCGCGCACCGAACCCGATCTGGCGCACGCCATCGCGATGGCCGCCGCGGCGCCGGATGACACGTCGACGGTGAAGTCACTTCTCGCGACAGGCGCATGACGAGGCTGCCGCGCATGAAGCGAGAGGTCGGTACTGATCTCCAGGTAGAGATCGCCGCCCCGGCCGACTTGGAGTTGCAGATCGCCGTCGCTCCGCACCCGCCAGTCGCTACGCCGAGGCCGACAAGTTCTACGGCTTTGCCGGCCGGGAGTTCGGCGACTTCGTGGACTCGGCGACCCTGCTCGAGCGGGTGTCGTCCTGGGCTTTTCCCGGCTGAACTACGTACCGGGTCGACGGCGACCTGCCCGGGGATTCGGTCGACCAGTTGGTGTCGATCGGCTGAGCGCGGCGTGAACGGTCCGCAGTCGACAACGCACGACGTGGACATGCCCGTTCACTCTCCGTAGGGTGGAGGTACGCCGACGCGCTGCCGTCGTCCTCGTCGACTTCTCGGCTGGTGGTCCGCTCACCCCGGGTTCGCACGTGAGCTCAACCGCACTTCTCGCACGGATCAGGCAGGACAACCATTGGCCATCGCAGACATCGCTGCGTACACACATCTGAGCCGGGCGGACATCGAAGCCCTCGGAACGGAACTCGACGCCATCCGCGTCGACATCGAGGAGTCGCTGGGCGAAAGCGACGCCGCCTACATCCGGCGCACCATCGCCTTTCAACGGTCACTCGAGGCGGCCGGGCGCCTGCTCATCTTCAGCCGGACCAGGGCCGGATGGCTCGCGGGAACGGCCGCGCTGTCGTTCGCCAAGTGTGTCGAGAACATGGAGATCGGGCACAACGTCAGCCACGGCCAATGGGATTGGATGAACGACCCGGAGATCCACTCGAGCACCTGGGAGTGGGACATGGTCGCGGTCTCGTCGCAGTGGAGGTACTCGCACAACTATCGCCACCACGTGTACAGCAACGTGGTCGGGGTCGACGACGACCTCGGGTTCGGCATCATGCGGGTGACCCGTGACGAACCGTGGCAGCCGGTACACCTGCTGCAACCTTTGCGAAACCTGTTGCTGGCCACAATCTTCGAGTGGGGTATTGCGCTGCACGGCGTTCACTCGGAACGGGATCGAGCGGCGGGTGACAGAACCGAAGTCATCCGGGCGAGAAAGGAGTTGGGCGCGAAGATCGCTCGTCAGGCCGTCAAGGACTACGTCGTGTTTCCCGCACTGAGCCTGTCGCGCTGGCGAAGGACCCTGGTGGCGAATGCGACAGCGAACCTCATCCGGAACCTCTGGACGTACGTGGTGATTTTCTGCGGGCACTTCCCGGACGGCGCAGAGAAGTTCACCCCCGACATCATGATCGAGGAATCCCGGGGCGACTGGTACCTGCGTCAGATGTTGGGTGCCGCGAACTTCAAGGCGGGGCGGGTGCTGGCGTTCTCCAGCGGCAATCTGTGTTATCAGATCGAACACCATCTGTTCCCGGACCTGCCCAGTAACCGGTACGCCCAGATCGCGGTCCGGGTGAAGGCGCTCTGCGACAAGTACGACCTGCCCTACACCACGGGATCGCTTGCACGGCAGTATTTTCAGACGCTGCGCACCATACACAAGCTGGCGTTGCCCGACCACTTCCTGATTGCCTCGAGCGACGACGCCCCGGAAACCGCCTCGGAGCGGGGAGGGGCGCTGCGGATGCGCCGCCGTCGTCGACGCTGACCAGCCACGGGATTCCCTGCAACGGCGTACTGTTGGCACTATCGAGCGACTCGCCAGGTGATTGCCGGGGCTGTATCGATATCGACTGCCGGCATCGCCGGCGCATCTGGAGGTTCCACAATGACCGTGACGGTGACGCTCTATGACGGCACAACCGATAGCTACTCGCGGTTCGGCGACGCGTATCACAAGCACAACGACGGCACGCTCGACGTCATTCGTGAAGGTTCGAATCAGCCGCACCGATACGCGGCCGGTGAGTGGACCGGCGTCGAAGGCGACCAGAAACGTTCGAAGACAGGACGATTCTGGAGCCGGTCCAAGGGCTGACGGCTCAGCGCTTCCTGTTCTCGATCGCAGACTCGACCGCCGAGAGTTTGGCGTCCGACTTCGCGTGCTTGGCGGCCCGCTTCTCTTTCAACGACTTACCGGACTTCTTCGACATGGTCTGTCGCGGTGACTTGTCAGACATCACTGACCCCTTGATCGTGGGGCCTCGGACGGTCCCAATGTCCCGACCCTACGCCCTTGTCTCGATCCATGCGTTCCAACAGCATTCACCGGCGTGCCACCTCGTATCGGCTCTGTTCGTCCGGGCATGAGCGTGTAGTGTCGAGGTGTTGGGAACCCAGCCGTCCGGGCCGTATCAGCCGAACATCCGCCGATCGCGCCGAGCTGTCGCTCATGCCGGAAACCCGGTGCCGACCGGAAGGCGGGACTGAAACGTGAACCCTTCGTCTACTGCCGGATCGAGCCTGACGGATTGACCGCGGGCTTGCATGAGCAGCTTCTCGCGGCCGTCGACGGTCGCCGTGGGCTGGAGGCCGCCAATCGGCTGTGCGAGGCCTGCGTGGTCCACATCGACATCGACGCGGCGGCGATCTCACTGGTCTTCGACGGCATCAACAAGGGGACTCTGGGATCGAGCGGTGCCGCGGCGCGCAGGTACGACGAGCTTCAGTTCGTGCTCGGTGAGGGGCCATGCCTCGACTCCGTGGCCACGCGAGCCCCAGTGCTGGTGCGCGACCTCGCCGCCGCGCAGCAGCTTCGGTGGCCGGCTTACGCGCCCGCGATGCTCGACCTGCAAATCCGCGGCGTCTTCGCGGTGCCGGTCCTCGTCGCGGGTGAATACATCGGGGCGCTGGACCTGTTTCGGACCCGGCCGGGCGCGCTCGGCGACGAGGAACTCGCCGGGGCGGTGATCGCCGCGGAGTTGGCCGGCGTTTCCGTGCTCGACCTGCTCGACGCCGATCTTCAAGCCGCTGTCGCGGACCCGCACAGCGATGCGTGGGCAGAACTGAACGCGCTGTCGCGGGTCGAGGTCAGCCAGGCGACGGGCATGCTGGTGGCTCAGCTCGGCGTCGAGCCGGCAGAGGCCCTGATCCGGCTGCGCGCCCACGCCTACTCGAGCGGCCGCAGCGCCACCGACATAGCCCGCGACATCATCGACCGCCGGCTTCGCCTGGACGAGGACTGATGCAGGTCTTGACCGCAACGCCAGAATGGAGGGCAGTGTGACCGAAACCCCGCACGAGACCCGTGTACTGCAAGCGGTCCTGCCGCTCGTCGACGCCCTGCTCGAGGACTTCGACGTCGTAGACCTGCTGACCGAGCTCACCGAGCGCTGCGCTGCACTCCTCGACGTCGCCGCGGCCGGCTTCCTGCTCGCCGATCCGTTCGACAACCTGCGTGTCCTGGCGGCGACCTCCGAGCAGGCCCAGGAACTGGAACTGTTCCAACTTCAGGCCGACGAGGGGCCGTGCGTCGACTGCTATGTCACCTCGCAGCCGGTGTCCGTGGCCGATCTGCGGGAGGTCACCGACCGCTGGCCCCGGCTCGTCCCCGCGGCGCTCGACGCCGGGTTCGCCTCCGTCCACGCCGTCCCGATGCGCGCGGCGGGCATCGTGCTGGGTGCGCTCGGCCTGTTCGGCACCCAGGCGGGCGAACTGAACGACGCCGACCTTCTCGCCGGCCAGACCCTCGCCCACATCGCCTGCGTGGCGCTGCTGCAGGGGCGTGCGCCGACCCCTTCGACCGTGCTGCCGCAACTGCGTGCCGCACTGGCCGGCCGGGTGGTCGTCGAGCAGGCCAAGGGGTTCCTGCGACAGACCCTCGACGTGACCGTCGAGGACGCCTTCACCGTGCTGCGCGGCTATGCCCGCGCCAACGGTGAGCACCTCACGGATGTGGCCCGGCGTCTGATTACCGACCGGCACGGCCGACCTATCCTGGTTTCCGACATCAGCGGATTCGCCAAGCGGTCAACGAGTTACGAGTGATTGCGGGCACGCGCTCGGCGGACGGCTTCGTCCACCAGGCGTTCGGCCACCAGATGCAGCTTGACGTTCTCGCTCTGACTCATCCGCGTCAGACGGTCGAATGCTTCCTCGGCGCTCCCGCCCGATCGGCTGCGGATGATCCCCACGGCCTGATCGATCACCGCTCGGCTGCCCAACGCTCGCTGAAGCTGCGCCGTCCGCTGCTGAGCGTGGGAGAGCAACTGGCCGTTGTACACCGACACCGCCGCCGGCCCGGCGAACTGAGTGCCCAACTGCACGGCATGTTCGCCGAACGCGTCGCGAGCGCGGGCATAGGAGTTGATCGCGCCGACCGTCCGGTCATCGACGATCAGCGGCAGGGACAGCGCCGAGTGCACCCCCATCCGGGCCACCCGCCCGCCGAACCGTGGCCACCGGCGGTCGCTGCCCAGCGATCCGCTGACGGTCGCGCGTCCTGACCGCATGCAGGTGATGCAGGGGCCCTCGTTGAGTTCGTCGTACTGGACGACGTCGATCTCTTCGACGAACTCCGCCGTGGCGGCCCACGTCTGGATGCGACGGGCACCATCGTGCCGCTGCATCAGCGCGACGCCCGCACCGTCCACGCCCGGTATCGCCCGTGCCGCGAACTCCGCCACGTCGGCGAGCAGATCCACCATCGGGCGGGCGCCGGCCACCAACCCGGCCAGGGCGGCGAGTCCGGCGGACAGATCCAGCTCGTCGGCTTCGCGTTGCGCCGCCGACAACGTGGCGTCCGGGGCCGAAGCCCGACCCGGCTGTCCGTCGAATTCAGCCATTCTGGGTGAGGAATGTACCCGCTCGCGCGGGCTTCTATTCAGTTCACGAGTGACAATGCGTGCGCGCGGCGCAACTTGCCGGACGGCGTCTTCGGGATCATGCCCGGTTCGAGCACGACGACATTGCGGGGCCGCACGTCGACCTCGGCGAAGATCTCGTGTGCGACCAGTCGCTCGACCCGCCGTACCTCATCGTGATCATCGAAGTTCTTGCACTCCACCGCCACCGCGAACGTCTCCCGCGACAGCCCCGCGTCCAGCCGCACCGCAACGGCGCAGCCCGGCCGCACTCCGGCGACCCGGCTGGCGGCACGTTCGATGTCCGTCGGGTAGATGTTGCGTCCGGCCATGATGATGACGTCCTTGAGGCGTCCGCATACCACCACCTCCCCGGTTTCGGTGAGATAGCCGAGGTCGCCGGTGTCGTACCAGCCCCGCTCGTCCTGAGCGGGGATGAACCCGGCGACCGTGGTGTAGCCCCTGGTCACAGGCTCACCACGCACCTCGATGACGCCCACCCCTCGGGCCGGGAGTTCCGCGCCGTCCTCGTCGACCACCCGCAGCTCGAGCCCCTGCAGGGGCCGTCCGAGCGAAACCAGCCGGCGGGTGTGCCCCTTGGTGGCGGGGACGGCCCGGTGGAGCACGGCGAGTAGGTCGGCGTCGACCTCGTCGACGACCATCCCGCGGCCGCACTCGGAGAACGACACCGCCACCGTCGTCTCGGCCATGCCGTACGCGGGCACGATCGCCTCGGGCCGCAGTCCGAACGGTGCGCCCGCATCGCAGAAGTCTTCGACGTCGACGGGGTCGACCTGTTCTGCGCCGGACAGCGCCCAGCGCAGGGACGACAGATCGTATTCACCCGGGGTGGCCTGCCTGCGCAACCGCTTCGCGAACAGGTTGTACGCGAAGTTCGGCGCCGCCGTCATGGTGCCCTTGTACTTGTCGATCAGCTTGGCCCACAACAACGTATCGCGAAGGAAGTCGATCGGCGTGACCTTCACCAGCTCCGCACCGTAGTACATCGGCACCGTCAGGTAACCCGTCATCCCCATGTCGTGGAAGCAGGGCAGCCAGCTCACGATCACGTCGTTGTCGATGTCGAACTCGCAGCCGGCGGTCATCGCATCGGCGTTGGCCACGATGTTGGCGTGGGTGATCTGGACGGCCTTGGGCGAGCCGGTCGACCCCGAGGTCAGCTGCATCAACGCCACATCGTCATCGGTGGTCTCGACCGGCTCGACGGGGCCGTTCGCCAGGAGTGACTGGACCGTGAGAACCGTCATCCCCAGCCCGGCCAGCACAGGTGCGGCGGCCATGAACGGCTCGGAGATGACGACCGCCTTGGCCCCGATCATCTTGATCACGGCGGTGGTCTCGTCGGCCCAGCGGACCAGGTCGGTGCGGGGAGTGGGCTGATGCAGCATGGTCAGGCTGGCGCCGCGCATCCAGATTCCCTGGGCCGTCGGCGCGATCTCCACCGGGGCGCCCGCCAGCACTGCGATCGCGTCACCGTGTCCGACGCCGGCCGCGGCCAGTCCGCCGGCCACTCGCGCAGCCCGGGCGTTCACCTCCGCCCAGGTGTGCCGGACGGGAGCCTCAGGCTCGCCGGTGACCATCCCCTTCGTGGTCCACCGGGCGTTCCGGTACATAGTCTCGGTAAACTGGCTCAACACAACCCCTTTGGCTTCGCCGCGACAACGCCGTTTCTCGATCGTGCCCGCGATCCGACGGTTAGTCGGTGCGCCGGGCTATTCAGAAGCCGCTGGAGTTCGACCGTCGCCGGTCCCGAAACGGGGCCGACGATTATTACGGCAGAGCGCGACTCCTTCATGTTCACCCCAGGTGGTCCGTCACTCCGGCCGGAACGACGGGCAGAGTTCGTCTGGCAGACCGACTGTACCGACCCATTGACCGTCGACAGCGAGGCGCCCCGATCTGTGCCGTTTTCGGCCGCTAACTGTGACAAATCCGACATCGGACTCCCCGCGGGTCACAATCACCGTTCACACCGGCTGACGTCGGGGTTCAGACACCCCTTCGGGCGGGGATGGGATCGCCGCCGTGACGTTTCCGGGAGGCTGGGAAGGTCAACCCGGCCCAACCGTACCGCGTCGGCCGCGGTTTTACTGCAAGATCCCCCCGGCCTGCTGGCCTGGCGCTTCAGTCCGGCGCCGTTCGCCGCCCGCCTCCCGTGACCCGCTCGAGCAGCTCACGAACCGGTCCCGGCGGTGTGCTGGGTGTCTGACGCGGCACGTATGGCCACGGGACATTGCGCTCCGGAACCGAGCCGGCGCGGGCCTGTTTCAGTTGCATACGCAAGTACTGCCGCAATTCGTGCAGGCCCGGATCGGTCCACCGGTTGACGGCCTCGATCGGATCGGCGGTCAGGTCGTAGAGCTCCCACTGGTCGTCCAGCGGTTCGGTGCGGTACGCCTCGCCGCCCATCCCGTTCGCCGCGAGGTGCCGCACGCCGGGTTCGGTCCAGGTCGCCGGATCGTCGAACGTACGCACCAGCTTCCACAGGTGTCCCTCGCCGCCGGGCTCGTCGACCCTCAGCACCAGCCCCTCGAAGTTCGAGCCGACATGCGCGGGTACCTGAATGCGTAGCGGCGCAGGCAGATTGGCGGTCCGCTTCAGCTTCCGCGCCAGACCCGACGCGCCGGTGTCGCCCTCGAGCACGTTGTCGCGCGTCATCAGGTACACCGCGCGGGTCTCGTCCGCCGGCGTCCCGTCGACCACCGGCATCAGGTCGCGGCCCGGCAGCGGGTGCACCTCGGAGAACGACTCCGCCAGCTTGGCCGCGGTCGCCGTGACGTCCACGCCCGCCGCCCCGAGCAGCGTCGGCACCAGGTCGACGTGCGAGGTCGGGGCGGCGACGGTACGCGCCGTGGTGGCCTGGTCGCCGATGCGCGCGATCACGAACGGCACCCGCGTCGCCTCGTCGTACAGGTTGAACCACTTCTGGTGCAGCCCGCCGTGCGCGCCGAGCAGGTCGCCGTGGTCGGCGGTGCGCACCAGGACCGCGTGCTCGGAACCGTTGTCGGTGACGGCGCGGCGCACGCGGTCGATCGGCGCGTCGACCTCGGCGTGCAGGCGGTAGTACAGGTCGCGGTAGCGCTGCGCGTTGCGGGTGTAGGTGCGGTCGATCGCCGGCGCCGGGCCGTAGCCGGAGTAGTAGGCCTCGCGGAACGCGATCTGCGCCGCGGGTTTCGTCGACAGGTCCTCGTCGGCGGTCGGCGCCGGGGGGACGGCGGGCGGGTCGAGCGGCGACGGCCGGATCGGGCTGCGGCGCGACCATGCCGGGAACAGCACGATGTCGTGCGGGTTGACGAAGCTGGCCACCAACAGGAACGGGCGCAGCGCTGCCGGATCGCCGGCGCGCCGCCGGGCGTAGCGGTCCTCCAGCCACGCCACCACCCGGTCGGCGATCAGCGGGTCGCGCCGCACCCCGGCGTTGGACAGCAACGCCCCGTGCGGCTCGGGACCGACCCAGCCCGAGAAGCCGTAGGGCGCAAGCGGATCGGCGTCGAGGTAGCGTTGCACCGCGGCGGGGTCGATCACGCCGTCGTCGTCGTTGGTCGCGAGCGGCGCTCCGGTGTGGTCGGTCAGATCCGCATGCGAGATGTGCCACTTGCCGTCGTAGTGCGTGTCGTAGCCCGCCGCGCGGAACCAGTTGCCCAGCGTCGGCACCTCGCCGCGGCGCAGCCAGCGCAGTCGGGAGTCGTCGTACATCTTGCCGATGCCGTCGGTCTGGGTGACGCCGTGCAGGTCGGGGTACTGGCCGGTGAAGATCGTCGGCCTGCTCGGCACGCACGCCAGCGAGCCGGTGTAGTGCCGCTGGAAACTGACACCGTGCTCGTCGAACCACTTGCGGCCGAGCAGCTTCCGCGATCGCCAATCCAGGACCTCGGGCGTCTCGTAGGGTGGTATCGCGCGCTCTTCGTCGGTCATGATGATGACGATGTCGGGCCGAGCGTCAGACATTGGCGTTCTCCAAATGGTCGGCCAGTCCGGCGAGCGTCGTGTCGGACTGGCGGGCCAGCACGCGGCAGGCCACGCGCTCGGCGAGTTGTTGATCGAGACGGGGGCCGATCTCGACGGTGCTGGTCACCGTCACCAGGGTTCGGCCGCCGCTGGTCGGCCCGACGGACCAGCGGTTGCCGACCTTGCCGAACACCTTGGGCAGCCCGTCGATGTCATAGCCGAGGACGTACTGCGGGTCGGACTCGGTGATGCGCTCGACAAGCACGTTGCGTCCGACCTGCACGCGCCGGGTGGTCCCGACGGCCGGCGGGTCACCGCTCAGGATGCACGAGTGGTCGACGCCGTCGACCCACGTGCTGAGCGCACCGAAGTCGGCGAGTAGGTCCCAGATCTGCGTCGGGGTCGCGGCGATATCGCGAGTGCGGTCGGTGGCGGCCACGGCCCCACGGTAGCGGCCCCTGGTTAACTCAGGTGGGAAACCAACGCTTCCGTCACTGCGGTTGTGGACGCGCTGCCGCCGAGGTCGCCGGTCCGGGTTTCCGGCTTGGCCAGCGTGGCCTCGATCGCGGCCATCACCTCGCCGGCCGCCGCTTCGTGGCCGAGGTGTTCGAGCATCAGCGCCGCCGACCACACCGCCCCGACCGGGTTCGCGATGCCCCGCCCGGCGATGTCCGGCGCCGATCCGTGCACCGGCTCGAACATCGACGGGTACTTCCTGGTCGGGTCCAGGTTGGCCGACGGCGCGATCCCGATCGACCCGGCGACCGCCGCCGCGAGGTCGGACAGGATGTCGCCGAACAGGTTCGATCCCACGACGACGTCGAAGCGCTGCGGCTGTAACACGAACTTCGCGGCCAGCGCGTCGATGTGCTCGCTGTCCCACCGCACGTCCGCGAACAACTCGGCCCGTTCGGCGACCACCTCATCCCAGAACGGCAGCGTGTGCACGATTCCGTTCGACTTCGTCGCCGACGTGACGTACCCCCGCCTGCTGCGGGCCAGTTCGAACGCGTAGTCGGCGATGCGGCTCACCCCGACGCGGGTGAACACCGATTCCTGCACCGCCATCTCGTCGGGGAAGCCGCGGTTCAGCCGCCCACCGATCTCGCTGTACTCGCCCTCGACGTTCTCGCGCACCACCACGAAGTCGACGTCGCCCGGCGCGCGCAGCGGGCTCTCGACGCCGTCGAACACCCGGATCGGCCGCAGGTTGACGTACTGGCGGAACTCGCGCCGGATCGGGATCAGCAGTCCCCACAGCGAGACGTGGTCCGGTACGCCCGGCCAGCCGACGGCGCCCAGCAGGATCGCGTCGAACTGCCGCAGCGTGTCGATGCCGTCGGCGGGCATCATGGTGCCGTCGTGTTCGTAGCGCTGGCACGACCAGTCGAACTCGGTGTACGACAACGAGATTCCGTGCCGGGAGGACACCGCGTCGAGGACCGTGCGCGCCGAGGCGATGACCTCGCAGCCGATCCCGTCGCCGGGGATGACGGCGATGGTGCTCATCTGCTCACCGTTCGCTCGCAAGCTTCGCTCACGTGCCCAGGCCCAGCAGGCCGATCATCAACGGCAGCAGGATGATGATGAGGATCGCGCCCGCGATGTCGAACGAGATGCCCGATCGGATCATCTTGGTGATCGGCACAACGCCCGAGCCGTAGACGATCGCGTTCTGCGGCGTCGACACCGGCAGCATGAAGCCGAACGACGCGGCGAACGTCGCCGCCAGTGCCGGCACGAACGGGTTCACTCCGGCGGCCACCGCCACGGGGATGATGATCGGCACCACCACCGCGGCCGACGCGGTGTTCGACGTCGTCTCCGACACCACGATCGCCAGCAGCACCGCGAAGATCGTGATCGGCACGACGCTGGACAGACCCAGCGCGTCGTCGATGGAGGTGCCGATGGTCTCGGCCAGCCCGGTGCTGGAGATCAGGGAGCCGAAGATGATGCCGGTACCGAAGAGAATGATGGTGCCCCAGTCGATCTCGGCGGCGTCCTTCCAGCGCAGCGTGAACTCGCGGCTCTGCCAGTCGGTCGGCAGCAGGAACAGCAGCGAGGCGCCGAACACCGCGACGACGCCCTCGTCGAGGCGGTCGCTGACGAACTCGTAGGTGCTGGAGTCGGTTCCGGCGATCAGCGCGACGACGCCAGGCAGGATCCACAGCGTCACGGTAACGGCGAACGCGATCAGCGTGTTCTTCTCGGCCCGCGACAGCTTTCCGAGCTTCTCGCGCTGACTGGCCACGTACTCGGAGACGCCCTCGATCCGCTTGATCTCGGGCTTGTTGAGCCGCAACAGAATCAGCGCCAGCAGGCCGAACATCACCAGGCAGATCGGCAGGGCCATCACCATCCACTGCCCGAAGCTGATCCGTTCGCCGGTGGCCTCCTCGATCAGGCCGCGGCCGATCAGGTTGGGCGGGCTGCCCACCGGGGTCAACAGGCCGCCGACGCTGGCGCCGTAGGCCAGCATGAGCATCAGCGCCGTGCCGACATGCAGTCGCTTCGGGTCGAAGTCGGGTTCGACGTCGCCGCGCTGCTGCAGCAGTTTGGCGATGACGCCCAGGATGCCCATCGCCGTCGGCAGCAGCATGGCCACGGTCGCGGTGTTGGACACGAACGCCGAGAGCAGGCAGGTGATGGCGCCGAACGCGATAATCACCCCGGTGGTGGACCGACCGGCGCGCGGCAGCGCGAGGATGCGGAACGCGAAGCGCCGCGCCACCCCGTGTTTGAGCATCGCCTGGGCGAGGATGAACGCGCCGATGAACGTGAAGATCGTCGACGAACCGAACGGGCCGAGGACGTCGTCGACCGGGGCGACGCCGAGGAAGACGGCGACCGCGACGCCGAGCAGGCCGCCGATCGGGATCGGCACGGCCTCGCTGATCCACAGCGCGATCACGCCGAGCAGTACGGCGGCCAGCACCTGCTGGTCGCGCGGGATGTCGAGCGGCAGGACCAGCATGACGACGGTCAGCAGCGGGGCGAGGAACAGGCCGACGGTGCGCCTGCCCTTCTCGAAGCGTTCCTCCTGCGGGGAGAGTCGCTGTTCGCCGAGGCTGCGGTAGGTCGCGGTGCCGAGTAGCGCCCTGTCGACGTCGGTCGGTTTCGCCGTGTTCTCTGTTGTCATGAGCAGGCTCCGTCCACGCGGCTATGTTCTACACCACACTCCGATGGATGCGGATTGCCAAGTTGCGGCCGGAATTAAACATCGGCGGCGCCACGTTGATTCTGCGTATAGGGCGCCAGACCGGCATTGAACCGCGCCGTGAGCGCAGAGTCAACGAGTTGATCGCTCCCACGCCCGCCTTAGTCGAGCGCGAACGTCGGCGGGATGGTGGCCCTTCGTCACGCGGATGACAATCCAGCCAATGCTCGCGAGGTACTCGGCGCGTTTGATGTCGTATGCGACCCGCTTGGGATCGTCCCAATGGTGACCACCGTCGTACTCCAGCGCGAGCATGATGTCCTCCCAGCCCATATCCAGGTAGTACAACGGCCATCCGTCCGGACCGCACACCGGGACCTGAGTGCGCGGGCGCGAGTACCCCTCGCGGATCGCCAACAGTCGCAACCATGTCTCCTTCGGCGACTCGGCGCCGGGGTCCATCAAGTCGAGCGCCCGCTCGAGTTCGCGCAATCCGCGGGTGTGGCGATGCGCGCGAGCCAGGTTCTCGACGTCGAGCGCCTTGAAACCCGTTGCCGCAGCGAGAGCGTCGAGCCGCGCGACGGCCGTCTCGATCCGCTCCCTTCTGCCGAGGTCGAACGCTGTGCGCTCCGGCGTCGTGACGGGCAGGGCGTCGTAACGCCGGTACTCGTCGGGAAGCAGGAGGTCATCACGCGTGACGACCCCGGTCGGCGATCGCCCGTTTCGCCAGATCAATTCGACGGGCGAGTCGTCGTCGACCCATTTCGAACCGTGTATCGCCGAGGCGGCGAGGCCGGCGATGACGGCTTGCCGACCGGACCACAACCACGCCGCGACGGTGCGCTGCTGCAGCGTCGGTTCCAACCGCTTGTCCAGGTAGACGTTCGGCATGATCGCCTGGTGGAAGCGGCGCAGTTGATGCCGGTTCAGCGCGCCTGACGCCAGCGCCGCGCTGCCGATGAACGGTCCTTCAATATGTTCCATGGCGGCAGGCTGCGCGCCATATCCGACAAATTGCGTTCACTCTGCGCCCAGGGCGCGAAATTGTGGATGAACCGCGCCATGGGCGCAGAGTCAACGAGAAAGGGACAGTCGCCGCGCCAACCCCGACGCGCGCACCGCGCGGCGTTCGACGGCGGCGCGCACCGAGGTGTCTGAGCCGACGATCCGGATCTTCTTCTTCGCGCGTGTCACCGCGGTGTAGAACAACTCGCGGGACAACAGCCGCGAGTCCTGCGGCGGCAGCAGTACCGTCACTTCGTCGGCCTGGCTGCCTTGGGACTTGTGAATCGTCATCGCGTGCATCGTGTCCACGTCGGCCAGTCGGCTCGTCGCGAACTCGAGCCGCTCGTTGCCCGCGATGACCGCACGCAGCACTCCGTCGCGCAGCACCGTGACGCCGGTGTCGCCGTTGTACAGGCCCAGCCCGTAGTCGTTCGCGGTCACCAGCACCGGTCGGCCGGCGTACCACGCCGACCAGATCGGCTCGCCGGTCGTCTCCGCCAGCCACCGCTCTACCTGGTTGTTCCAGTACCGCACGCCGAACGGGCCGCGGCGATGCGCGCACAACAGCCGGTGTTCGTTCAAGACGGCCAACGCCGCGTCGTCGTCACCGAGGATCGCCGCCTTGCGGAGCTCAACAGCGAACGGCACCAACACCTTCCGGAGAGAATCCGACGGCTCCTCGGTGTCGACCCACTCGATGTGCTCACCGCCGAGCCGCAGCACGTCCAGGACGGAGTCGGCGTCGCCGGCCCGGATCGCGGTGGCCAATGTCCCGATCGACTCGCCGAACCGGTGCGACGTCTTCAACTCCGCGACACGACCGCCGCCGAGACCGTCGACCAGATCGGCGAGCACCGCTCCCGCCTCCACCGACGCCAACTGGTCCGGGTCGCCGACAAGGATGAGCCGGGCCTGGGGTCGCACCGCCTCCAGCAGTCGCGCCATCATCGTCAGCGAGACCATCGACGTCTCGTCGACCACGATCACGTCGTGCGGCAACCGGTTACCGCGGTGGTGGCGGAAGCGTGCCGACGTCTCCGGGAGGCTGCCGAGCAGTCGGTGCATTGTCGTCGCGTGCAGGCCGGACAGCGCTTCGCGGTCGGCCGCGTCGAGCCTGTCGACCTCCAGTTGCACCGCCTCCTGCAGTCGCGCTGCCGCCTTTCCGGTGGGCGCCGCCAACGCGATCCGCAGCCGGGTTCCGCTCGCGAGGACCGCGAGCAACCGCGCCACCGTGGTCGTCTTACCCGTGCCCGGACCGCCCGTGAGCACCGTGAGGCCCTGGGACAGGGCCAGTTCCGCGGCGGCGCGCTGTTCCTCGAATCCCGAGGGGAACAGCCGGTCGAGATCCGTCGCGGGCCGGGTCGCCGTGGTGGCGATCATCGACAGGATGTCGTCGCACACCTGCTGCTCTTCGAGCCAGTACCGGTCGAGATACAACAGATCCCCGTCGACGCGTAGCGCAGGCGGCTGCCCGGTCAGCGGGTGCGCGGCGATGGCGCCGAGCCAGTCGTCGACGGCGGGCCACGGCAGCCCGTCGAGACCGACCTGCTGCTCGACGGTCCGCAGGTCCAGGCAGACCGACCCGTTACGAAGCGCGCGCACGACCAGCGCCACCGCGAGCGCAACCACCTCGTCGGGCGCCTCGGCGAGCGCGCAGAGACGTTGCGCCACATGCACATCCGCCGCGTCGAGGACTTCGGCGTCGGTGAAGGTGCGCAACAGGCCGGTGGCGCTGATCGCCCGCCGCCACTCGAGGCTGGTCACGCCGCGACCCTCCCGGCGTCGAGCAGATCCGACAGCGCGGTGATCAGCGCCGCCGACGGTTGCCAGCTGAACACCCCGGCGGGGTGGCCGTCCTGCACGGGCGTCTGCGGTCCGCACATTCCCCGCAGGAACAGATACAGCACGCCACCCAGATGATCCTCGGGTGTGTAGCTCGCCAGCCGCCATCGCAGGAAGCGGTGCAGCACAACGCTGTACAGCAGGGCCTGCAGCGGATAGTCGGAATGCAGCATCGCCTCGGCGAGGCGTGGTTGCGCATAGTCGGCGGCCGTCAACGGCCGGGTCGGATCGCCGAGCCAGTTGGTCTTGTAGTCCACCACGAGATACCGCTGCCCGATGCGCAGCACCGCGTCCACCGATCCGGACAGGTATCCCTTGAGCGACTGCGCGCCCAGCCCCGGTTGCCTCAACCGCTCCGCGTACGAGCTCAGCGGATCGTTCGGCGCCAAGTGCTGCCGCAGGAGTTCGCCGACATGCGCCAGTCGGATGTCGGGTGCCGACGCGCGCAGATCGCCTCCGGCCAAGGGGAACTCGAAGTCCATCTCCCGCATCCGGTCCGACAGGCCGATCTGCCGTAGCGTTCTGCCGTCGGCCAGCGGCCCCAGCGGGGTATCGTGCATCGGCAGCATCGCCGCCGCCAGGTCGGCGGCCGGCACATCGACCGGCCACCACACCGAGTGCTCACGGACGCGTGCCTCCAGTTCGGCGGCGAGGTCGGCGGCGAACGGATCCGCCGTCTCGAGCACCGCGTGCACCAGCGTGCCGAACTTGGCCCCACTGGGCAGCTCCGCCATCGGTGACGGCACGTCGGCCCCGGCCGTCGTCGTCGCCAACGGGATCTCGGCGACTTCGTCGTCGAGTTCGACCGCTTCGGGCTCGCTGCTGACCGGTGTCGCCTCGACCGCACGGATCAACCCGCTGTAGGAGGTCCGTCGCCACGCCGTGTCGATGGAGCGGTGGAAGTGGCGGGCGTCGAACCCGGTGGGGGCCGCGGCCGCGGGGCGGTCGGGGATCGTCCGCGGCACCGATTCCTCGATGACCGGACCGCCGACGGCTTCCCATTCCCGAAAGCGCGCCAGCGCGTCGTCATCGGAGACCTTGCTGGGCGCAACGGCATCCGGCACCATCGACTCGCCGGGGTGCCGGCCGCGCAGCAGCCGCGACAGGCCGCCGTTGGGTTCGTCGCGCGTCGGCGCCCACCAGGCGACCAGCTGCGACTGGGCCCGGGTCATTGCGACATACATCAGCCGGCTGTCGTCGCTGGCGTCCTCTTCCTTGCCCGCCTTCGACACCGCGTGGAAGTCCGGGCTGTCGACGCCGCCGATATGCAGGCACCGCGTGTCGCCCTGGTGGTACAGCACCAGATCCGGCTCGAAGACGTGGCGGTTGAACGCGAACGGCAGGTAGACGACCGGGAACTGCAGGCCCTTGGCGACGAACACCGTCATCACCGCAACAGCGGCGGCGTCGTTGTCGAGGCGGCGGAATCGTTCGGCTGCGCCGCTGCGCTCCTCGCGCTGGGCCCGTAACCAGTCCCGCAGCGCAGGCAGCGTGAAGTGCTCGCGGTGCGCGGCCTCCTGCAACAGTTGAGTCATGTGGGCGAGGTCGGTCATCTGCCGCTCACCGTTCTGCCAGGACAGCACCCGGTCGGCCATGCCCGCGAGCTGCGCGGCCTCGAAGATCGCCGCGACGCCACGCTCACGCGCGTGACCGGCCCACTCCCGCAGCGTCTCCGCGACGCGGTCGGTCAACGTGTCGCGACCCTCGACGAGCGTTTCCGCGGTCTCACCGAAGAACATCGTCGCGGCCGCCGCGCGCACGATTCCGGGCCGGTGGGGCTGGTCGAACGCCTCCAGCAGGGCCAGCCAGTCCTCGGCGGCGTCGGAGGTGAAGATGTCGGAGTCGCCGGTGTAGACCGCGGGGACCCCCGCGTCGCAGAGCGCCCGATAGCAGACCCGGGCATCGCGGTGGTTCTCCACGATGACCGCGATGTCGGCGGCCTCCAGTGGGCGGCCGTCGAACGTGGCCTCGGAGGCCAGCAGCGCGCCGATGTCGGCGGCCAGGTCCTGGGGGATGTGGGTGCGGAGCCGGTCGATCGGCACGACACTTGTTCCGCTGCGGCCCAACGTCTCCCGGCGCACCACCCGCAGCCGGAACGGATCGCCGCACGGCGCGCCCGCCAGCCGCGACTCGGTGTGCCTGGCGGCCACGTCGTGCACGACGATCTTCTCGTGGCCCAGTTGCGCGCCGCGCAGCACCGCCTGCAGCCGGGTCACCAGCGCGGCGTCGCTGCGCCAGTTGGTGGCCAACGTCTTCTGCACGTCGGACTTCGAGGCCGCGCTCAAATACGTGACGATGTCGCCGCCGCGGAACGCGTAGATGGCCTGCTTGGGATCGCCGATCAGGATCAGCGTCGAACGGCCGGTGAAGGCGCGGTCGATCACCCGCCACTGCACGGGGTCGGTGTCCTGGAACTCGTCGACCATCACGATCGGCCAGCGTTGGTGCATGCGCAGCTGCGCGGCCGAGCCGTCGGCCTCCAGCGCGTCGGCCAGCCGGCTCAGCAGGTCGTCGTAACCGAGAATCCCCTTGCGTCGCTTGCGGATCTCCAGTTCGGCGAGAACGTCCTTCGCGAAGCGCACACACACCTCGGCGCGCGAGTCCGGCTCGGGGTCCTTCGGCCGCAGTTCGGTCGCGGGGTGCTCGACGACCTCCTTGGCCAGTCGCAGCGCGTCGGGATAGCTCAGCAGCGGGTTGTCGCGTTCCCGGCCGAAGTGGTGCAGGTACAGATCGTCGACGATCTCGGTGACCAGGTCGTCGAGGCTCTCGACCAGCGTGACGCCGGAGTCGGTGTCACCCGCCACGCCCAGTGATTTGAGGACCAGCTGGCAGAACTGGTGCGTGGTGGCGATCGTCGCGGCGTCGAAGGATGCCAGCGCGTCGCGCAGATTGCGTTCGCGTTCGGCGAGTTGGCCGGGGTTGCCGGCGAGCAGGTGCCCGATGATCTGGTTGTCGCCGGCCGACGCGGGCTCGTCGAAAGCCTGTACCGCATCGACGATCTGACGCCTCACCCGGTCACGCAGTTCCTGGGTGGCCGCGCGGCTGAACGTGATCAGCAGCATCTGGTCGAGCGTCGCGACGCCCTCGGCCAGGTAGCGGGTGACCAGGCCGGCCAACGCGAACGTCTTGCCGGTGCCAGCGCTGGCCTCCAGCACGGTGGTCGAGCGCTCGGCGGGCAACGGCCCCAGCAGGTTGAACGGCTCCATCACGTCTCCAGCGCCCCCAGCATCGGCAACCACAGCCGGCGGGAGTACGCGTCCAGGCCGCGTTCGACGAGGTGCGGCAGCCACGTGCCCTTGCCGAACGCCAGTTGATAGGCCGGCTCGTCCTCTTCGCCGGGGTACAGTCCCGAACGCCACCGGTAACCCGCCCGCTGCTCGGGATCGCCGTGACCGTGCACCGCTTCGGCCCACGCGAACGACGTCTTCACCGGCAGCGGCAGCGGTTCGCGCCGGCCCTGGTCGTACATCGCCACCAGGTCGGCGAGCAACGCGGTCGCCGATGCCTCGGGTCGGCCCATCACCTCCACCCGAGGCGTGGTACCGCGTCTCGCCCGGCCGATGCTGACGGCCTTCCAGTCGCGAGTCGGTTCGTGAGCAAGCAACGCCAGCAACGGAATCCACGGCTGCAGCAGATGGCGGCCGTCGAGCTTGGAATAGGTGACCGAGACGAGCCGATCGCCGTAGACCGGCGTGACGGTGCCGGTGACCCGACGGCCCCCGCCGATCTCGATGTCGACGTCCACCGCCGTCGGGTCGGCACCGCGGTACGGCCGTGCGGCGTCGGCGATGCGCGTGGCCTGGTCGCAGATCTCGTTGGCCCTGCGCCAGCCGAGATTGCCCGGAGGCAGCGAGCCGCGCCGCCACTCGGCTTGGCGCGCCTGGTCGGCATCCATGCCGCGCAACATGTCTCGCAGCATGCGCTCGCCGACCGTCCACTCCTCCAGCGCGTCGAGGTCGACGGGCATCGCGTCCTGCACCCCGTCGACCTCCCACGGCAGCGTGTAGTCGAGGGCGCGGAAGAAGCCCTTCACCGGATCCCGGAAGAACGCGACCAGGTCGGCGAGCGCGACGTCGTCGACCGGGGAGGCGGGCAGCGGCCCGGAGACGAACTTCGGCCGCTGCGCACGCTCACCGGCTCGGGTGAGCGCCGCTCGTTTGACCGTGGAGTCGAAGGTGAACGGCACACCGGGGACCAGCTCGCCGGGAATGACGTTGCGGGTGTCGAACGGTTGCAGCGGATGTTCCACGACGATCTTGTCGCGGACCTTCTGCTCGGTCGTGCGGTCCAGCGTGTCGAGGAGCTCGGCGAGCGGAACGGCGGGCGGTCGTTCCTGACCCGAGTACTCGTTGGCGCCGGTGTAGGTGATCACCAGTGTCTCGGTGGCCGCGCCGATGGCGTCGAGCAGCAACTGCCGGTCCTCGGAACGGATGTCGCGTTCACCGGTCATCGGATCACGGGCGAGCACGTCGTCGCCGTCGACCACACCCAGCCGGGGGAACACCCCGTCGTCGAGGCCGACCAGGCACACGACACGGTGCGGCACCGACCGCATCGGGACCATCGTGCACACCGTCAGCGTGCCCGTGCGGAAGTTGGCCCGGGTCGGGCGGCCGGCGAGGTGGCGGTCGAGCAGCGCGCGGACATCGGAGAGCCGCATCAAGGTGTCCGCACGCTCGCCCGCGGTGCCGAGCACGTCGGCGAACTCGCGTTCGAGTTGGGCGCTCTGCCAGACGTCTTCGTCGCTCACGCGAGTCAGCAGGCCGATGCTGTGGGTCAGCGAACCCAGCCACTCCTCGAGTGGTCTTGCCCCGGTGAGGGATTGGACCGCACAGCGCAGGCGGTCGATGTACTCGGCGAGCTGGCCGGCCAGGTCGACCCGGTTGCTGCTCACGTCATCGAGGGGCAGTGTGGTGTCGATCCAGGCGTGCGAGTCGTCGGACATGGCCACCCCGGCCAGCACCCGGTCGATGCCGAAACGCCATGTGTTCTGGATGAAGTCGACGCCATAGGGTTTGCGGTGGTCGGTGTCGAAGCCCCAGCGGATGTTGGCCTGGCGCACCCAGCGGGTGATGTCCTCGAGGTTGTCGTCGGTGAAGCCGAACCGGGCCCGCACCGGCGCGGCCTGCGCGAGGTTGAGCACCTCGCTGGAGGTGGCCCGTCCGCCGGCAAGCGCCAGCAACTGGGACGCGACACCCAGCAGCGGGTTGGTCTGCACCAGTGACCGGTCGGCCAGCCGCACCCGCAACCGGTGTGCGGGGTGCACGCCGGTGATCATGTCGCCGAGCCCGAACCCGGCGACGATCAGCGGCGCGTAGGTCTCGATGTCGGGGCACATGACGAGGATGTCGCGCGGTTCGAGTGTCTCGTCGTCGGCGAGCAGCCCGAGCAGAACCTCACGCAGCACGTCGATCTGGCGGGCGGGACCGTGACAGCTGTGTACCTGTACCGAGCGATCGGTGGTGGTGTGCACCCGTCCCTCGCGGCGGATCGTGTTGGCCGTGATGTCGGACTGCAGCCAGCCGAGGAGGGTGTCCGGTCGGTCATCGCCGCCCAGGTACTCGTCGGTGCGCGGGCCGCCGGGCAGGCCGCGCTGCAGTTCGCGAAGGTCGCGGCCGAGGGTGGCGAGCAGGGAATGGCCGACCTGGCGGTGGGTGGTGTCCTCGCGACGAGGGATCTGCCCGGCGGTTCCTTTCAGTTGCTGCCAGAGGTCGTCGCTGGGATGCGGCAGCCACAGGTGCAGGTCGTGGTGGGTGGACAGCGCGTCGAGGAGTTCGATCTCGGTGCTCGGCAGTCGGGTGTGGCCGAACAGCGAGAGCCGCTCCGGCAGCTGTGTCGGTGACTCCTGCAGCCTGGCAACGGTTTTGGCGTGTCGGATATGCGGCGTGTCGACATCGATGCGGTCGATGAGCGCACGCCACAGCGGCGGCTGCCAGGCGAGGTCGGAGGAAATGTCACCGGCGACGCCGTTCTCCCAGTCGACCAGCAACTGCGGGCGTTGACGGGCGTAGGAGGCGAACAGGCCGGCGAGGCGGCGGGCGACGGCGTAGCGCCGGCCCTGCCTCAGCTCCTTCTCGTCGCCCGTTTCGAAGTGCCCGAGGTGGACCGCCAGCGGTTGGCACCACTCGTCGGGGCAGTGGGCATCGATGACCTCCATCAGCGGCCACACCATCGCGTCGGGCGACCACGGGTCGTCGACGCCGCCGATTCGGCCTGAGTCGATCCCGGTCAACTCGGCGATGAGCGAGCGCGGGTTGCGGAACGCGACGCCCGCGCAGACGCCGTCGCCGCCGTCGCCGCGGCCGAGGACGTGCGACAGCCGCTGGCTCAGCCAGCGCTCGACGCCCTTGGCCGGAACGATGACCAGTTCCTCGGCGAACGGGTCGGGCAGGGGATCGGCGAGCAGGGCACCGAGTCCGTCGGCGAGCAGATCGGTGCGTTCCGCACGATGGATGTGAAGCGCCATCGCAGCCAACCCTAGGAGGTGGGTCCGACGTCGTCAGCCGAACGTGGGACGGCAGCGACGCAGGAGAGGAGACTTGGGTGCTGGGCAGGACGGCCGTCGAAGGGGGAGACCATGCGGCGAGGTTGGTTGTCGATCGTGGGCGCGTCAGTCGTCGCGCTCGCACTGAGTCCCGTCGCGACGGCGCAGCAGGAGGCCTACCAGTACGTGCGCACGGAGTCCGGCCAGGTGCGATGCGTCATCAGTGCAGAAGAGGCGGTTTGTGAGCGCGCCAGCGCCGACGGTTTCCCCGGCGCACCTGCCGGGGCGGACGGAACGCCGTCGAACCTCGCGATCGTCCATGCCGAAGGTGACTTCAACTGGAACGTCGGCAACATCGGCGACGGCGGCTCGAGCGAGGTCGTCCTCACCTACAGGACGCCATTCAGCTTCCACGGTTGGACCGTGGTGTCGACATTCGATGGCACGCGGCTGACGAATGACGGCACCGGACACGGCATGTTCGTCAGCGTCGACGGGGTGTCGTCGTACTGACGGCGCAACGACCGTTCGCCGCGACGAAGGAGGACCGCATGAGCGAGACGACGACGTCGCCCCGACTCGGCCCCAAGTTCCACGAGGCGCTAACCTACGCCGCCGAACTCCATCGCACGCAGACCCGCAAGGCCAGCGAGGTGCCCTACGTCGGGCATCTGCTGTCGGTCGCCGGCCTGGTCATCGAGGCCGAGGGCACCGAGACCGAGGCGATCGCCGCGCTGCTGCACGACGCGGCCGAAGACCAGGGCGGCGATGCGACGCTGGCCGAGATCGGCGAGCGGTTCGGCGCCGAGGTCGCCGACATCGTCGAGGAGTGCAGCGACACCGTCGTCACCCCCAAGCCGCCGTGGCGCGAACGCAAGGAGCGCTACATCGCGCACCTGGCCACGGCGTCGGACAGCACCGTCCGCGTGTCGATGGCCGACAAGCTCGACAACGCCCGCGCCATCCTGCGCGACCTACGCCGTTTCGGCCCGCAGGTTTGGCAGCGCTTCAACACCGACGACCCGCACGAGCACCTCTGGTACTACCGCTCGCTGCTCGAGGTCTACCGCGGCCGCAGCGACAGCTGGCTGGTCGACGAACTGGCCTGCGTGATCGAAACGCTCGCAGACGAAATCGGGCCACCGGTCGCCGCTACCGTGTGAGGCATGACCGCACGCGACGATGTGCTGATCACCGCCCCGCACCTGGCGCGCCTGCTCGACGGCGGTGAACCGGTCACGCTGCTCGACGTCCGATGGCAGCTCACCGAACCCGACGGCCGTCCCGCCTACGAGCGGGGCCACCTGCCCGGCGCGGTGTACGTCTCGCTCGAGGACGAGCTCAGCGATCACGGCGTCACCGGACGCGGCCGTCACCCGCTGCCCTCGGGGGCGGCGCTGCAGGACGCCGCCCGCCGGTGGGGCGTACGCGACGGCGTGCCGGTCGTGGCATACGACGACTGGAACCGTGCCGGCTCGGCGAGGGCGTGGTGGGTGCTGACCGCCGCGGGTATCCCCGGCGTCCGCATCCTCGACGGCGGGCTGGCGGCCTGGACCGCCGCGGGCGGCGCGGTGGAGACCGGGCCCGCCGTGCCCGACCCCGGCGATGTGACCGTGCGGCACGACGACCTGTACGCGGGTGCGCTGCCGACCGTCGGCGCCGATGAGGTGCTGGGGGCGGGCACGCTGCTCGACGCCCGCGCGCCGGAGCGGTTCCGCGGCGACGTCGAGCCCGTCGACCCGGTGGCCGGGCACATTCCCGGTGCGGTCAACGTGCCGAGCACCAGCCTGCTGGCCGGCGACGGCACCATGCTGGCCGACGCCGACCTCCGACGGTTGTTCTCCGAGCGCGGTGCGACGGGCCCGTCGGTGGCGGTGTACTGCGGCTCCGGCGTCACCGCGGCGGTGACCGTCGCGGGACTGGCCGCCGCGGGTGTGGACGCCGCGCTGTTTCCCGGTTCGTGGTCGCAGTGGTGCTCGGACCCGACGCGTCCGGTGGCCTGATTCCTCGCCGGGGGAAAAGCTGCGCGCTCTAGGCTCGAGACATGGACATCCTGCGCACCCCCGACGAGCGCTTTGCGAACCTCGCCGGTTACCCGTTCGCGCCGCACTACGTCGATGTCCGCGCCGGCGACACCGACGCACTGCGCATGCATTACCTCGACGAAGGCCCACCCGATGGCCCGCCCGTCGTCCTGCTGCACGGGGAGCCGACGTGGAGTTACTTGTACCGCACCATGATTCCGCCGCTGGCCGCGGGCGGTCGACGGGTGCTGGCGCCGGATCTGATCGGCTTCGGCCGCTCCGACAAGCCCAGCCGCATCACCGATTACACCTATCTCCGGCACGTCGAGTGGGTGACGTCCTTCTTCGAGGCGCTCGACCTGCGGGACGTGACGATCTTCGTGCAGGACTGGGGTTCGCTGATCGGGCTGCGGATCGCCGCCGAGCAGAGCGAGCGCATCGCGCGCGTCGTCGTCGCCAACGGCTTCCTGCCCGCCGGCCAGGCGGCGGCCAACCTCCCATTCCGGATCTGGCGGGCCTTCGCGAAGTACACGCCGGTGTTCCCGGCCGGGCGCATCGTCGCCACCGGCACCGTCACCGACGTGCCCGCCGCGGTGCGTGCCGGATATGATGCGCCGTTCCCGCACAAGCGGTTTCAGGCCGGCGCCCGGGCCTTCCCCGCGCTGGTGCCGACGTCACAGGACGACCCGGCGATCCCGGCCAACCGGGCGGCGTGGGAGGCGCTCGGCCGGTGGGAGAAACCCTTCCTGTGCGTGTTCGGCGCGAAGGACCCGATCCTCGGCAAAGCCGACCGCCCGCTGATCGAGCACGTCCCCGGTGCGAAGGGTCAGCCGCACGCGCGCATCAACGGCAGCCACTTCGTGCAGGAGGACTGCGGGCCGGAGCTGGCCGCGCGGATCCTGGAGTGGGACGCCTAACCCTGCGCGACGATGTTGCCCGAGGTCGCGTCGACCTGCGGCTCGCCCGAGTGGTAGATCACCTGGTTGTCGAAACCCGAGGCGCCTATCTCGTCGGCGCTGTCGACGGTCACCTGGTTCTCCACGCCGGACACGGTGACGCTGAGGCAGTGGCCGAGCAGCGTCACGGTGTTGTTGACGCCGCTGACGCTGATGTTGCCGCCGTTGCAGTCGACGGTCTCGGTCTCGTCGATGCCCGAGACGCTGTACTGCCCGCCTGCCGGTGCGACCGCCACCTCCGGCGCGCTCGGCTCGGCGGTCGGCAGTCCGGTCGGTAACGCGGTCGGGAGCCCTGTCGGCACCGCGGTCGGCCAGGTCACGCCGGGATCACTGGCCGGGCTGCCGGCGATGTCCGTGTTCGCCCACATGATCCACACGAAGGCGCCGATCCCGCCGAACACCAGCACCACGACCACCGCGAGCAGTCCGAAGATCAGCCCGATCGGCGCGCCCTTCTTCGGCACCTGCGGGTAGGCGACGCCGAACGGCGGCGCGCTGTAATGCGACTGCTGATACGGGTCGTCGTACACGGGCGGCGGCAGCTGCGCGGTCGGGTTGGCGGCCTGGGTCGTCTCGGTGCCGCCGAGTTCCACCGCGTAGCCGGCGAGCGGTTGCTCGAGTTGGCGGATCCGGGCCTCGGGATCCTCCTCGGGGTTCATTCGCAAGATGCTCCCACACCTGGCCGCGACGGGGCAGGATGTCGCCGTGAGTCGTTGGATCGTCACCGATGTCGCGTCCTGGCTGCTGTTCGCGATACCCGTCGTCGGCGCCGCGGGTGCCGCCGTCGCCGCCTGACCTACGTGCGGGCCGAAGGCGCCGCGGCGATCCAGATCACCGGGGAGCTGGACGCTTTCGCCGACGCCGATGCGCGGCGCATCAAGGAGCGGCTGCCGGCCTACGAGCAGGCCGCGTTCGACGAGTGGCCGCGGGCCATCGACGGGCACGCCGCACCGCAGGCCGACACCGCGCTCGCCGACCTGCGGTCCACGCTCGACGACATCCGACCGGCAGACGACCGGCAACGAACCGTGCAGGGCAGCGCGCTCGACTCGGTCAAGCAGATCGGCAGTTCACGCACCGAACGAATCGTCATGGCGCGCACCAATACCGGCCCGCCGCGGTTGGAGTGATCATCGGGGCGCTGCTGTTCCTGGTGGTCGAACTGGCCTTCGCCTTCCACGGCGAGATGGGCACGACGCCCGAACCGCTGCGCGCGGCGATCGAAGTGCTGCAGTGAGTCTCGGCTGTGCCCGCGCTATCCGGTCGGCGCGATGTGGTAGCGGCACTGCGCCAGGCGGTCGAGGCGCGCGAGCCCGGTGAGCAGGTCGTCGGCGAGCGGCAGCTCGCCTTCGGGGTCACAGATCGACAGCAGGCGCCGCACCGGGTGGCCGCCCAGGATGATCCAGTCCACGTCACCGCGGGCGCAGTGCACGCTGATGTAGTACAGCGCCGTGAACGCCTGGGTACCGGCGAAGTTCACCGCCCGCAGATCGATGATCAACTGCTTGGATACGCGCACGTGGCGTTCGACGTAGCGACCGAGGGCGCGGGCGTTGACCGCGTCGAGGTCACCCACCGCGGCCACGACCATCCGCGTCGGCGACACGCGCCGCACCGAGAACGTCGCTCGCCCGCCGCGCTCCAAGTCGTCCGCGGACGTCGTGTTGGTGCGGTGAATCCGCACAGTCCCCCTGGCAGTCATCCTTCGCCCCATCTCCCATGTTGAGCCCAATCGATGGGCTGGGAGCTCAACCAGGCTTGAGGGTAGTGCGGATCGCGTGGTCATGGTCGGACTTTGAGTAATTCGGTTTTCCGTTATCTACCTGGAATCTTTATGATCGTTAGCTGATGTGGAAGGCCGTGCGGCGACGACGGGCGCGCAGTTGCCTACGGATTTCGTTGCGGCGTTGCCCCTGGGCAGGGTGAGCACATGGTCACGGGCGTAGGGGCGGGACGCGGTGGATAGCTGAGCGCGGGGACCGCAAAAAATGACGATCGCCTAACTACAGGCATGGTTCGCGTCGCGGAGTGGTACTCAGGCGCCGTGGTGGCACCAGGCTTCATCGCCATCGGCAGCGGTCCGGCCGGAGTGAGCGCGGCCGAGACGTTCCGCGGCAGGCATGCCGAAATCCCGGTGCGCATCCTCACCGCGGACCCCGCGCTGCCCTACGCCAAGCCGCCGCTGAGCAAGGACTACCTCTGCGACCGCGACACCAAGCTCACCCTGCACAGCGAGCGCTGGTTCGAGCGCAACCACGTCGACCTCGTCCGCGCCATCACCGTCCAGACCATCGACCTCGACCACCACGAGGTCGTCACCGCGGGCGGTCGGCGCTACCCCTACTGGCATCTGCTCATCGCGTCCGGTTCGATGGCCGTGCGACCGGACATCCCCGGCATCGCGTCGGCGCTCACCCTGCGGTCCTTCGCCGACGCCGTCGCGCTGAAGATGGCCGCCCAGTACGCCGACTGCGCGGTCGTCATCGGCGGGGGACTCATCGGCTGTGAGGCCGCGGCCTGCCTCGCCGGGCGGGGCGTCGCGACCATGGTGGTGGCGGCCGAACACGTTCCGCTGCAACGCCGGTTCGGGCTCGAGGCGGGCGAACGCGTCGCGAAGATACTGTCCGACAACGGCGTTCGCTTCGCCGGGGAGACCGGTGTGGCGGCGATCGAAGACGGCCGGGTGCTGCTGGGCTCGGGGGAGGCCGTCGACGCCGATCTCGTGGTGTGCGCCACGGGGGTAAGGCCCGACATCCGCCTCGCCGAGGCCGCCGGGATCACGACGCGCGACGGCCGCATCGTCACCGACGAGCGCATGCACACCTCCGCGCGCAACGTCTACGCGGCCGGGGACGTCGCGCTGGCCGACAACGTGACGGCGGGCCGGCCGGTCCCGGCCGAACACTGGCGCGACGCGGCGTTTCAGGGCTACGTCGCGGGTCTCAGCGCCGCCGGCGTCCGCGCCGCCTGGGACACCGTGCCCGGATACTCCTGCACCATCGGCGCTTCGGTGCTCAAGTACCGTGGCTGGGGACCCGGCTACGACCACAGCCGAATCGTGGACCACCACAACGGCTTCACCGTCACCTATGAGGCGAACGGCGACGTGGTCGGTGTGCTGACCCTCAACGCCGACGACGACAACCGCCGCGCGGGCGAGCTGCTGCGGAAGCGCTGAGCTACAACCAGTCCCGGCGGCGGAACATCACGTACAGGATGCCGACCAACAACGCGATGAGCGCGGTGCTGGTGACGAAGCCGGTGACCGTGTCGATGCCGGGATAGAGCACGTTCTGGCCGTAGAAGCCCGTTATCGCCGTCGGCACCGCGATGATGGCCGCCCAGCCGGTGAGCTTCTTCATCACCGTGTTGAGCCGGGCGTCCTGTAACGACAGGTTGGTCTCGAAGACCGTTGTGATCATGTCGCGCAACGACTCCGTCCACTCGGTCACCCGCATCACATGGTCGTAGAGGTCGGCGTAGAGCGGGTCGAGTTCCGGGGCGTTCATGGCGTCGAGCCTGCGATGCTGGATCGAGTTGACCACCTCGCGCATCGGCAGCACGACGCGCCGCAACTCGACGAGGTCCTTGCGGAGCCGATAGGTCTTGCGCTGCAACTCTCCCCGCTGCGGCCGGTCCTCGAACAGCTCGTCCTCGAGGTCCTCGATACCGTCGTCGAGCGACTGCACCGCGTCGAAGTGGCCGTCGACGACGACATCGAGCAGACCGTGTACCAGCGAGCCGACGCCGTGCTCCTGACCGCCGAGGTCGTCGAAGCGTTGCGACACCGTGTCGGTGTCGAACTCCGGCGACAGCCGCACGGTGATCAGCCCTCGCGGCAACACGAACCCGGAGATGCGGTGTACCGCCAGGGTGGAGCCGTCCTCACCGGGCTTGGCCACGGACACCGAGTAGACGGTGAAGAACGTGTGCGTGCGGTAGACGACGGCCTTGGTACGCTCGGCCTCGGCGATCGCGTCCTCGACCGCCCAGTGGTTCAGCCCGAGCTCGTCTGCGAGGTTCTTGAGGGTGGCGTGGTCGGGTTCGCAGATGTCGCACCACACCAACGTGTCGTCCTCGGTGAGGTAGTCGCTGATCGACGAGAACTCGAAGTCGTCCTGCGGTTTGCCGCCGCGCCACACCCGCCCCCGCACACCGGTCACGACAACATCATGTCAGCCCGATCGGGGTCACAGATGTCGATGACGCGCGAGACGGCCGGGCTGCCGTTCAGTGTCCAGCGCACGTTCGCCCGGTCGCATCGAACGCCGATGGTGCGCAGCGTCGAGAAGCCCGCGGTGGAGAAGAACGTGACGTCGCGAAGGTCCAGCACGAGGCTGCGGCAGTTGGCGGCGCGGCGATAGACGTATTCGCGCAGTTCCTGGGCATTGGCGGCGTCGACCTCTCCGGCGACGGCGATGCGCACGACATGGGCGTCGATCCACTCGGTGGCCAACGTCAAACGGCGCCGGGCAGGGGACGATCGGGTAACGGACATCGAAGGCATACAGAGAGCTCCAAAGCGGGAAAGTCGAGGGTGGTCGCGTCACGAAAGGCTGCGAGCAGGCGTTTCATGCTCAGGCCCCTACGACGTCTCCGGGAGAGGCTGACAGCTCAACCTGTGGCCAGCCTACGCGCGCCCGGGCCGGCGACCTAATCCCTGGAATCCGCCAGACCGCACTCGAGGGCGTACAGGCTCGCCCCGATCCGGTTCGAGACACCGATCTTGGCGTACGTGCGCTCGACATGGTTGCGGACGGTCTTCTCGCTGAGCACCAGCCTGGCCGCGATCTGTTTGTTGCTGGCGCCCTGGGCCACCAGGCGCAGCACCTCGACCTCTCGTGCGGTGAGCCCGTGCGGCTTGGCATTCCGTCTGGTCACGGGCTGCCCCGCCGCGTGCAGCACCGCCTCGGCGGCCGCCGGGTCGAGCGCGCCGTCACGCACGCGCTCGCGCAGTCGTCGCGCCGCGCCCGCGGGTCCCAGGGGCTCGCGGTACGGCCGGGGCTCCAGCGCGCTTCGATAGCCCACCGCGCATGCCAGGATCCGGTCCGGCATCGTCAGCTGCCGCGCCGAAAGGCCGCGGGAATAGCCTGAGCCGTCGAGGGATTCGTGATGGTTGGCCGCCACCGTTGCCACCTCCTTGAGCCCTGGCACGCGCGAGAGGATGCGTTCGGTCAGATACGGGTGCAGCCGCATGCGTTCGAACTCGGCCATGCTGAGCGTGCCGGGCTTGGACCAGATCTGGTTCGACACGCCGATGCGCCCGACGTCGTGCACGTACGCTGCCCGCCGCGTCAGCGCGGCCTGATCCTCGTCCAGGCCGACGGCGTGCGCGGCGCCCGCCGCCAGTTCGGCGGTGGCGCGCGAATGCCCCAGTGTGAACGGGCATTTGAGGTCGACGAAGTCGCCGAGCGCGGCCAACAACCCGTCCAGCGACTCGCCGTCGAGCCGCTGGTGGCGGTCGGGCGCATGCTGCAGCGCCGTCGCCCAGACGTCGCCGGTGGACGGCACCGCGAGCGCCGCGGCCGGGTCGGCGACGAACGCGTCGACCACGGCGGGATCGAACTGCCCGCCGCGCCTGCTGCGGGCCATCGCGACGGCACCGTCGACACCGTATTCGCGCTGATGCACCTCGACCATGTCGGCGACCTGGGCCACGCGCATCTCGATCGGAATCTGTTCGCCCGACGCGCCGTTGGGCAGACCGCCGCCGTCGTAGCGTTCGAACGTGTACCGCATCGCGTCCTGCACGTCGGTGTCGAGCCCGATCCGCTCGGCGAGCAGGCTCGCCGACGTGCAGTGCGAATGGATCAGTTGCGAAATGTGGCCGCGCGCATTGGCGTACAGCGTCGCGGTGGTCTTGAGCCGGGTCAGCAGCGACTCGCCGCGGCCGATGTTGGTCAGCAGGAAGCGCTGATACGGCAGACCCGACCAGTCGACGAGGTACGAGCTTCTGCGCACCGCGATGTCGTCGCCGAACCACCGTGCGTACTCATGGGAGTCGGCGTGGCATCCGATCCACATGATCAGCGTGCAGTAGTAGACGGCGTCGCGTTGCCGCTCAGGTAGATCGAGCCGGTGGGCCAGCCGCGCCGCGATGAGCGCCGAGCGCAGCATGTGCTCGGCGGGCTGACCCAGCCCCAGGTCCACGGCCACCGACAGCGCCGCGAGCATCTCCGCGCGAGTCGGAAGCTCCGGTGGGGCGGACCGGGTGGGCACGGCTCGATTCTGCAACGTCGTCACCGCGGAATCACTCGGATAGGCCAAGTCGGTCCGCGTCGCGGTGCCGGGCGACGTCGAACGCCTCGAACAGGCCCTGGGCGATGACGCAGACGCCGCGCTGAGGCAGCCAGAAGTCGGCGAGACTGCCCTGCACGGGATGCGGGCCGACAGGCCCGAGATCGACGCCGTGCACGACGGCCGACGAGTCCGCGACGGCCCACATCTGCCGAGGCGCGATGCGGAACTCCTGGCCGTTGGGCAAGTTGCCCGTCAACTGGATCCGGCCGAGCCCGAGCAGCGGTCCGACGACGGGGCTCATGAACCGCAGCATGCGTCGGCTGCGCCTGGCCGCGGTCGGCATGCGCGATCCGACGGCCGTCATCGCGCGGGTGGCGGGCGTGTCGCTGATGTCGACGCGCCAATCCATCACGCCCGCAATCGAGATCATCAGCGACCACGGGGTGGGCCAGTGCGCGTCGATGTCGCAGACGACGGGGTCGACATCGGTGGCCGAGCTGAAGTACCGCGAGCAGCTCTGCGGGCCCGGGGTGGTGGCGTAGAAGGTCCACACGCCGTCGGGGGTGCGGTGCCACACCGACTTGTAGGCGGGCGAGAAGGACGTCTCGGGGAAGTCGCGGTACGCGAGATAGTGGCCGTTGGCGAAGGGCAGGCCCATGACGCCGAAGCCGACGACGCGCTCGTCGTCGGTGTCGGGCAGCGGGAGGTCCTTGGTCGCGGCTGCGGCCGCCTGGGGTGTGGTGGTCATGGCGTCATCATTCGACGACGGGCGCATCGGCCACATGAGGCATCTGCCTCAATCCGGGCTACCAAGCGGGGATTCGTGCGTGAAAACAGCCACTCAGCGCTCGAAATCACGCACAAGTCGCGCTGGGGAGGGGCGCAGGCCCGCGAGCACGGCCTGTACCCCCAGCGCCCAGCGCTGCTCGACCGTCGGCCCCGACGGCCCCAGCCAGCGGCCGAGCTCCTGAACCGCCAGCCCTTGCGCCAGCGCCAGCAGGACGTGGGCGATGTCGGCGACGTCGCCGGCCAGCAGTCCCGCGTCGACGCACCGCTGGATGCGCCCGGTGAACACCTCGCGCACCGACGCACCCGCGGCCAGCTCGTCGGGCCCGGGATCCAGATCGGCGAACGGCCGCGAGAACATCAGCTGCGCCAACCGCGGATAGGCACGGCAGAACAGTCGGAACACCGGCACCAGTCGCTCCAGATCCGCCAGCGGGTCGGCGGTCGTCGGCACCCGCGCCAGCTCGGCGCCCAGCAGCCGGAAGCCCTCGAAGAACATCGCGCGCAGCAGTCCGGCCTTGTCGGAGAACAATTCGTACACCGCGGGCACCGACGTACCGGCGCGCTCGGCGACGCGCCGGGTGGTGAGGCCCGCGATGCCCTCCTCGGACAACGTCGCGATCGCCACTTCCAGCAGGTGGTCGCGAAGCTCGGGCGTGCGCTGTTTGGCCCTCGGCACGAAAAGGCTGCCTAGCCGAGGCTGAATTCCGTTGCCAGGCCGTCGATCCCCGCGCGGATCGCCCGCAGCGCCGATTCCCGCGCCTTGAGCTTCGTCGCCTTGTGTGCGCCGGTGTGCAGCGTCGAAGCCGCCTCGGCGGCCACCTCCTGCGCCCGCGCCACCACGCGGTCGGGGTCGACGATCTCGTCGAGCCATCCGCCCGTGATCGCCTCGTCGCCGGCGAACGTCGCGGCCATCGACGCGCCGCGGTGGAACGCGGCGGGCGTCAACCGGAACCGCATGATCTCCAGCGCTGCGTTCGGGATCGTCATGCCGATCGCCACCTCGATGGCCTGGCACCTCGTCTTAGGCTGGCCGACCCGGTGATCGCCGGACAACAGCAGGAAGGATCCCATCGCGATCGCCGGACCGGTCGCCGCCATGATCACCGGCACCGGGAACGTCATGCACCGCACCGACAACTCGAAGCCGCCCGCCAGCATCCAGTGCGCCGCCTTGGCGTCGCCGGAGGAGAACACCGACAGGTCGAAACCGCCGCTGAACACCCGCCCGTTGCCCGCGATCACCACCGCCTTGGCGGAGTCCTTCTCGGCCCGGTCCAACGCCTCGTTGATCGCGGTCTGCATCGCCGGACCCAGCACGTTGACCTTGCCGTCGTCCAGCGTGATCGTCGCGACGGAATCGGTGAGTTCGTAGCCAACGGTCATCGCTTCTCCCTTGAATGCGGTGTCGAATCGGATCAATGTTACGAAACATCGCCAGGGCCGCTCCGGCCGGAGTGACATAGCCGACCACGCACGACGCGCCCGTCGGGGATTCCCAGCGTGGACAGTGGCCCGGCAGCGCGGGGGTGCCGGGGCCCCGAACCGCTCAGGCCAGCCGGTGGCGGGCGCCGCTGTTGATGATCTGGGTGTGGGCTTCCTCGAACTGCGCGTCGATGTCGCTGTAGGACGCGCCGTTCGGGATGCCATGGGCCGGCTGTTGCTGCTGCTGCGGGCGGGGTGCCTCGGCGGCCTCTCTGCGGTAGCGGTCGCGCAACTCGTCGGCGGCCGCCCGCACCTGGTTGATCTCCTTGCGCAGCACGTCCTCGCGGCTCTCGGCGGCGGCGTAGTGGTAGTAGGTCAGCAGGTGACGCAGCAGTTCGAGCTTCTGCTTCTCCTGGCGAGCCAGGTCGTGGGTGGTCAGCAGCTCCAGCCGCTCCACCGGGTGCAGCGTCGACCAGTCCAGCACCGCCGAGGTCTTGAACCGGCGACCGCCCCGCTTGTCCTTGTCGGCGCCGGGTTTGTCGTAGTAGGTGACCGCGCCGTCGAAGCGCGACGCGATCGTCTCGCCCAGTTCCCGGCGGTCCAGCGCCGAGTCCCACACGATGCGCCACTCCTGCCCGGGCGCCAGATAGGGGATCTCGGCGGGCAGGTTCAGCGGCACGATGTCGACGTAGCGGTCGTCGTAGACGTTCTCGTACTTGGCCACCGTGGGCGGGTTCGCGAAGTCGAAACGGATGCCGTAGGCCGGCGAGCGACCGAAATTCTTGACGACGAGCTCGACGAGATGCCAGTCGCTGGCGGCCGGTTCCATGAACATGGCCACGTTGGGCTGCATCAGCTCTTCGGTCTGCTGTTTGGCCCGCCGGTACTGCCGCCACGCGTAGATCAGCGCGATGATGCCGACGAGGACGGCGAGCCACGCCGCCAGGGCCGTCCACATGCCGGCCGATAATCCGAACAGGGTGCTGTCCGCGTCCACGCCCCGCTGTATATCACGCCGGGGCCGATCGCACATCATTTGCCCACGGCGGACGCATTGAGTTTGCTGAGGCGCGGCTGGTCACGGCTTGTCCGACCGTTAGCCTGCTGCAACTGGGCCAGAACCGATTGCCAAGGTCGGTTGCGACAGGTTGCTAGGCGATCGCGCGGTTCAGGTCGGGCACCGAAACGTCGGCGATCCTGTCCACCGCCGGCGCTGGTACCGGCCGCTCGTTTCGGCCCGCCCGGCCCAGGTCGTGCCAGCAGACCTCGTCGGGCAGCCGCTTCCAGTACTGCCGGTGCCGGCGCAGATACACCTCGACGCTCGAGTGCACCTTGGCGTCGGCGGGCAGCCTGCGCACCCCGACGGTGTGTGCGGTCTCGGCGAGCGCGTCGACCCGCCCGGGCGCAGAGGTGACGTCCCGTTCGGCGGACAACCCGGCCTCGAGAGCGCCGTCGAGGACCCAGTCGAACGTGATGTCGGCCAGTGGCCCGCACGCGGCAGGCCCGCCCGCGACGTCGCGGTGCGCGCCGCGGAACCAGACTTCCTCGATGCGGTCGGACGCCGACGACACCAGACGCTCGCCGAACGGCCCGTCGATCGCCACGGCGTGCCTGCCGTGTTCGACGTTGGGCATCGGATCGGGCATCGTGCGGCGGGTGAAGCCGGGGATCTTCAGCGTGTCCCACAGGCCCAGATACCAAACGGGAAGGCCGATTTGGCGTTGCTGCAGCAGCCGCGACGCGACATCGGTCACCCGGGCCCAGTCGTGCGCGTTGCGCTCGGTGCGCGGCAACGCATATGCCGACAGGACGTAGTCCATCAGGTCGGGCAGTACGCCGACGATCGCCAGCAGCCGGGTCAGGGTCTGCGCGCAGTACGCGCCGCGGCCGACACCGAACATGTAGATGCGGTCGCCGGGTTCCCACCGGTCGACCAGGAACTGGTAGGCCTCGGCGATGGTCGCCCGCGCGTCGTCGGCGGGCGTCTCGCGCCAGCACAACGGATTCCACCGGGTCCACGCATCGGCCATGCTGACACCCGGGTGATACCAGGCGACCTGTTCGTCACTGTCATCGAGGAGATCGAAAAGGCGGTGCGCGTTGGTCGCGCTGTGCGGCTCGGGATTTCGGCGAGCGCGGTCGAAACACAACACCAGCTTCTTCACACGCCCCCCTTCCCACCCATATTGACGCCTGCGTTACATACTGCCGGGCAGATTAGCCCGTGTCTATTCGAATCGGTGCGTATTGCTCCGAATTCAGTGATGTTTTCCTGTCTTCAAGACGCGGGTTTCTGCGGATTCAGCTACGTGAATTCCGCACGCGCGCGCGAACTCGACAGGCCTCAACCCATCCGCGGAGTTCATATCGCAATTTCCGAAGGGCGGTGCACCCTCCGGCAGGGCCCCGCCATACCCCGAACCGTCGGTGTACTGGTGCGCAAGTTTGCCAGGATATGGCGGGTTGTGGCCGTAGGCGGCGACCACGAGTCGCAGCCCCGGCGGCTTGCGCGGCCAGAGGTTGTCGAGGTCGCCGACATTGCCGTAGCCGATCACCCTGGCCGTGGACCCGACGAATTCGGCGACGGCGTGATACGCGGCGTTGACTCCTGTCGGCTGATCGCCGCGGATCTGCCCGCCCCAGGATTCGACGTCGAGCATCACCGTCATCTTCGGATGCGGTGTGCCCACTTGGTCTTTGAAGGTGTCGAGCGTTTGCTGCCAATTGGGCCGCCAAACGAAATACACGATAAAGAAGGTGAGCCGCCCGTTATCTACGTTGCGGAGACACCAGTCGTAATTGTCGGCCCACCGGTGGTCCCGATACGTTCCGTCATTCGAGCGGATGCACAGAACGGGATACGGATAGCTGTCGTCCACGGCGACCTGCCATTCGGACACGTCGGCGTACAGCGTGTCGGCCACCGGCGAGGCTCAGCCGCCCATCAGCATGCGCCACTGGTCGAGGGTGCTCGCCCGGTAGACGTAGTTGGTCCGGCGGACCTCGGACAGCGACGCGCTTGGCTCGGCCGAATACCAGTGCCCGGGAAACACTGTCGGATCGCCGGACAGTTTCCCGAGCGCCTGCAGGCTGCGGAACATGTCGTCGACGTTGCCGCCGGGGAAGTCGGTGCGCCCGCAGCCCTCCAAGAACAGCGTGTCGCCCGCGACGAGCCGGCCGTCGAGCAGGAAGCACTGGCTGCCCGGTGTGTGGCCGGGGGTGTGCAGCAACTCGACGTCGATGTCGCCGACCTTGACCACGTCGCCGTGCTGGTGTTCGGTGAGCTCGCTGCGCGCGATGCCGGTGACCCGCGAAACCCAGTCCGCCTCAAGGCTGTTCACGTGCACCGGCACGCTCGTCCGCTCGAGCAGCTCGGCCAGGCCCTTGAGTTCGAAACCCATCATCGAGCCGCCGACGTGGTCGGGGTGGTGGTGGGAGACCAGCACGCCCGACAGGCGCATGCCGTCGGCTTCCAGAGTGTCGACCAGATCGCCTGCGGCGTATGCCGGGTCGACGACGACGGTGTCGCCGGTCTGCCGGTCGCCGATCAGGTAGGCGAAGTTGCGCATCTGCGCCGCGATCATGTCGCCCGTCGCGAAGTCGCGGCCCGACAACAGCTGCCGGAAGTAGAGGCGGTCGGAGTCAGCCATGGCCGCCAGCGTATCGACGGCTCGGTCGGCCTGTTCTACGGCGCCTCGTCCAAGCGCAGCCGCACCATCCGGATGGTGCTGCTCTCGTCGAGTTCGACGAGGTCGGTGCGCGAGCGCAGGAAGTCGCTGAACGAGCGGAACCCCAGCGACTTCTCGGTGAACGACGGGTCCATCCGCTTCATCTGCGCCTTGACCGCCGAGTTGTGCAGCCAGTCGGAGTCGTCGTCCTTGCCCTGGCTGATCCGCAGCGCCCGCTCCAGCAGCGCGGTCGCGGCAGCCTGCGGGTCCGGTGCCGGCTCCTGGTCTTCGTCGACCTTGGTGCGGCGCCGCTTCGGGGCCTCCGATTTCACCTCGGGCACGCCGGGCAGCGCGTCGTAGGAGACGTACTCGTCGCACGCCGCGGTGAGCGAGCGGCTGATCGACCCGGTGATGCCGATCCCGACGACGTAGCGGCCGAGGCGCTTGCACCGCTGTGCGAGCGGGATGTAGTCGGAGTCGCCGGCCACGATCACCACGTGGGTGAGGTCGGGCAGCCGGAACATGTCCTCGACGGCGTCGACGGCCAGTCGGATGTCGGCGCCGTTCTTGCCGTAGGCGGCGGCGGGGAACAGCTGCACGAGGTCGACGGCGCGGCCGACCAACTGGTCGCGGTAGTCGGCGTTGACGTCGGCCGACCAGTCGGCGTACGCCTTCGTCAGCACCAACGTGCCGAACGACGAAGCGAAGTCGATGATCGCGCCGACGTCGACCGTCGCCTGCGTCAGCCGCCCCGGTTGCTTGTGGAAGCCGGCGGCCTTGTCGCGCTGGAACGAGTTGCGTCCGTGCACCTGGTCGTAGCGGGAGATCACGATGTTGTCGAAGTCGAGGTACACCGCGACACGGGTCGCGCCGGGTTCGGTCACCGTTACGTCCTATCACCTGCCGCCGAGCCTGGCCGCACTCTCGGCAAACGCGTCGGCGCGCAGTAATGTCAGCAGCCGTGACCTCGCCCGCGGGCTGGTACCCCGATCCTGACGGCTCCGGCGGTCAGCGCTACTTCAACGGCGAAGCCTGGACCGAGCATCGCCAGGCGCCCGCCGGCCCGGTCGAGCTCGGGGTCACCACGCCGCCGCCGCGGTCCGCGGGCCCGGACCCCAAGGTGATCGCCGGGCTGGTGGCCGCGGCGGTGGTCCTGGTCGCGGTGCTGGGGGTGAGCGTGTTCCTGACGCTGCGCACCGGCGGCACGGAATCGGCCGTCACGCGGGTCCCGGCGGACGCGGGCGAGACCTCGGCACCGCTGGGCGAGACCGCCGCCGCCGTCGACGAGCACACCCCGACCGTCGGGCAGGAGGTGCGCGACGGCGACTTCGCGTTCGTCATCAGCGGCGTGGAGCGGGTGGACGCGGTCGCCGACCCGGCGGCGCCCGAACTGCAGAAGGCCGCCGCGGGCGAGTACATCATCGTCAAGATGACGGTGACGAACGTCGGCACCGAACCGCAGACCTTCTTCGCGTCGTTCAACACGCTCTCCGACGGCACCACGACGTACGAGTCCGACGACGAGGCGTGGATCTATCTGGGCAACACCCTGGCCGACCTGAATCCCGGCGATTCGATCGACACCGCGGTGGTGTTCGACGTACCCGACGGCACCCAGCCGGTGTCGGTCGAACTGCACGACGGTCCGTACTCCGACGGGGTTACGGTGGAGTTGGAGTGACCTGCGGTTTGGCGCGTGAAACCGCGAGACTGTACCCTCTTTAAGGCTCGCGCCGTGGTGCGCGGGACTCGAAGAAGGCAGGCCCCCTTAGCTCAGTCGGCAGAGCGTTTCCATGGTAAGGAAAAGGTCAACGGTTCGATTCCGTTAGGGGGCTCGGTGGACGGGCGGCTTGAACTTCTGGCTTGCCGGCTCGTACCCATCGGGGCGGTGTAGCTCAGCTGGTTAGAGCGCACGACTCATAATCGTGAGGTCGGGGGATCGAGCCCCCCCACCGCTACAAGACGAACAGAACGCGCAGACGTAAGGACGACAGACGTGGCCTCCAGTACCGACGTACGGCCGAAGATCACTTTGGCCTGCGAGGTGTGCAAGCACCGCAACTACATCACGAAGAAGAACCGCCGCAACGACCCCGACCGGCTCGAGATCAAGAAGTTCTGCCCGAACTGCGGCAAGCACCAGGCGCACAAAGAGTCGCGCTGACGTGCCAACCCCTGGCGTGCGCCGCGGGGTTGAGTAGATAGGTTCATCAAAAGTGTCGTTGTCAGAACGGATCGTCGGGATGCATTACCGCTATCCCGACCACTACGTCGTGGGTCGCGAGAAGCTTCGCGAGTACGCCGTGGCCGTCAAGAACGACGACCCCGCGTTCAACGACGAGACGGCCGCCGCCGAGCTCGGCCACGAGGCGCTGCCCGCGCCGCTGACCTTCATCTCCGTCTTCGGCTATCAGGCGCAGACGGCGTTCTTCGCCCACGCCAACATCGGCCTCACCGACATGAAGATCGTCCAGGTCGACCAGGTGCTGAAGTTTCTCAAGCCGATCCACGCGGGCGACAAGCTCTACTGCGACGTGTACGTGGACTCCGTCAAGCAGGCCCACGGCACCGACATCATCGTGACCAAGAACATCGTCACCAACGAGGCCGGTGACGTTGTGCAGGAGTCCTACACGACCTTGGCGGGTCGGACGGGTGAGGGAGAAGAGGGTTTTTCAGATGCCACTGCGTGAGTTCGATTCGGTGAAGAAGGGCGACGTACTTCCCGAGAGGGTGATCACGTTGACGCGGGCGGACCTGGTCAACTACGCCGGGGTGTCCGGTGACCTCAACCCGATCCACTGGGACGACGACATCGCCAAGCAGGTCGGTCTGGACACCGCGATCGCGCACGGCATGCTGACCATGGGACTGGGTGGCGGCTATGTCACCGAATGGATTGGCGACCCCGCCGCGGTCACCGAGTACAACGTGCGCTTCACCGCCGTCGTGCCGGTGCCCAACGACGGTGTGGGCGCCGAGATCGTCTTCAACGGACGCGTGAAATCCGTTGAGCCGGAGACGAAATCGGTGACGATCGCGCTGACGGCCACCGCAGGCGGCAAGAAGATCTTCGGCCGCGCCGTCGCAGTCGCGAAGTTGGCGTGACCATGGCGCTCAAAATCGACATCCAGGGAATGGTCTGGAAGTATCCCGAGCCCTACGTGGTGGGTCACGAGCAGATCCGCCAGTACGCGAACGCCGTGAAGGCCCACGACGAGACGAGCCACAGCCTGGAGGCGGCCAAGGCCGCGGGCCACGAGGCGCTCATCGCCCCGCCGACGTTCATGTCGATCTTCGCGGTGATGATCCAGCGGCACTTCTTCCAGCACAACGACATCGGCTTCGAGACCATGCAGATCATCCAGGTGGACCAGAAGTTCAAGTTCCACCGGCCGATCAAGGCCGGGGATGCGCTGACGGGCACGCTGTACGTCCTGACTGTCGACGAACGCTTCGGCGCCGACATCGTGACCACCCGCAACACGCTGGTCGACCAGCACGGCGAGCTGGTCATGGAGTCGTTCACAACGCTGATGGGCCACGAGGGCGACAACTCGATCTCGGCCGGGTGGGACCCCGAGACCGGGCAGGTGACCCGCAAGCCCGTCGTGCACGATGAGGACGCCGACGGCGAGGCGCCGGTGCAGGTCAACGGGCACGAGAGCGTCCGGGCGGCGGATTAGTAACTACCACGGGTGGCGCGCTACACTCGGGCCTCGGGGTTTTCCCAGTCCAGCGCGCTTCCGTCGGGTCTCGATCGACCGATCGGGGAGCGCGCGAATTGTGTGAGCCCCGGATGAAGGGGCGTAGCTCAACTGGCAGAGCAGCGGTCTCCAAAACCGCAGGTTGCAGGTTCAAGTCCTGTCGCCCCTGCTGAAGGCGAATACTCGACAAGTGTGGACACTGGAAGGTGACCCCACAACGACCAGACGACGACCAGACAAAGAGGAGCATGCGGTGAGCGACGAGCGCGATGGTGCCGGCTCCGCAGGCGACACCGAGACCGACACGGGCCGCAGCGCGGTCGTGACCCGGCCGACGCGACCCTCCGGGAAGCGGTCCCGGCGCGCCGCGGACGGCGAGGACGGCAGCGGCGCGGTCGACCTGGCGACGGGCACCGAGGCCACCCCCACCAAGAACGGCGCGGGCACCGCGAAGAAGACCGCCAGGAAGCGTGGCGAAGGACCGTCTCGCAACCCGTTCCTCTTCGTCTGGAACTTCCTGCAGCAGGTCGTCGCCGAACTGCGCAAAGTCATCTGGCCGAACCGCAAGCAGATGGCGACCTACACCAGCGTGGTGCTGCTGTTCCTGGCGTTCATGCTGGCGCTGATCGGCGGGGTCGACTTCGGCCTGGCCAAGCTCGTGACGCTGATCTTCGGCTGACGAGCGCTCGCGCGAGGAACATGAGCACTGACGAGCGGGATTCGAGAGGACTGACACGTGACTAGCTTCGAGGGCGATACGCCTTCGGCCGAGAGCGTCGACCTGGTCGACAGCGAGACGACTGAGATGACTGAGATGACTGAGACGACTGAGGCGACGACCACCCCGGCGAACGAGGACACCGACGTCGCCGGTGACGCCGCGAGCGACGAGGCGGCCACCGTCGAGGACGCGGCCGGCGAGGCGCCTGCCGCCGACGCGGCTGCGGAGGCCGAGGACGAGGATCCGGCGGTCGCGCTGAAGAAGGAACTGCGCCTGCGGCCCGGCGACTGGTACGTCATCCACAGCTACGCCGGTTACGAGAACAAGGTGAAGGCCAACCTCGAGACCCGCGTGCAGAACCTCGACGTCGGCGACTACATCTTCCAGGTCGAGGTGCCCACCGAAGAGGTCACCGAGATCAAGAACGGACAGCGCAAGCAGGTCAACCGCAAGGTGCTGCCCGGCTACATCCTGGTGCGCATGGAACTCAACGACGAGTCGTGGGGTGCGGTGCGCAACACGCCCGGCGTGACGGGATTCGTCGGTGCGACGTCGCGGCCGTCGCCGCTGTCGCTCGACGACGTGGTGAAGTTCCTGCTGCCGCCGGCCGCCGCCAAGAAGCCCGGCAAGGCCACCGCGGCGTCGACGGCTGCCGCCGAGGTCGGCGCGACCGAGCGGGCGCCGATCGAGGTCGACTTCGAGGTCGGCGAGTCGGTCACCGTGATGGACGGGCCGTTCGCGACGCTGCCGGCGTCGATCAGCGAGGTCAATGCCGAACAGCAGAAGCTCAAGGTGCTGGTGTCCATCTTCGGCCGCGAGACACCCGTCGAACTGACCTTCAACCAGGTCGCCAAGATCTAATCGCGGGCGTATAGCCCACTACGAGAGAAGAAGGAACGGAACACACCCATGGCCCCGAAGAAGAAGGTCGTCGGGCTGATCAAGCTGCAGATCCAGGCCGGGCAGGCCAACCCCGCCCCGCCCGTGGGTCCGGCGCTCGGCCAGCACGGCGTCAACATCATGGAGTTCTGCAAGGCGTACAACGCCGCGACCGAGTCGCAGCGCGGCAACGTCATCCCCGTGGAGATCACCGTCTACGAGGACCGCAGCTTCACGTTCGCGCTCAAGACGCCGCCGGCAGCGAAGCTGCTGCTCAAGGCTGCCGGGGTGCAGAAGGGCTCGGGCGAGCCGCACAAGACCAAGGTCGCCAAGGTGAGCTGGGATCAGGTGCGCGAGATCGCCGAGACCAAGAAAGAGGACCTGAACGCCAACGACATCGATCAGGCCGCCAAGATCATCGCCGGCACCGCCCGGTCGATGGGGATCACGGTCGAGTAGTTTCCGTTGACTCTGCGGTGAGGGTGCAGAAGTTCGAGAGAGCGCCGACCTGAGCGCAGAGTCACCACAAGGAAAGCAGTGGGAGGGCCAGCTTCGGCCCGCACCGATCGAACGCTCTTCGCGCGAGCGCTCATCGCACCACAACTCAGCAACTAGGAGAAACCAATGAGCAAGACGAGCAAGGCATACCGCGAAGCCGCCGAGAAGGTGGACCGCTCCCGGCTCTATACGCCGCTGGAGGCGGCGAAGCTGGCCAAGGAGACGGCGTCGAAGAAGCAGGACGCGACCGTCGAGGTGGCGGTCCGGCTGGGCGTCGACCCGCGCAAGGCCGATCAGATGGTGCGCGGCACCGTGAACCTGCCCAACGGCACCGGTAAGACCGCCCGCGTCGTGGTGTTCGCGGTCGGCGACAAGGCCGAGGCGGCCGAGGCTGCGGGTGCGGACGCCGTCGGCAGCGACGACCTGATCGAGCGGATCCAGGGCGGCTGGCTGGACTTCGACGCCGCGATCGCGACGCCGGACCAGATGGCCAAAGTAGGCCGCATCGCGCGCATCCTGGGCCCGCGTGGTCTGATGCCGAACCCGAAGACCGGCACGGTGACGCCGGATGTGTCCAAGGCCGTGGCCGACATCAAGGGCGGCAAGATCAACTTCCGCGTCGACAAGCAGGCCAACCTGCACTTCGTGATCGGCAAGGCGTCGTTCGACGAGAAGAAGCTGGCCGAGAACTACGGCGCCGCGATCGACGAGATCCTGCGGGCCAAGCCGTCGTCGTCGAAGGGCCGCTACCTGAAGAAGATCGTCGTCTCGACGACCACCGGCCCGGGCATCCCGGTTGACCCCGGGGTGACGCGCAACTTCACCGAGGCTTAGGGGACCCGACAGATCGACAGAATCCCAGGTCTAAGCGGGCGGGGGGATGGTTGGTTTTGGCTGGGTGCTGTTCGGCACCGTGCACAGAGGCTCTTAGTTCGGCGAAGCATCGTCTCGTTGCTGCCACCGCAGGTCGGTGTCACGCACAGTGACTACCAGCGGAATACTGGATGAGGTCGACGGATGTGCGCGGCGAATCGACGACAGACTGTGGGCCGAGGAGTGCCGCCGCACGTCGGTTGATCGAGGGTCAACTCGCCGTCCAAACCGCTCAAGCCGAGGCCCGGTGCGCTTCGACCCCAAAGGGGTAGCCGTCGCCGGTGATCTGGCGACGGTCGGGCGGACAGGCGCGCGCCGGTAGCGCCGGCTCGTGGCCACTAGGTTGTCGACTTGAGAGTTGTCGGCCGATGCCGAACTTAGCAACGTGTCGAAACTTCCCTAACAACACAGTTGCGGGCGTCAATAGCTGCTATCTATCCGGTTCAGACCCAACAATCCCTCGAAACATAGGGAAACACCCTATTCCCCTCAGAGGTCTTCGGCTAATACGCTTTGGTCTGCGTGAGGCGTTCGGCGAGTCGCGTCGGAGCGGCTCGAGGGTGTAGCAGTCGTTCGCATTCGGGGGATTTGCGGCGACTCCCAGAGCGTCTCCGGGCGGCAAAGCCGCGCCAGGCAACCGGGGGGTTAGTGATGAAGATGGCGAGGCCCGTGCGCAGACGTGTCAAGGAATCAGGTCCGGTCGGCGCACTTCACATCGGCGGCATAGAGGTGCGCACCCATGCGGTGGGCATGAAGGCTTACTCGACACCGATCGCCGCGGGGGCGGCAACACAGGTTCGCTACCCTTCAAGTTTGCCAAGGCGCTGCGACGCAACAAATGTCCTCACCGCGGGCGTTCGGTCATGACTAAACCGAAAGTCGTCGAGACCGCCACTGCAGCCGCGTGGGAGTCGTTGCTCGACCTCCAGCCGGTCGCGAAGAACTCATTCGACAACGTTCGACTCTTGGACAACCATCGGCGCGGACTCACTTTGCCGTCCGCGGGCGGTCACGTCTCGCGGCACGAGTCTTTGGACGCGAGGGTGCCCACCGCGATCGCGCCGAACGTGACCGTGGACCTCGGTTTTCTCAGCCGTATCCGAGCATGGATGCTGGTGCCGCCGGTCGACTTCGCGCTTCTGCTGGCACCGGTCGTCTGGCGGCCGCACCAAGTGGTGGCCGTCTTGGCGATGGCCGTGGTGGGGACCGCGCTGCTCACTGGTGGCGCTCGTTATCAGGCTCGTCTGCATCTGAGTGTCTTAGACGAGTTGCCTGCCATCCTCACCCGGCTTCTCACGGCTGCGGCGATCGTTGCTTCGGTGATGATGTTGATTAGCCAGGAGCCCGGGGTGATCGCCTTCCTTGAATCTGCGTGCCAAGCGGCGGCGCTGGTGATTTTCGGCCGCCTCATCACCACCCGGCTCATCGCCTTTGCGCGGCGGCGAGGTATCACCTCGTATGACACTGTGCTGATCGGAGGCGGCTCGATTGCAGCCGAGCTGGCCAGGATTCTCCGGGACTATCCCGCTTATGGACTGCGTGTGAAGGGATTCGTCGACGATACCGACGACACTCCAACACGGGACATTGTGCCTCGCCTCGGCCGTCTAGCTGATCTCGACAGCATCGTGGCGACCACCGACGCGCACTTTCTCCTCATCGCCGATGGGGCTTTCGAGGAACGTGCGCTGACTAATGCGGTTCGAACCGAGCGATGCCAGGCGGTGAATCTACTTGTTGTTCCACGCCTGCCACACTTCCACACCCTCAGCGGAGAAGCTGACCACATCGGCTCGATACCGATCATGCGTATCCGCAATCCGAATCTTCACTGGCCTGCACGGCTCGTCAAGCGAGGGTTTGACATCGTTGTCGCCATCGGGTCGTTGACGGCGTTATCACCGTTGCTGCTGATCGCGGCACTGGCCGTCCGGTTTGAGGGCGGGCCCGGCGTCATCTTTCGGCAGATGAGGGTGGGCCGCGATGCGAAACATTTCGAGTTGCTCAAGTTCCGCACTATGCGGCCCGCGAACGAATTCGAAGCGCAGACGCTTTGGTGCGTGGCTTCAGACAACCGGGTCGGGCCGGTGGGGCGGCTCCTACGCTGCACGTCGATCGACGAGCTTCCCCAGCTGTGGAACATCCTTCGTGGCGACATGACCCTCGTGGGACCGCGACCCGAACGGCCACACTTCGTCGAGCAGTTCTCGACGCAATTCGACCGGTATGCCGATCGCCATCGCGTGCAAGCCGGACTTACCGGCTTCGCTCAGGTGAGTGGTCTTCGAGGGGACACTTCCATCGCGGACCGGGCGCGATTCGACAATTTCTACATCGAGAACTGGTCCCTCTGGCTGGACATCAAGATAATTTTGAGGACGTTCCGTGAGGTTCTTCTCCATCGCGGCTCCTGAATGGGAGCGCGACTCGTTCCGAGCGATCGCCCGAGTATTGGGTTGGCAGTAATGCGAGATCGTTCGTGCCGACCTGCAACGCCGACTCCGGAACGTTAGGGGCGGGAAAGTGGGCTGTCGTATTGCGGTTTTCGGAACTGGGTATCTTGGTGCAACCCATGCCGCGTGTATGGCGGAACTGGGGCACGATGTGCTCGGTGTCGACATTGACCCGGCGAAAATCTCGCGGCTCTCCGCCGGCCGGGCTCCGTTCTTCGAGCCTGGTCTAGATGAGGTACTCAAGGCCAATGTCGATGCCGGACGGCTCCAGTTCACCTCCTCCTACGCTGAGGCCGCGGATTTCGCGGATGTTCACTTCGTCGCCGCAGCGACGCCGCCGAAGCGGGGAGAGCTCGCTGCCGACGTGACATTTGTAGATTCAGTCATCACGACGTTGGCGCCACTGCTGACCACGCCGGCTGTGATCTTCGGGAAGTCGACCGTGCCTGTGGGCACGGCTGCGCGGTTGAGCGAATTGGCTCAACGTCTTTCGCCGATCGGCGATGCCGTAGAGATCGCGTGGAATCCCGAGTTCCTCCGGGAGGGGTACGCGGTGCGGGACACTTTGCATCCGGACCGGATCGTACTCGGTGTCGACCTTGACCGCGCCGGACGGGCCGAAGAAGTCGCGCGACAGGTATACAGCGACGCGATTGGAAAGGGTGTTCCGTTCCTGGTCACTGATCGGGAAACCTCAGAGCTGGTGAAAACGGCCGCGAATGCTTTCCTCGCCACCAAGATATCGTTCATCAATGCGATGGCAGAGTTGTGCGAAGCGGCCGGTGCCGATGTGACGGAATTGGCCGATGCCATCGGTTTCGACTCCCGAATCGGCCGCCGATTCCTAGATGCCGGAATCGGATTCGGCGGAGGTTGCTTACCGAAGGACATCCGCGGATTCATGGCGCGCGCCGGGGAGCTGGGCGCCAACCAAGCGTTGACGTTCTTACGCGAGGTCGACAGTATCAATATGAGACGCCGAACGAAGATGGTCGACGCGACGAGGGAAGTGGTGGGAGGCTCCCTCATAGGCGCGAGGGTCGCGGTCCTCGGTGCGGCGTTCAAACCCGATTCTGATGACATAAGGGACTCACCGGCTCTGAACATCGCCGGACAGATCCAACTACAAGGTGCTTCGGTGACGGTGTATGACCCACGGGCGATGGATAATTCGCGGGCTGTGTTTCCGACCTTGGACTACGCCGACGACGTGCGCGAAGCCTGCACTGGGGCGGACGTGACACTCGTGCTCACCGAGTGGGAGGAGTTCCGGCGGCTCGAACCGGCATCCCTCGATTCAATCGTCAGGTGCAGGCGAATAATCGATGGACGAAATTGCCTCGATCCGGCGAAGTGGCGCGGCTCGGGCTGGACGTACCGCGGCGTGGGTAGGCGTTGATCAGTATCTGCCATGGTCCCTCGGCCGACCGCACGCGTTGCCCTGGACCACGACGGGCGCCGACGGCCATCGCTCCCCTTAGCACGAAGGGCATGCCCTCCCAGTCCGCGGAATGCAGAAATACGAACTGTTTGGGTATTCACGCGAGTGACTCGGGTCGCCCGTAGAGGGGTAATCTAGCTGCGGGATTCCGAATTCTTGACCGACTCGTACGGGGAGCTTTACTCTGCACATTCTGTTCGTCTGCACTGGAAATGTTTGCCGTTCCCCGACAGCGGAACGTCTCGCGATGGAATATGTTGCGCGATCACATATTCAGAGCGTCCTCACAGCATCGAGCGCCGGCACCCGCGCCATGGTCGGCCACCCGATTCAGCCGTTCGCCGCTCGGGTCCTAACGAAGCTGGGTGGTGATCCATACAACTTTGCCGCACGACAGATCACGCCGCGGACGGCCGCTAGTGCCGACCTTGTCATCACCATGACGAGGTCACATCGTGATGACGTCCTGGAGCTTGTCCCTCGGAGACTAGATCGAGTTTTCTCACTGCTCGAGACCGCACGACTCGTATCGGATTGCAGCGCCCGGACTATCGAGGACCTCGCAGCGTTTCGGCCGCTGTTACCCACGCACACTCAGTTCGACATTCCTGACCCGATGGGTCGCGATGAGACGTATTTCGAGTTGGTGGGGTCGCAGATCGCCGACCACCTACCGCCGATACTCGAGCTCTGCGCGAGGGATCAATCCTCCTCAACTGCCTAGATTTTCGCCGGACGAACCTGGACAGCGGCAAAGTGGGCGCCAGCTGGGGGTAGGCCGCGTCGTTGTTGTGTAATGCCCCTCAGGGGACTCGAGCGGCCCACTGGTGGTTCGCGGAACTGGCGTAGAAAACCTTCAAGCGCCCTGATGCCTCGAATTCGCGAACAGCCTTACACACGCCGTGGTGACGGTTGCTCGGGTCGGGCTGCCAATCATCGCCGGCGATCACGCCGTTGCGCTTCACCTTCCGTACCAACAGTTCGAGTTCCTTGGTCGTGTGCTCGTATGCATGAGATGAGTCGAGGTACACCCAATCCAGAGCGCCGTCTGCGAGGCTGGCTAGAAAGCACAGGTCGTCATCTACCACCACGCGCGCCCGCCCAGTCTCGAGCGCCGGCCGTATCCGGCGGATGGTACGCGCAAGCGCATTCACAGTGGACTTGTCGCCCGCCGCCCAATCCCACTCTGGTCCAAGCAGATACCACGGATCAACGACATATAAAGTGTCAGGTTCGAGCCATTCGATGAGACCCGGGGTGAGATGGCCCTTGTGGACACCAAGCTCAGCGCCTACTCCGCCAGCCGGAATAAGCGATGTCAGAACGCCTCGGCGACGCACGTTCTTGTATCGCTCGTATATATCTTGGATCGTTTCGGAGCGGCGAGCGAGTTGGCGAATCGCCCGTCTGGGCTGCGACATATGTACCGTATCCCCTCTACCTCTTGATCATTTGGTCGGCACCCCGGCGGGACCCGCCGACTTGCCGTCCACGTATCGCCGCACTCATGCGAAAGTAGCTGGAGCGTGCACGTTTGACGGTCCGGAGTAACGATGGATGGCTGGTCACTGCTTGACGCGCCGTTGCCGAAGATGCACGCCTAATCGAATACAGTGCAGCACCAGGGGATCGCCGCGCCACCCGGCCCTGGGACAGAGTTAGCTCGCCGGTGCGGAACCATCGCTTGTACTCCTCTGGCCCAGCCCCCAGATCTACGTGCCCGATCCCGCTGCCGGCAGCCGCTTCTGCCACAAAGAGGTTGAGGATCAGTCCCGGCGAGTACGGCCCGTACCGCCGATCAAACGCGGGAAACCAATAGGCCATTACACGATCCGACCGCAACCCAAAGTGGCCTGCCACCGGCTCATCGCCGGCGTAGAGCATTGATAAGACGCCCGAGAAGCTTTCGGAAGTAGTCGCGAAGAGTTGGTCGAAGAGATCAACGAACCAACGTCGAGCGAATTTATCTGCTGTGCCCGTCCGGAGATATTGGGCCGACTTCCACGCCATCACCGTCCGCAATGCGGCATGATCTTGCGACTGATATACGAACCGCAGCGGCCCTACTTCCCGCTCGAGCTTTCGGTGTAGGCGAAGGACATCCTTGAATTTCGAGTTACTGTTCTTGCGCAGCGTCGCCAATAGTGGCTGGAATCCAGCGGACAGGTCCATGATCGGTGACGCAGCATTTGTGATCTTGTACGGCTCGAAGTGCGTCTGGCCTTCAACCAGGTGATTGAATTCCCACACGGCAAGGCCACATGCTCGCAATAGCTGTCGCGCGTCGAACTCCAGACCTGCCGAATGAACTATGCCCTGGCAATCCGAATACCAAGCACCTATCGGCACGCCGTATCCCAGGCTGCGTCGTTCGAACGGGAAGAAACCAACGACCTCCGCCCCGTCTCGAAGCACTGCGACTCTCGAGCGCGGCTGAATTGCGCCGACTGCAAGGGTGAACTCAGGCGATAGAAATGGGCTCCCGAGCATCGGCGCGTCACGCTGAATTTCGCGCCATCTTCTCAACTCGGATTCACTTAGTTCGGCAGGATGCACAACTGTGTACTCGATCAAAGCTGCCATCTCAAATTAGTAGGGCGTGTGCGGTTCTGCCGTACAGTTAACACGAGGCGTGTTTGCTTCGCGCAAGTCTAGCGAACGTTGTACGGCTGTCCACACTTGCGGTCTGGTCGTTGCTAGGTGTCTTCGGCGCAGCAAATGAAGCGATCAGCGGCGTGGGTGCGGCGTGCTGAAGGCGCGGCGTTGAGCATGTCGGATTGCGTAGAGGTGGTGGGGTGGACTGAAGCTGCGAACATACGGTGATGTCGCCCGCTCTGGTCGGCAGCACACCAGCGTGAGTGTGCGAGAATCGCACCACACTCAACAACGCCGGTTCGGCGGCAGGAGTAGTCTCAGACGCGACGGTTTCCGGGATCCAAGGGGGGTGCGTGATCGCTCACCGCAAAATCACTGAAGACGATAATTTGTTTCGGTACCGAAACCCGAGCGTCGTGAAGTATTACGCCGAAGCAACGCAACTAGAGCCGGTAGAACGTAAGCTTTTCGACAAGCACCTTAAACCAAACATTTCGGTTCTCGATATCGGCGTGGGCGGAGGTCGGACAACGGCTTACCTTGCCGAGTTGTCCCGGGACTACGTGGGCATCGACTACTCGGAGGAGATGGTTCGTGCCTGTCGCGCTAGGTATCCGAGTGAACGCTTCGAGCTGTGCGATGCATCCAAGCTGTCGGTGTTCGCCGACGGCTCCTTCGACGCGGTGATCTTCTCGTTCAACGGTGTCGACATGCTGGGTTCCGAGGGGCGGTCACGCTGCTTCTCGGAGGTCGCTCGGGTACTCGCCGATGAAGGCAAGTTCATCTTCTCGTCGCACAATGCACGCCGACTAGCCGTCCTGCCTATGCTTCGTGGCGTCAGTCCGCTTCGTGGCGTCCTGCGGTTGGGTCGTGCCGGGCTGCGGACGCTGCAAACTGCTACGAGAACAATTCGCACGGGCGCGTACGGGGCGGGCGAGGGCTACGTTCGGGACCCTGTTCACGGCGGTTTGTGGACATATACATCAACCCCGCGGACGCTGGAGCCGCAATTGTCGGCTGCGGGATTCAAAGTCGTGGACGTGCTCAGCGCTGGGACGCCGGATCCGAAACCGGTGTGGTTGACGCCTTGGTTCTATTACGCATGCGATCGGCTTGCCCGGCCTGCGCGTGTCTAGGACCCGATGCCCTAACGACCTGATGCCCAGCTCGGACCGCTCCGCAGACTTCGGTTTCCTGCGACCGCCGCCAAAGGTGTGGATTCCGACCGAATAGGTAGCCGGTCACGATCACAAGGATTGGGACGTGGCCGGCAAGGAACGAATCGGAAATCGTGAATATCGCCGAGAAAAGCGCTAATGCCGACCATCCTCGCAGTGACGGGTCAGTCACCCGCGGCCAAATTACTTGTACCAGAAGAATCGCGAGGAGCGCAGACCCGATCAGGCCGACTTGCAGAAAGACATCTACGAACCCGTTATGCGCGCTTGTGCCCTCGAAGCCACCCATATCGCGGGAGATATCCCCCGTAACTCCCCTCGAGTAGTTCCAGGTCCCCTGCCAGCCCCAGCCAAGCAATGGACGCTCGTAAGCGTAACTCAATGCGACATTCCACAGTTGGAATCGCCGGTCAATGCTGTTGCCTTTACCGAAGTCGACAGCCAAGCGATATACCCACTGGAACCCGACGTATATCAGGACAGCGGCCGAAACGGTTGCGATCACTTCGATAATCCGCTGGCGAACCGGGGGGAGGCGGCGCAGCCAAGCCCTAGCGCTGAGGACAACCAGCGTGATTGCTATCGCGAGATAGGCGCCCGTCGACTTTGCAAAGATCAAAATGAGGATTGCGGCAGCCATAATTGCCCAGCGAACAAGCGCGCGTCGCGCTGCTAGATACATCGCGGCCAAAAGCATGTAGCCCATCGCCAGGGCCAGCCAGTTCTTGTGGGTGAAGATACCCCGGAAGGCGCCGGGGTTGTCGATCTGGATCCGGACGAGATCGGGAGCTACGACGGCCGTCAGGATGCTGGCAAGCGCGGTCACCGCCGCCGCAGCAGCCAATAGGGCGAGTGCGCTCGAGGGCGTTTCCCACACCACAAGCCAGAGTGCAATCACCAGGAACGCGCAGAAGGTCAGAACCGCGCGGTACGAATAGCCCGGGTCGTCATTCCAGGCGAGGGAGACCGGCACGAGTAGGCAGAAAAGGGCCAGTGGCGTGGCGACATGAACGCTGCCAAGCCTGTGCCCGGCCATGACGAGACTAGGTACGAGTGCGGCGGCGAAGAACCACAACACCGGCTGGACTGCTGCCCATCGCTCGAGCAGCGCAGCTGTCAACGCAGCTAACGCAACGAGGCGGTTTAGGTTGAGCACCCGTGCAAATCTACCTCGATATTTGCCAATTCTCTGCCTGCTTATCGTCGCCTTGTTTCGCTAGCATCGGGGCTCATGGGGGGTAAGGTTCAACTGGCTGCGATCCTCTTGGCGATTTTGGCGTTGGCTGGTGTTGTCGCGTCGCGGCACAGTATCGCTGAGGCGTGGCGTGAGGGTCGACGGCTGCAGGCCGCGTCCGCGCAAGGACTCGTGACCGGTGGAATGCTCACCGAGGCCACATTCGTGGAGAATCGGGCACTGTTGCAGATGGGGGTCGTTGCGGCCTTCGTGGCTATTCTGCTGTTCGCAGAATTATCGGACGCGCGGTTACGTAGTAATCGCGCTCACGGTGTACGTGTGCCCATAACCCGCAACCGGACCCCAGCCGGTTTCATTCTCTTGTTGTGGGCCTGGTTGTATGCAGTCGATCTTTGGAACATGGCCGACGAGCCATCAAATCAAGCCCTGTATCGAGCTGCGTCGGGAGTGGCCCTGTTTCTTTTCCTGACTACTCAGCGTTACCGCCCAATCGCACCCCTGCAGTTCTATTCAGCAGCTCTTATCACGATAGCAGCGATTATCGTCGTGCTGCCATTCTCTCCGGATGGCTTTGTCGCATGTGGGAAGTTCAAGTGCAATGATATGGGCGCGCTGTTGCATGGTCCATTTCCATCGGAAAATTCGCTCGGCTTTGCAGCCGCAATGTGCGCAGTTCTTTACGTGATGAGGGTACCCTTCTCCGGACGCACAGCAATAATAATGGCCTTCTTGATAGCGACAATCTATGCGACATACTCCCGCACCTCATTCTTGGCGTTAGCAGCTGCCTTAGGCCTCGTCGCAGTCGAGTGGTTGGTGCGCCCGAGAAGCGTATCGAGATCCGTTGCCAATGTCGCTGCGGTCTGCTGCGCTGTGTTCCCGATGATCATCGGGATGCTGCTCGTTTTCCGCTCCGAAGACAGAGCTTTTAGCGACCGTGGACGAATTTGGGCGCTTGGCCGTGCGGCAGCGTCTGACTATCCGTTGACGGGCCGCGGCTTGGATTCATGGAATATCCTTGCACGTTCTGGATATTTCGGAAAGGATTTTACTCTCTATCCCCATAGCGAATACCTTTTACTATACTTTTCGGGCGGAGTGATCGGACTTGTATTGTTGGCGCTTGCCATTTACCGGATAACTCTTGTCGCAATCATCGAGCAGAACTCACTGGCGAGTGGGGCCGTGGTATCCGTCTGCTTCGCGACGGCTGCCATGACGGAGGCCGTATGGAACCCCCTGAGCATCGATGCCGGAACTTGGATCTTCTTTGCTTTGATTTCAGCTTGTGTATCGCTCGAACCCAAGGCCGTTGGTCCTACAACCTGCCACTCGTTGTCGTCACCTCCCCGCGTCAACCCGGTCGCCTCGCGTTCCGGGGTTTGCTGCTCGAGGAGATGGCGAACTCCCCGGAATATGGGCCGCTCGGCTTCAGAGTTGTAAGGTATGACGAGGCTGCAAAAGGTCTCTTCCAGCATCATCGAGGCGGATCGACGTTACGGTGGGTCCGCTGAGTGTCCCGGATATCAAGACGAAGCAGCTGAATCCGAGCTTGCTGAAACACTGGGGAGGAGCAGTCGGGTGTTTGGGGGAGAAGTGCCTGGCACAGATCCGGCGTGAGGTCCGTCGCCGGTAGGCTCGCTGGCTTCGGCCTCTCGACGGCTCTCTTAGCGGTTGCTTCGCTTGCGGCGACCCCGGCGATGGTTGCCGCGAGCGGTCCGGCCGCCTGGGGCGCAATCGCCTTAGGCCAGGCGGTTGGCTCGATCACCTGTGTCGTTGTCGGTTACGGCTGGCCGCTTTCTGGGCCGGCGATAATTGCGCGAGGCGACGTGAGTGTCCAGCGCAGGGAATATTCCGATTCCGTTCGGGTAAGGCTCGTCTTGTTGATTCCCGGCGCGACAAGTGCCGCAATCGCTGCGGCTGCGCTTGCTCGTCACCAAGCAGCTTTCGCTGTCGCGGGGGCGATTTCGGCTACGATAGTCGCGCTCACGAGTAGCTGGTACTTCGCCGGTTTGGCCAAACCCTATATGTGGTTGCTATTGGAAACGTTACCGAGGGTGGGCGCTACTGCGACCGGCATTGTCCTGATGCATTTGGGGTACAGCGCAATCGTCGGGCTCGCGTGCACCTCCTGCGGAATGGTACTGGCGTTCCTTCTCGCGACAGCGTGGGTGTACCACTCAACGGCTAGGGCAGGCGCCGAGCGATTGCGGGGCGGCAAGCTGCTCGAAGTTCTGAACTCACACCGACACGGTGTCGCATCGATGGTCGGAACTTTTGTCTTTCTAGGCACCCCCATGGCGATCGTTTCCGTCATCGCGCCGACGGCGCAACCTGTGTACGCGCTGGCGGATAAGGTCCGGCAATTGATTTGTGCCGGCCTCAACCCAGTGGTGCTTGTGTTGCAGGGCTGGGTGCCTCGGGGGGGCGAAGACAGAATCGCCAAACGTGGTCGCGCCGCACTCGGCGCTACTTGCTTATTCGGGATCTTCTTCTGCGCGCTGTTTCTGCCGGCAGCCCCTCATCTGATGCGCTGGCTGAGCGATGGCCAGATCGCTGTCCCTGAAGCCCTGGTGGTCCTCACAGCACTGGTGATTGCTTTAGATTTGTTTTGGGGGGTGCTAGAGAACGCGGTTATTGCGGCTTTCGGCCGACTTGACATCGTCACCAGGTCCACGGCTGCAAGCTTCGTATTGATGCTGCCCGGCGTCACGCTCGGGACGGTTTACTTTGGTGTGGTTGGGGCAATTGTGGGGACCGTTGTGGGTCAAATAGTCCGCATAACAGTTGACCTGGCGGGTGCGCATCGATTATCTCCAGGCCGCAGCTACACCAATACCTTTTAAATGAGGAGTGTCAGTCAATGGGGGCAGACGAGAAAGACGAGGCGGTTCGGGACGCGAACGTTTGCTGTCCGCGGATTCGCCTAAGCATTGTTGTGTCGAGACTCTGCCCGGTCACGGGTCTGGAGTCAGTCACTCTTTCGCTGATTGAAGAAGTCGCGTCAACGTACGATGTTAAGGTCATTGTTCTCGCCGATGAAACCTCCACCATTATTCAGAATCCCTCGGTGGTAGTCGAATCGTGGGGAAGCAAAGTCGTCAGGTGGAAACGAATACTTACAATATGGCGTGCGATCAGGCATCGGAATGACCTGTACGGCAGCGTTATCATACTGAGCGGCGCTTGGGCCGCAATACCTATGTTATTCGCTTTACCGAAGCGGTCACGGAAGAATACTATCGTGTGGGAGCATTCACTAGACAGGCATCAAGTCACAATCAATAAGCGCCTCGCACTTCTGCGTGCCATTGCTCGACCGCTCTACGGCCGTGCCCGCGCAACGGTCGCCGTGAGCGAGTCGCTACGCAGGGACATGTATGACGCTGGCTTCAGAGGTACGATCGAAGTGATACCGAACATCGTTCGGAAGTTCGAATCGGATCAATCTCTCGAAGTAATCCCTGGGACACTTTTGGCGGTGGGTTCGTTATCGAAAGTGAAAAATCAATCCCTCGCACTCCGAACACTTGCGCTTCTCCCCGAAAACTATTCGCTAGATATTGTCGGCGACGGCCCGGAACGCAACAACTTGATCCAGCTTGCGCTCGAACTCGGAATCGCCGATCGTGTGCGCTTCCACGGCTATGTCCAGAATCCTGCCGAACACTTTGCTCGAGCACAAATCCTGGTACATACGTCGCACAGCGAGACTTACGGGTTGGTGATGTATGAGGCCGCGGATTTCAAGAAGCCGGTCATCGCGGCAAACCAAGGGGTGATGGCGGAGGTGGTACCGCGACTTGTTCCTGGTGTGCTGGCCCGACCGGAGCCACACTCGTTCGCCAGCGCCATCCTGTCGCTCGAGGTCAACCCGATAACAGAGGAGGACTTCGTCGAAGCTGCCGGCCGACGGGAATTGTTGTCGCAGCACGTCGTTCGCGACTGGAAACGGCTGATAAGCAGTGCCGCTGGCGAGTAGCGGTTGAATGCTGGCTCGAACTCTATCGGACGCCTCCGGTTGTCACGATCACCTGTTCGATGGTGCGCCGAGGCAGGACCCCGGCAAGGCCGATGATGACTGGCCCGGCAGACGGCAGACATTTCGCGTTCCGCAACGCGGCGAGCACGGTTCTAACCCCAATCAACGAACGGGCTGCGAACGCGTAGCGCAATGACTGCGCCACAACGAAGTCGGCGTAGACCGCCGGATCGCTACGGAGCTCCCGATTTGCCCAATCCAGTGAGGTCTGCCAGTCGGCGTTTGCAGATATCGACGATGCCGAGCCAACATGAATCCGCACAATGGGTTCAGGTGTTTGGACGAAGGTCGTCCCACGCCGTCCCAATCGGACCAGCCAATCCCAATCCTGGTGTCGAGCAAGTGATTCATCCCATGGAACGGTGGTCGCCAGCTCACGCGGGCAGAGTATCGCAGACGTATAGATGCTCGGGCGTCCTCCGTTGGGGGGGCGGCGTCGGAACAGATAATTCTCCACGGACTCACCGTCGGCGATCAGTCGGTCAGGGCCGGGCCGGGAAACCGTGCCACGGGGACTGACATAAAGCTGTCGACCCGCGACCACAGTGCGTTCCGGGGCCGGCGATCGTTGAAGTAGCGCAAGTTGCGACTCGCACTTGTGCGGCAACCATTCGTCATCGTCGTCGAGGAGCGCTACCAGATCGCCGGATGCCGCCGAGATGCCGAGATTCCGCGCACGCGAGCCGCCGACGCGGCCTGCGGTACGAATGACACGATCTGCCAGGCCGGCGGCCACGGCAGGCAAGGCGGTTCGGAACTCACCGTCATTCACCACGATCAGTTCGACACGCGCTGCGGTGCGCTGAGCACGAACACTTCGCAATGCCCTGAGGAGCTCAGGACGGCCGATCGTGGGTACGACGACGCTGATCGAGGGTGCGGGCACCCCGGCGGCGCTGGGCTTCGCGTCCTCACTCAATCTCGTTCCTCACTTCCCGTACGCAGTGTATGAGCCATGAAAATCTGACGCTGGCAAACCGGACGCCGGTGCGTTCGGGGGCGGAATTTCTCCCGGTTCTCGAAAAAATATGAGCTCGGGGTACGTCGTCAGAGGGTACGATCCGTTCTGGACAACCCGGCGGCTATCGCAGACTCCGCCTTTCGACGTGAGCTGGTGATCGATTTGGAGGGCTGCCGCCGACCTGCTGGGCATGCACGAACGCCGGCCTCTGACGCCTTGCGATTCTCGAATGGCAAGTGTCGCGGCGTCCCGATGGTGTGGATGTATCACTCGATCGCGCCCTGCCGGGAGGATCCCTTCAAGGCGACGGTGAGCCCGCACCGGTTCGAGCGGCAGATGCGCTGGTTGCGCGGAAACAGACTGCGCGGTGTGTCTATGGGAGAGTTGTTGGACGCTCGGGTCGAGCGAAGAGGGCACGGGCTAGTCGGGCTGACATTCGACGACGGTTACCAAGACTTCGTCGGCTACGCGATGCCAGTGCTCCAGCGATACGGGTTCACCGCGACCGTCTTCGCGTTACCGGGCCGGTTGGGTGGCCACAATGAGTGGGACCCGTCCCGCCCCCGTAAAGAGCTCCTGACGGCCAACGAACTGCGCGAGATGACCCAAGTCGGAATGGAAATCGGATCTCACGGGCTGAGGCATGTGTCCCTACCCGAAGTCGACGACGCGGTGCTTAACGCAGAGGTCGTGCAGAGTCGGATGTTCCTGCAAGAACTGATAGGACAACACCAGATTCGTGGTTTCTGCTATCCCTATGGAAACTTGGACACTCGTGTGGTGGCGGCGGTGCAGGCGGCCGGTTACGACTACTCCTGTGCGATTGCGCCATCACCTGCCATCGGGCGGTACGCGATTCCGCGGACCCCCATCCACGACGGTGACAGCTCATGGCGGCTGTACGCCAAGTGGATTCGGTCTGGTCTGCGGGTCGGTAACCGCCTCGCCGTGCGTTGGCATGAACGTGGTACTTGACTCTGCGAGAAGGGGTCCGTGTCGGCAAGCCGGTCTAGGATAGAGCTCGACCGCTGCGGTAACCACCACGTGTGTGAACTGCCCGATGGCACGGCAGCCGGCGGCGGCGAGGCCGACAACCTCGAGTCCGGAAACCACAGCCTCATTGATGCCGAGCTTTCGCGTTCTGCCGGTTCGTCGGGTGCACAACGTCCGTGCTCAGGCGGTGTTGGCCTCTGGAGTACCCGACGCCGCAGTGCGATCGCCGTAGTAGCTGTAGCTGTACGAGTCATTTCCACGTGAGGGCGTCATAGTGAATATCGCCCCGAGTAGCGGAGCGCCCACATCTTCGAGATTTCTCACCGCGTGTGCAACTTGCTCACGTTTCGTCTGACCGAATCGTGCCACGAGGAGCACGCCGTCAGCATCGGCCGCCAGGATCGCGGCATCTGTGACTGCGAGCAGTGGGCACGAATCCACGACTACATAGTCGAACCGGGAACGCAGTTCGCCCATCACTTTCTGGGCTGCCATCGACCCGAGCAGCTCGCTCGGGTTCGGCGGGACTGCTCCCGAGGTGAGGACGGTGAGTCTCGGAAACCGGGTTGTCTGTAGCACGTCGTCAAGCGACGCCCGACCAGCCAGCACTGTGCTGAATCCAACTCTTCCTACCAAACCGAGGTAGTGGTCAAGCCTTGGTCGCCGCAAATCGCTATCAACCAGTACCACGTTGTGTTCGCCTTCAGCCAACGCCAGCGCAATGTTGATCGCAGTGGTGGATTTGCCTTCGCCCGGCACCGAACTGGTTACGACGATTACGCGTGGAGGATTATCGACCGCGAGGAACTGCAAGTTGGTCCGAAGCTTGCGAAATGCTTCAGAAATTGCCGAGTGGTCGCTGTCGAAGGATATCGCCGGTGATTTCCGGCGTTCCTTATCGAGCGGGATGCTGCCGACCAGACCGACACCTGTGATCTCGCAAAGTGTCTCGCGGTCTTTGACGGTGTTATCGAGCCGGTCACGGAGAAACGCAAGACCGAGTCCCACCACCACGCCGAAGGCAAGGCCTATGAGAAGGTTTCGAGTCGTGTTCGGAACTACCGGCCCATCGGGAATCGACGCGCGTTGCTCCACGACTACCCGAGCATTCGGAGCGGTGCCGTCCTCCGCGGTTTCCAACTCACGCACCATGACGACGAACTCGTCGGATAATGCGTCGGCAATGTCCCGCGCCCGGACAGGTGACTCGTCACGGACCGCGACATTTATCAGGACCGTATCGGTTTTCGCGCTCGCCTTGACGTTTTTCTGCAGATCTCCAATGCTCATATCGAGGCCGAGCTTATCGATGGTGCGTCGAGCCACAGTCTCGCCCATTAGTAGCTCGGTATATGAGGCCACGCGCTGCTGGGAGAAGAGATTGCCCTGATAAACGTCGGATACCGACGTGGTGGACATCGTGGATACGAACAGCCTTGTCGACGCCTCGTAGAGCGGAGTCGTGAGGAAGGAATAAACGGCGGCCCCTGCAACAGCGACGACTATCGTCGAGCAGACGATGATCCACCGCGTGCGCAGCATTCGCACGTACTCCTGAATAGTCAACGCCGATCCTTCATCGCTGATATCCCCCTGGTGACCGTCGTCGCACAACGTCGCGATTCTGCGAGAGTTTACCGTCGTGATTCCGGCACCGCTTCGGAACCGAGAGCCATCGCGAATGTACGATGCCGAAGGTCGGCCCGATCATTCCGCGCCGCCACTATGGGGTTGACATCCTCTGGTCTCGGTTGATTCAGAACGCGCCCTCCCAGCGGGCTCGGCTTCGGGAGTGTGTCGGTCGCGATCTCGGCTCCGCTCATTCTGTCGGCGTGAGAAATACTCGCGTGGCAGATTGCTTGCGCAGCGAGGCGGCTTGCTTATCGCGAACAAGAACGCAGTGTCATCATTGCTAGTCGTGTCCTCGCGGCGCAGACTCACTCTGTGCATTCAGGAACCGATAGCTCGGGAGCGGCGGCATCGACCAATGGCTGAACTGGAACGCGCGGTACGCCTGCGGAAGTTGGTTCGGACAGGTGAAAACTCACCTCGCCCGATTCGCCCGGCGGTACCGCAACCTGTATTTCAAAGCTTGGGTGACCGCGTTCTGTGCCGGGGAAGACTGGCACCCGTTGACCGTCGGCGAGTGCGCTCACCAACGTCGCACCTCTCGTCGCGAGAAGGCGAATTGAGGACACCATGGCGCCGTTCGGCACCGTGCTCTTGATCGCTGGGGGTAGGCCGCTTGGAGCCGCAACGTAATCCGGTAAAGACGCCGCATCCTTCAGTGTGTTGGTCAACCGGAGAGTGACGGTCGACATCCTCTTTTCACCATCGCAGCCGTCGGCTGCGTACTCGATTGCTGACTTGAGGTAATAATCGAGCTTGTTCCCGCCGAGATTGTTGATAACGACCGCTGCATACGGTGCAGCATCATCAGGAACCACATGGGCGAGCGGCGTCTCCTCAAGAACAATCTGGTCGCTCGGCGACGAACTCCAGATCGCGATTCGGCGTTCGCTGACCGCCTTGCCCAGGGCGTCGAGCAGCTTTCGTGGTGATTCCACCGGTCCGGTAATCTTTCTGACGACTTCCTTGGCGATGTCCTGTAGATAATTCTTGCGCGCGGTTTGGTCCGTCGGATACCGGACATAGGCCGTCGACTCAGTCAACTCCACTACGTTGTCCTGTGTAACGGCCTCACCATCGGGCATTGTCACGGATCCGACCGCACCGAGGATATAGCTGAGAGCGACCGGGTCGATGGCGATGACTCCGTCGACCTGCAGTCCCGTTCGCTGCGCCCACATCGACTTCCAGATTTGCGCCGCATACGGAAAGTGGGGACTCAAGTTGCTGTTACGAACGTCAGTGGTGGGGTTGGCCTGTCCGTACAGTTCATTGAATTCTGACCCGAGATCAATGGGACTGAAGTCTTGACCAAAGAATTCTGTGTTCGGCGCCAAGGTATCGACGGTCGGAGTTCCGTTGTCGAATTTTAGGATTCCAAATCCGCCGAGCAGTCCCCCGGTGCCCCGCGCTTCAGCGTTGGTTTGGAATCCCATGAAGTATGTGCGCGGGCCATCGGCACCCATCATCGTGGGGGCAAGACGTGCGGCAAGAGCCGAATTCTCCAGCACCTCTGCAATCTCGGAAGTCTGCTCCTGAAGTTGCGAGCGAGCTTCGCCGAGCAGGGAAACATACCGGGGATCCGAAATTGCCTCGGCATCGGCGTCAAGTCGGGCGGCATCGAGGGAAATCTTGCTCAGTTCAGGTTCCTCGCGGCGGAGCAGTTGCACGTCCACGCGGCCGTCGACGAGTAGCTGGTCCGGTGACATCGCCACGCTGACTTCCGCCGCCGGCTGCAAGACATCGGCTGTCAAGCCTAGAACGACGTCGGAGATCTGCTGACCGGTTTTGAAGGGGCTGCCCAGCCAAGGGAGAACCGCCGCGATGTTCCATGGCAGCGAGTGAGTCGCATCACGTGCCTTCTGCGCATGAGACTGCGCTTCGGCGGCCCACTTGGAGGCTTTCCCGGTATCTCCCTGCAGCAGTGCGTCTTTCGCCCGCAGAGCACTGCTGCGGGCCTGCTCGAGGCCTGACTTGGCTTCAAGGGCGCGAATGCCCAGCCAGCATCCGAGCCCTAGGACGAACAACAGCAAAAAGATGCCAACAAGCTTTCCCTCGCGCCGGCTCAGGAAATGCCGTAGCCGACGCAGCAAACCTCCGTCGTCATCGGCTGTTGCCGACTGGTCATCGCCTGGCGTCCTTCGGAACGGGCGTCGCGAAAAATTAGGCACTCAGTGGGTTTTCCGTCCTGGGGTCTGCACCAAGCGCGAGCCTGACGACAAGACGAGCTCGAGGATTACACCAGCCAACCGATCAGGGGTTGTCGCCTGAAACTAGCAGCCCGCGCCGAGACCAATGAATCCGCCGCTGTACGGCGAGAGATGAATCGCGCCGCCCAGAAGGCAAAGTTCGAAGTTGAGCCCGAAGATGTTGGGGAAGACGATGCCGATGAGCGGCTGGAAATTTGGGTTGGCTGGGCCGAACCAGAAGAAGGGACTCTGGAAAACGGTGGCGCTCGAGTCACCGACTCCGGCGGCGCAGACCTGAACGTTCGGGTCACATGGCGTGACATCGACCACGCCGAGAGCGGAACCAAACCCGGCCTCAGCCAGGGGTGCCGCCGGACTCGCGTGCGCGACCGCTGCAGGAGCAATGGTTGCCGCGGCGGCGATTGCAGAGGCGGCAGTGGCAATGCGGATCTTTGTGCCAACGGCGGAAGCAGTAGTCATTTTTCCCCCAGGAATGTGGACGTCAGGTAGTGAGCATCTCAAATGCACGGCGCCGAGGGAATCAGGTGTTTCCCTATGATTTGCAGTCTCCAGCGCCCGCGCGCTCGAAAGCTGCGTTCATGAGCCTGCCGCCATGCGCCGTGCAACTAGCCGTCCGGCAACTGAAGCGACTCGATGAAATTGGGTGTGAAGTGCTCAAATAACAATGTGCGTCTCAGTTTAGCAAAGTAGAAGGGCTACGCAGAATCTGTCCCGAGTTGGTACCTGCGGCTGTGCCAGTCCTGGCCCCGGCGTTCTTAGCTCCGCAACGTGCGTCGATCTGTCGAAGGGATTGGGCGCCGCGTCCTCGGCCACGGCGTCACAATTCAAAGGGTGATCTTCGCCTGACTGGCGATGACACCTGTCGCAACCGCAAGCGCTTGCACCTGATCCTGCGTTCCGGGGCTCTCGGCGTTGAGCTGCAGGACGTACAGGCCGTCCTGGCCGGGGATCACCGCGGTCATCTGACCGATGGCCCGCTTGACACCGTTCTTGGTGTAAGCGCCGCCGATCTGGGTCGCATCGAACCCACCCAGCTTGGTCGGGCCGCCGACCACCGGGCCTTCGTATCCGGGCAGCTTCTGGATCTCGGCCGGGGCGTACTCGAGGATCTTGGCTCCGTCGACGTTTCCGGACAGCTTGGAGACATACACGATGATCGTCGCTGAGTCGGCCTTCGTGGGTGGGTCCGCGTAATCCATTGCAGTGTAGGCGCCCTCAGGCGCGCGGTTGCTCGCGTCACGCCAGCCGGCCGGGACGGGTAAGTCGATCGCGGGTGAGCCGGGATCGCCGCGACGAACGGGTGTTTCAACGATGTTGTTGTCTTCGATATATTCGGCGATCGTCTTGTCGGGTGCGGCCTGGGTGGTCGTGGCGGTCGGTGCGATTGTGGTCTCCGGTGACGATGTCGCCGTCTCCGTCCCCGTCTCCGATCCGCAGCCGGCCAAGCCGATGCCGAGCGCAACGGCCGCGGTGGCTACTACGCCCGCCCTCAGTGACAATCCCATCAAGGCCCCCGTCGATTGAGAATTCCGGCCATATCCTACGGTCGGCCAACAACCGGTGCAGCCGAAATCGGTTCGGGGGTGGGCGCGCAGCAGGCAAGGACGTGGCGGTTGTGGTCATAAAGCCCCAGAGGACGCTGCTATGGGCGACAGGCAATCCGATGGATTCGGACAGCCGGCAGTGGTCGGTTGGGCCGCTTCAACCGGTGATGAGAGCGATGTGGACGTTGCGTAGTTACGAGCCCTCGGCCGGGGCGCTATGATGCCCTCCTGGAGGCGTGACCGATTAGTCGGCCGAGCTCCGCTCGAGACTTGATGCCGAGCTTTCGGTAGATGCGCGCGAAGTTGGTCTCGACGGTCTTCGGGCTGATGAATAATTCGTCCGCGATTTCGCGAGTCGTCAAACCGGAAGCCGCAAGCGATGCGACCCGATGTTCAGACGGCGTCAATCCCAGCTGTTTGTTGGGCGACGCATTGATGCGGTCTAGTTCAGCACGCCCTCGCTCCGCCCACAGCGAAGCACCTAACACGTCGAATACAGTGATTGCCTCGGTCAATGCCGCCCGCGCGGATTCCTTCTGACGGTTCCGACGCCGCAACCGGCCGAGCACCAGTAATGTGCGGGCTCGTTCGAACGGCATCGGCAGCCGGTCATGGTGAACCAGCGCCTGTTCGGCACTCTGTACGGCTGCTGTGACGTCGCCGCGGGCGGCCAACAGAAGGCTGCGGCACCGCGCTCCGACCGCCAACATCCACGGCCGATCCACCATCCGGCCGTTCGTTTCCAGCGCCTCGATCATCGGCTCGGCGTCGGCGGCACGGCCGAGCGCGATCATTGCCTCGACGGCATCGGGAATGTAACCGGCGGTCATGATTTCCGTACCCGGCACCAAGTCCGATCGCGCGATGAGCGGCTGCAAGATCTGCAAGGCCTGCTCGTGGCGACCGAGCGAAACCTCTAGGAAGCCGAGGCTGATCATCGCCCACTCCGCCAGGCGTGGTGATCCAGACCGATGCGAAACCCCAATTGCCGCGGCTGCACTGTCGCGGGTCTCGGCTTCCCGGCCCCGATAAGCGGCGACCGCCGACTGTACGGTCAGGGCCAGCACACGCATGTGGTCGCCCCCGAGTTGGTCTGCCCGCTCCATCGTTTCGTCAGCGACGCGTGCCGCCTCCTGGTAATTCCCCCGCCAGATTTCAATGAGCGCAGTGAGCACATCGACGAAGATGATGGCGATTTCCGAGCCACGCTCCACGCATCGGTGATGGACCTGCGCCATCTGCTCGGAGGCCTCGTCGACATGTCCTCCCCAAGCCAGCAGCATTGCTTTGATCGTGCTGGCGCGAAACGCTATCGGCGCGTAACTGTTCGGATCTTCCAACGCCAACGCGTGGCGCAGGCTCGCCTCGTCGATACCGTGGCCGCATATACATGCAACGGCCGCGCGAAAGGACAAGGCTTGGCTCTCGAGATCGGGATTGCCAACGTCCTCGGCATATACGACCGCACGCTCGGCCTCCTGTAATGCCGCTCCGAAGTCGCAGGTGTTCAGCCGTGCGTATGCCAGCTGAAGTAGTGTGCCGACGCGAACTTCGCGGTTCCCTTGTGCGTTCTCGAGCGCCTGCTCCAGCAATTTCACCGCTTGCCCAAAGTCGTTGTTGTGAATCCGGATGATCGCCAATAGGTTCTGCGCCATCGCGCATTCCAAACCCGGTGGTATACGTTGCGTCATACCGTCAAGCAGCGCGTGTGCATGTCCGAGGTCACCTGCGTGCAGATGGTGCCCCGCGGCGCGGAGCCGTCTTGCTGGAGTGTCACCGCCGAGGCCGATCGCCAGTTCGAGCAAGTCGGCGGCCGCAGCCGGCGCGCCGCGGTCACGCGCGGCTTGAGAGGCGCTATCCAGCGCCGCGAGTGTGGTCGGGTCGGAGCTCGACGCGGCCAACGCCATGTGCCTGGCTCGCGACTCCGGGAATTCCACCGCCTCTGCGAGTTTTCGGTGCATCGCCCGTCGCTCTCTCGGCGTTGCGTCGGCGTAGACGCTGCGCGCCAGAAGCGGGTGTGTGAACCGCACGTCGTCGCCGTCGATGGCAGCAATGCCCTTGCGCTTCGCTTCATCGAGTAGCTCGCAAATGCGCTCGGGACTGCTGCCGGTGACGCGGGCGAGCAGGTCGATGGTCGGCGCGGCCGCGCATGCCGCCGCGAGCAGCAGGACTCTTGTCTCTCTTTCCAGTCGGCCGATCCGCTGGCGCATCAACTCGGCAAGCGTGGCAGGTAGCATCGAATCCGAACCACCGGCCTCGATCGCGTGAGCGAGTTCGAGTGCGTAAAAGGGATTACCGCCGGAGATTTCGCCGATACGGACCAACGTCGGCCGAGGCAATGACCGGCTGAGTCGCGCGGAGATCAGCGCGTGTAGGGCTCCCAGGCTCAATGGGCCGAGGCCTATCCGCCCAACTTCCTCGGGCGAGGCAAGCTGCAACCGCTCCGCCGCACTGACTTTCTCGTGTTCGCGGCGTTCGGTGACCAATATCCCAACACGACCTGTGATTTGCCGAGCCGCGGACGCCACGACGGCATGACTCGACGGGTCCAGCCACTGCACGTCATCGATAGCGACCAGCACGGGTGACCGAGCCGCGAGCAGGTTGACGACCGAGCCGAGCGCCGCCGCCGCGACACCCTGATCCGTAGGGGGGCCATCGCCGTCGGCGCGTAGCAGTACCCGGTCGACGGCCAGGCGCTGCAACTCGGGAAGATCGGCCAGGACGGAGGGTTCTACATCGGAGAGAAGGTCGGCCACAGCGGCGTACGCGAACGCGGCTTCTGCCTGCGCTCCCCGCGCCGAGAGCACCCGGAATCCCTGTTTCAAAGCCTCCGCCACGCATGTGAGCCACAGCGTCGTCTTGCCGACACCGGCCTCGCCCTCGATGACGACCCCGGCCGGTCGCGAACTCGCGGACCGCAGGAAGTCGAAGATCGCCCGGAACTCGGTCGGACGTTCGATAACGCCGCGAGCCATGATCCCCCCTTGCATTCATAGCAAACTAACCATACATTGCTGCTCCGAGGATCGACAGACGCAAGCGGATCTAATCCAGCAGGGTGGGCAATCCTTGTCTCGAAAGCGGTTCCCGGCACGACTCCGCAGCAACGTTAGGGGCGCAACTCCCGTATTCGAGTGCCGATTAGGGCGGACAACCGTTGATGAGGTGCGCCCGCCGCCGAGCAGGTCGTGGAGACGATCTCCTGGGAGTCGGCGCCGAACACACCGTAGAGCACCTCGTCCGTCGGAATGGACAAGGTGGCCAACAGTCGAACGGGTGTGCCCGCCTCGGTGGCGATGGCCGCGGCAGCATCAACACGTGCGACGACGTCGTCGACGTGCTGCTCGGTGAGTTCCGGCAGGTACCACTCCGCGAGGTAGCAGGCCGGTCCGCCAACCGCCTCCATATCTGGAACGGTAGCGATTCGTGAAACGGTGCGAATCAGGTGTTTCCCTATGTATTCGGGACTGGGCCGCGCCCTCGACGACAAGCCCCGCGTCGACCCGAACCGCCAGGCGGCCGGTTGAGATCGCCTATGACTCGTGCGTACCCGAGACGGGTCGCACTGAAAGGATCGGCTCGTCAGCCGCCACATTCGGCGACGCGGCGCAGCAGGAATCGCCGGGCGGGTTCGGAGGCATTGCGCTGCAGGGCTATTCGATACCAGTCCGCAGCCTCGTCGAGACGGCCCGCCCGGCGCAGCAAGTCCGCCCGAATACTGGCGACCGTGTTCGACCGCGCCAACCGCGGGTCTGAGGCCACCCACTCCACCTCCGCTAGGCCGGCGTCGAAGCCGTCGCGAAACCCGACCGCCAGTGCGCGGTTCGCCCGTGCCACCGGTGAAGCCGTCAGCGCGATCAACCGGTCGTAGGCGAGACAGATCGTGGCCCAGTCGGTGTCCTCCCATCGGGGCGCCGACGCGTGCACCGCCGCGATGACCGCCTGCGGCAGATACGGCCCCGTCGCCCCGGCGGTCTGCCGCAATCGGTCCAGTCCGCGCGTGATTCGGACCCGGTCCCACCGGCTCCGGTCCTGCTCGTCGAGCGGCACCAGCGCACCCTCGTCGTCGACGCGGGTTCGCCGACGCGAATCGTGCAGCTGCACCAGCGCAGCCAACGCATGCGCGTCGCGCTCGTCGGGCATCAGCAAGCACAGTTCACCGGCCAGGCGTATGCCTTCGTCGCACAACTCGTCGCGGATCGCCGACGGCCCCGCCGTCGACCAGTAGCCCTCGGTGAACACCGAGTAGATGCAGGCCAGCACGTGCGGGGTGCGGTCGGGCAGTAGCTCGGTCGGCGGCACCCGCAGCGGGATGTTCGCGCGCCGAATCTTGTTCTTGGCGCGGGTGATCCGCTGGCCGACGGCGCTGTCGGACTGCAGCAGCGCGCGGGCGATCTCGGCGACGGTGAGCCCGGAGATCAATCGCAGTGTCAACGCGAGTTGCGACATTCGGTCCAGCGCGGGGTGGGCGCAGGTGAACATCATCCGCAGCTCGTCGTCGCGGACCGGGTGCGGTGGCTCGCCGTGTCCCGCGGGGTTGTTCAGCACGGCCGCCTCTTCCTTCCCGGTGCGCACCGACTCGCGGCGCATCCGGTCCAGGGCCCGGTTGCGCGCCACGGCGAGGATCCAGCCGCCCGCGTTGTCCGGCACGCCGTCGCGCGGCCAGGCACGCAGTGCCTCGGCGAAGGCCTCCTGAACGGCGTCCTCGGCGACGGTGAGATCACCGGACCACCGCGCGAGTGCGGCAACGGCGGGTCCCCACTCCCGCCGAAAGACGCCGTCCAGGTTGACCATTTGACGGCTCTACAGGCCCGATACGCCCGCCAGCCGGTGCACCTCGACCGTCGTCGCCGGGATCATGGAGGCGATCTTCACCACCTCGTCGCGGTCCTGGGCCCGCAGCAGATAGAAGCCGCTGGCCACCTCGGCACCCTCGGCGAACGGCCCGTCGGTCAGCATCGTCTCCCCGCCGCGCATCTGCACTGTGGTGGCGGTGCTCGGCGGGTACAGCGGCGCGCCGGCGAGGATGTGATCACCGGCGGTGCGGCCGAACTCCGCGTGGGCGCACTCACCGCTCTCCCATTCGGCGGTGTCGGGGGTGCACTCATGGCCGGGCGGTTCCAGCAGCAGCGCGAACCAGTCGCTGCCGACGGTCTGCGTCGGGGCCTCCCAGCCGACCATCGGCCACAGTTCGACGGCGCCGTCGCGGCAAGCGGGGATGGCCGCCGCGACGGTCAGCGCCGCGTCGAGGTCCTCGGCCTCGATCACGTAGTAGCCGCCGGCCACCTCGGCCGCCTCGGCGAACGGGCCGTCGGTGACGGAGGGCGCGTCGGGCCCGCCGGTGATCCGTGCCTCGGCGCCGGCCAGCGCGTCACCGGCGCGGATCGCCGAGCCGAACTTGGCGTGAAAGTCCATGTAGGCAGCCATGATCTCGGCCTGGGTTGCGGCATCGGGTTCATCGGTCGACGCCGGTCCGAGCAACAGCGCGAAGTAGTGCATGAGGTGACCTTTCCGGTAGTGAGCGGAACCCTACGTCCCACTCTCTAACCGATCGACGGACAGGGTCGCCGGAATCCGACAGTTCCACCGATTCGATCTTGCTTATATGTGAAGGTTGACGAATGCGTAAGGCCGCCCGCGTCGTCGTTCTGTTCGCCCTCAGCGCGCTGAGCACCGCCGTCCTCGCCGCGATCACCGCGATCTTCTCGGCCATCAGCCTGGCCGCGACCGCGTTGATCGTGCCGGGCACCGGAACCCCCGACGCGAACGTCGTGGTGGACTACCGGGAGAACTTCGTCGACCGCTACAGCTTCCCGTTCAATCCGTCGTGCACCTCGACTAACCTCTGCGATCTGGTGGGCATCGACTACCCGGCGTCCTTCTTCCCGCTGGTCATTTTCGAGGGATGGTGCGAGCCCGGCAGATGCGAGACGTGGAACACCTCAGTGGGCGAGGGCGTCGACGGACTCTACGACGCGGTGGACGGCGCGGTGGATCCCGACCTTCTCGTACTCGGCTACTCCCAGGGCGGCGCCGTAGTCTCCAACACGCTGCGCAGGATCGCCGACGAGAACCCGGCGCTGCTTGACAAGATCGACACGGTCGTCATGATCGGCAACGCCTACAACCCCGACGGCGGCATTTTCACCCGGTTGGGCTTCCTGCCGACGATCCCGTTCCTCGACATCACGTTCGGCCCCGCCACGCCCGTCGACCTCGGTGTCGACATGGTCGGCATCGGTTTCGAGTACGACCCCGTGATGTACGCGCCGCTTTATTGGGGCAACCCGCTGGCAATGCTCAACGCGTTCGCCGCGTTCGACAACGTGCACGGCTACTACCTGACGCCGAACGGCAACGGCCCGACCGACTCGATCGCCTACGGGTACACCGAGGAGGAGCTGGCCGAGATCCTCGCGACCGGCTGTCCCGGCGACTACTGCCGGCTCGGAAGCGAGGGCAACAAGTACTACATGATCCCGGCGAAGAGCCTGCCGATCATGAACCTGATCACCTCGCTGGTCCCAGAACCGCTCCGGCCCTTGGTCCAGCCGATCGTCGACCTGGTGTCACCGGTGCTCAGGGTGCTGATCGATCTTGGCTACGACTGGAGTGGTGATCCCGACCAGACCAGGTACCTGTCGATCCTGCCGTTCAACCCGTTCCAGAACTGGCTCCAGGTCGGCGTCGACCTGGTCGAAGCGGTCGTGGAAGGCATCGAGAACGCGTTCGGCGGCGGGACCATGATGATCGCGCCGGCGGACGAGAACGTGTCTACGCTGTCGGATTCCATGCCGGCCTCACAGCGGTCACTGAGCGGCGAAACCAGCGATTCATGGCAGCAGCCGGTGCTGACGCTCGTCCACGAGGACTCGACGCAGGACGTCCAGAAACCTGACGGACAAAACGAAGAAGGGGTGACCGGACATACCGGCGGTCAACTGACCGGCATCGTCACGACCGGAGGCGACGTCACCGGTGGGGTCAAGGCCGGAGACGACGGCACCGAGGGCGTCATGACGGGAGGCGGTGTCACGTCGGGAGGCGGTGTCACGACGGGCGTCGACGCCGAAGACGACGGCACGGAGGACGTCAATACCGTCACCAGCGGCGGCACCACGGTGTCGGTCGGCGGCAACAGCACGGTCACCAGCGGCGGTAACGGCAACACGGTGACGACGGGTGCCGGCGTAGCCAACGGCACCGAAACGACCGGCGGTAACAGCATCACCACGAGCGGCACCGGAACGGTGACGGACGAGGCTGAGGACCAGACCGGTGCCCCCAACGACCCCGACGCGGACAGCGGCGCCCCGGCCGCCGCCTGACCGAGACGGTATGGAGGCAGCCTGAGGCCTTCGGCCTCAAGTCGCCTCCATACCGTCTAGGCGGCGACGGCGGGCTTGAGGTACGTGACGAGGCTGACGTCGATGCCCTCGTCGATGAAGTACCACTGGCAGCCCTTGAGGTAGCGCATGTACCGGTCGTAGTTCTCTTCGCCGGCTGCCGCGATCGCGGTGTCCTTGTTGCGCTCGAGGCGGTCGGCCCAGATGCCGAGCGTCTTGATGTAGTGGTTGCGCAGCGACATGGCCTCGGGCACCTGGAAGCCGGCCTTCTCGCCGTGCTCGATCATCATCTGGGTCGTCGGCAGGCGTCCGCCCGGGAAGATCTCGGTGATCATGAACTTGATGAAGCGGGCCATCTCGAAGGTCAGCTTCTTGCCGCGGGCGGCCAGGTCGTACGGGTGGTACCCCACGCTGCTCTGGATCGTCATCCGGCCGTCCTCGGGCAGCACCTCGAAGCACATCTTGAAGAAGTCGTCGTAGCGCTCGAAACCGAAGTGCTCGAAGGCCTCGATCGACACGATGCGGTCGACGGGGGAGTGGAACTGCTCCCAGCCCTCCAGCCGGACGTCGAAGGTGCGCTCGCTGTCGACGTTGCTCAGCAGCTGATCGCAGTACGCCTTCTGGTTCTTCGACAGCGTCAGGCCGATGACGTTGACGTCGTACTTCTCCATCGCGCGCTGCAGGGTCAGACCCCAGCCGCAGCCGACCTCGAGCAGCGTCATGCCGGGCTTGAGGTCCAGCTTGTCGAGGTGCTGGTCGACGTTGGCGATCTGGGCCTCGGACAGGGTGACGTTGGGGCCCGTGAAGTACGCGCAGCTGTACTTGCGCGTCGGGTCCTGGAACACGCCGAAGAAGTCGTCCGACAGGTCGTAGTGCGCCTGGATGTCCTCGAAGTGAGGAGTCATATCCTTCGTGCCGGTGGAATTGTCAGACATGGTGTTCTGCTTGGCCTTTCTTCACACGCTGCGAGAGCACGTCGGGCAGCGCCTCGGGACGTGCGCAACTAGCCCTATACCCTAGCGTTTCCGGGGTATCGGACCCTAATCAGCCGGTGGTCAGCGTGAATTGGTTGACGTCGATGTAGCCGCGGCGGAACATGTCGGCGCAGCCGGTCAGGTACTTCATGTACCGGTCGTAGACCTCCTCGGACTGGACGGCGATCGCCTCGTCCCTGCGTCGTTGCAGGGCGTCGGCCCAGATGTCCAGCGTCTTCGCGTAGTGCAGCTGCAGCGACTGCGTTCGCTGCACGGTGAACCCGGCCGCGCCCGCCAGGGTGTGCACCGCCTCGATCGTCGGCAGCTGACCGCCAGGGAAGATCTCCTTGGCGATGAAGCTGGCGAAACGCGCGGCGTCCATCGACAGCGGGATGTTGCGTTCTTCGAGCTCCGCCAGCGGCAACCGGGTGATGGTGTGCAGGAGCATCACCCCGTCGTCGGGGAGGACGCGGTGGGCCATGGCGAAGAAGTCTTCGTAACGGTCGGCGCCGAAGTGCTCGAACGCGCCGATCGAGACGATGCGGTCGACGCGCTCGTCGAACTGCTCCCAGCCCTGCAGAAGCACCCGCTTGGACCGCGAGCCGTCCACCGCTGCGAAGGCCTTCTGCACGTGCTCGTGCTGGTTCTCGCTCAGGGTCAGGCCGACGACGTTGACGTCGTAGTTCTGCACCGCCCGGACCATCGTCGCGCCCCAGCCGCAGCCGATGTCGAGCAGCGTCATGCCGGGCTGCAGGCCCAGCTTGCCCAGTGACAGGTCGATCTTGGCGAGCTGGGCCTCCTCGAGCGTCATGTCGTGGCGCTCGAAATAGGCGCAGCTGTAGGTCTGGGTGGGGTCCAGGAACAGGCGGTAGAAGTCGTCCGAGAGGTCGTAATGCGACTGGACGTCGTCGAAATGCGGCGTCAGTTCGGTCATCGATTCGGCCTTTCTGGGCGGATCAGTAGCTTTGCGGGCAGTCGGCCCTGACAGCAGTCAAGCCCCGAAGCACTCGACAGCGGACTCTACGCGTCCGTTGCCACGGCGAACGAATCGAAAATGTGACTAAACCGTGGCGGCGAAGTTCGACTTGAGCTCGCCGACGATGTCGTCCCACAGCGGTTCGGGCAGCTCGTGGCCCATGCCGTCGAACAACACGAGCCGTGCATTCGGGATGGCCTTGGCGATCGCCTTGCCGCCGGACGGCCGCATCAGCTTGTCGGCCTTGCCGTGGATGACGACCGTCGGGGCGGTGGTCTGCCGGTTGTACTCGAGCAGGCTGCCGCTGCCGGTGATCGCGTTGAACTGCCGCGCGATGCCGTGGGGGTTGTACGCCCGCTCGTAATAGGCGATCGCGTCGGCGCGCAGCCGCTCCTCGGGCGCCGGATAGGCCGGGCTGCCGATGATCCTGCTGACGCGGACCGAGTTCTCGATGATCACGTCGCGCGGCGAGTTCGGCGACGGACCGGTGATGACGGCCAGCAGTTGCTGCGGGCCGGGCGGCGGCAGCAGGGGCCGGTTGTTGCTCGAGAAGATCACGGCCAGCGTCTGGGTGCGCTGCGCGTGGCGCGCGGCGAAGATCTGCGCGATCATGCCGCCCATCGAGCCTCCGACGACGTGCGCGCGGTCGATGTTCAGGTGATCGAGCAGGGCGGCGGCGTCGTCGGCCATGTCCTCGAGGGTGTACACCGCGGGGCTTCTGCGGCCGAGCAGCGAGCGAGCCATGTTGCCGACCCGCGAGCCCTGCGTGCGGTGGCCGTCGAAGTGACTGGACAGCCCGACGTCGCGGTTGTCGAACCGGATCACCCGCAGGCCCTGGTCGACGAGCCTGCGACAGAAGTCCTCGCGCCAGAACAGCAGTTGCGCGCCGAGTCCCATGATGAGCAGGACGGCCGGATGGTCCGCCTCGCCCATGTCCTCGAAGTGGATCTGCAGGTCTCCCGACGGCGCCTTGCCTTCCCGGACCTGCAAGTCAGACCTCCACTCCATTAGTCGGCTCCTCGCGCAAGCGCTCGTCGGCATCGCTGTGTTCCCGGCTGACCTCCACCATGAAGTTGGCGAAGTACCCGGTCAGCTGCGGGTCGGACATCATCTGCCACTTCGGTGCGAGCAGCTTCATGTAGCGCTCGACGTAGAGGAACTGCTTGCCGATCAGCACCAGCTCGCGCGGCAGCTTGACGTCGTAGGCCTCGGCCAGCGTCGAGAGCTGCTTGCCGATCTCGGCGTAGCTCATGTCGCCCAGCGTCGACATGGTCAACGGGGTGGCGAACTTCTCCAGGTCCTTGGCGGCCTCGGCCTCGGGCTTCATGGTGCCGACGGCGCCCATCAGCACGACGATCTTGCCCGCGGCGGCGTGGTCCTTCTTGACCAGCAGCGCGTACACCAGCTCCCTCAAGAGCCATCGCGTGCGGGGGTCGATGCGGCCCATGATCCCGAAGTCGAAGAACACGATCTTGCCGTCGTCGTCGACGTACAGGTTGCCCGCGTGCAGGTCGCCGTGGAACAGGCCGTGGCGCAGCCCGCCCTCGAACACGCTGAACAGCAACGCCTTGACGAGCTCGGTGCCGTCGAAGCCCTTCTTGCGGATCGCCTTCACGTCGTCGATGCGGGTGCCCTGGATGCGTTCCATCGTCAGGACGCGCTCGCTGGTGAGGTCCCAGTAGACCTGCGGCACCCGGATGTTGCGGCCCAGCGGCGAGGCGTGCATGTGCGCCACCCACGCGTCCATCGACTGCGCCTCGAGCCGGAAGTCGAGTTCCTCGGCGAGGTTGTCGGCGAAATCGGCGACGACGTCCTGGGCGGAGAGGCGCTGGCCCAGCTTGGCGAACTCGACGAGGCGGGCGCCGCGCTTGAGGATCTGCAGGTCGGCGGCGACGCGCCTTCTGATGCCGGGGCGTTGGATCTTGACGACGACCTCCTCGCCGGTGTGCAGCGTCGCGTAGTGCACCTGCGCGATCGAGGCCGATGCGAACGGCCTGTCGTCGAAGGACTTGAACAGGTTGGCCGGTTCGTCGCCGAGATCCTCGACGAACAGCTTGTGGACCTCTTTGGGGTCGGCCGGCGGCACCCGATCGAGCAGGCTTCGGAACTCCTTGGACAGCGGCTCACCGAACGCGCCGGGGCTCGACGCGATGATCTGGCCGAACTTGACGTACGTCGGCCCCAGGTCGGCGAAGGCCTGCGGGATCTGCCTGACGATCTTCTGCTGCAACGAGCCCTTGGACGTGAGCTTGCTGACGACCCGAGCGCCGGTGCGGGTGATCTGCCAACCCGTCGCTCCGACGCGGGCAGCCTCGATCGGCAGCGGAACCCGGTCCAACCTGGCCACCTCGCGGTGCTGTGTCTTTGACGTGGCACTCATAGCGGCCAGTGTCTCAAAACGACGCTCGGGCTGCTAAAACGTGTGGACCGGCTCACAGTGCGGCGAGGTCAGGCCTCGGCGAAACTGCGCTCGACCTCGGCGCGGCTGCGAACCGGGTCGTCGCCGAGACGGTACTTCGGCAGGGTGTGCGGCACGCTCGTGCCGGCCTTGACCCGCTGCTGGGCCTGGCGGAACTCGGGCGCCCGCCCGGCAGCGATATGCAGGCCGTTGATGATGCTCCACACCGCAGTGCGCCGGGCGATGCGCTCGACGGCGGAGGGGTCCCTGTGCTGGATGAGCTGCTTGGCCCAGCGCGGCATGGTGTCGCGGATGGCCCAGTCGATCGCGGCGTGCGGCATTCCCAGGTTGGGGCCGGTGGACATCGCGGTGCCGTGCGTGACGGCCAGCCGCGGCAGATACGACTCGAGGCACTCGAGCGTCTCGGCCTTGGTGGTGGGCAGGTCGGTGCCGCCCAGGGCGTGGCCGACCCGCACGAACTCACCGTAGTAGCGGTCGATCTTGTTGCCGCGCAACGGGTTCGGGTGGTACAGCTCGTGTGCGGTGGCCAGGCCCCACACCACCGTGGCGTAGTTCCAGCGCAGCCAGTCGGGGTCGTCGGCGTCGTAGCGGGCGCCGTCGGGGCGGGTGCCCTTGATCGTGTGGTGCATGGCGCGCACGGATTGCGCGAGTCGCTCGGCGGTTTCCGTCGACCCGTACGCCGTCCCGATGAAGAACGCCACCGAGTGCCCGAGGCGCACGGAGGCCCCCTTCGGGTCGATCACCGGGATCGCGGTCCCCGTTTTCGGGTCGCGCTTGACCAGTCGCGAGTGATGCATGCCCATCCAGTAGATCGACGGGTCGAGGCGCTCCATGTACGCCGCGCACTGCAGACCGAAGATCAGCGCGTGCATGTGCGAGTGCACGTGCCAGACGGCGCTGCCCGGCCCGAACCAGCCCGGGTCGCCCACCGGCGCCGCGAACTCCATGCCCTTGAAGAAGTGGCTGCGGACGTCCTGGTCGAAGCGCTGGTTGACGAACTGCCCGACGAACTGGTGCGGAAGGAACACGTCGACCCTTTCGGTTCTGGTTACGGCTGTGGCCAGAATACCGTTTGGTTACACCCGTGACCAGCTTTAGGCTGTGACGATGTCGAGCCCCACCCGCTGGGCCGGCGTCCCGCTGACGGACCGCCGCGCCGAACGTCGCTCGCAGTTGATCGACGCGGCGTTCGAGTTGTTCGGCGAGGGCGGCGAGGCGGCGGTGTCGGTGCGGTCGGTGTGCCGGTCGTGCGGGCTGAACACCCGCTACTTCTACGAGAGCTTCGGTGACACCGACGCGTTGTTGGGCGCGGTGTACGACCGGGTCAGCGCCGGGCTCGCGGAGGCGGTCGAGGCGGCGATGGCGTCGGCCGGGGAGTCGTTGCGGGCGCGGACACGGGCGGGCATCGCCGCGGTGCTGGGCTTCAGTTCCGCCGATCCGCGTCGCGGCCGCGTGCTGTTCACCGACGCGCGGTCCAATCCGGTGCTCGCGGCCCGGCGGGCGGCGACGCAGGACCTGCTGCGCGAGGGCGTGCTGACCGAGGGCTGGCGGCTGCATCCCGACTCGGATCCCGTTGCCGCGCAAGTGGGTGCGGCGATGTACACGGGCGCGATGGCCGAGCTCGCGCAGCAGTGGCTGGCCGGCCGGCTGGGGGAGGATCTCGACGCCGTCGTCGAGCACGCGGTGCGCCAGGTGTTGCGCTAGACCGCAGACGCTGCGAAGTTCTCCGTCAGCGTCTCGACGACCGGACGCCAGACCGGCTCGGGCAGGTCGTGGCCCATGCCGTCGACGACGACGAAGCGGGCGCCGTCGACCGCCCGCGCGACGGTGCGCCCGTTGCGGGGCCGCACCATCGGGTCCTCCGACCCGTGCACGACGACCGTCGGCGCGCAGATGCGGCGGGTGTAGGACAGCAGGCTCCCGGTGCCCAGGATCGCGTCGAACTGGCGCAGCATGCCCTGCGGATAGTCGCTGCGGGCCCGCAGCTCCCGCACCCGACGCCGCAACTGGTCAACGGGCGGAACGAAATTCGGCCCGTTGATGATCGCGATGTTGCGCACCTCGTGTGCCAGTCGCTCCTCGAGCGGGGCGTCCTTCGCGGGCGCCCCGAATGCGAGCCGGATCACCTTCAGCCGAGGCACCGACGCGAACGGGGTGCCCGCGCTCGTCATCACCAGGCCCAGCGACGCCACCCGGTCGGGATGGCGGCCCGCCAGCACCTGCGCGATCATTCCGCCCATCGACGCACCGACGACATGCGCGCGCTCCACACCGAGGTGGTCGAGCAGGCCGCGCGCGTCGTCGGCCATGTCGACCAGCGTGTACGGCACCGGGCTGCCGCGCCCCAGCAGGTAGCGCAACACCCGCGGATAGACCGAACCCCGCGCGCGCGTGCCGTCCATCTTCGTCGACAGCCCGGTGTCGCGGTGGTCGAAGCGGATCACGCGATAGCCGCGCTCGACCAACTGCGCGCAGAACCCGTCGGGCCACATCGGCAGCTGCGCACCGACGCCCATGATCAGCAGCACGGCCGGGGCTTCGGGGTCGCCGGGGTCGCCGAGGTCCTCGTAGAACAACTCGACGTCCCCGCAGGCCGCGGTGCCGCTGCGAACACGCATGACCGCGACGGTACCCCGCTATGAGGCCGCGGCCGGCTTCCAGCGCTTGATGAAATCCGTTTCGGGCCATTCCTCGTTGGTGGCCATCAGCTCGTACATCGTTGCGCCGTCGACAGATTCGCGGATGATGTCGGCATGCCCGGCGTGACGGGACAGCTCCTCGATGAGGTGCAGCACGACCCAGCGCACGTTCCAGTGGTCGAGGTCCTGCGGGAACCACGGCACGTCGCGCGGCACCGGCACCGGCGTGTCGAGGTCCTTGTCGGCGAACACCCGCAGGGCTTCGGCGTTCTGCTGCTCGAGTTGAGCGAGCAGTTGCTCCAGCGTCTCGTCGTCGCGCATCACGTACTGGTCGGCGTACTCGGCCATCACCTCCGCCATCGGGCGGTCGTCCGCCGGGGGGAAGTCCGGCGCACACGCCGCCCGCTGCACCCAACCCTTCTGCACTCCGGCGGCGTGTTTGACCAGCCCGCCGATCGACAGCGAACTGACCGAGGGCGTGGAACGGGCCTGCTCGTCGGTCAGGCCGTAGGCCGCCGCGAAGAACGCGTTCTGCTGGAAGGCCAGGAATTCCAGGAGGCTTTGGCGGTCGTCGGCGGCTGGCGGTGGCATTCCCGGCATTGCTACTTCCCCTTCGTATCGGTGGTGTGGGCGTAAAGGTCGCGGATGCAGGCGATTTCGGCGCCGTGGTGGATCATCTCGCGGTTGATGTGCAGAACGAGGGCGGCCATCGGGTAGTCAGCGTACGGCCCTTCGGCCGGCCCGCACGGCCGGTCGAGGTCCTCGTCGGACATTCCGCGCACGCCGTCGATCCAGGTGCGGTACTGCTCGTCGAGTTGGCCAAGCGCGGTCGCGGCGTCGGTGGCGTAGCGCCACGTCTCGTAGCCGGCTTCCGGTGCGCCGAAGTGGTGGTGGTTGCGCACGGCGAGCACGCCGACGATGACGTGCGCGAGCCGCCAGGCGATCGTCGTGAACGGCGGCGGGTCGGGTTCGGGATAGACGAAGTCGACGGCACCGTCGGGGTGCACCGTCCAGCAGTTCGGCACGGGTTGCCAGAAGTACTCGTCGTCGGTGAGCCCGTCGAGGCGTGGGCGCAGGAAGTTCGTCCAGTGGTAGTCCAGCTGTTCGGCCAGCAGATCCGTGGTGGTCATACCGCTACCCTGACAGCCATATAGGACAGTTTCGGTCCTATAAGTGCGACAGGGTGGAGGCATGGCCGAGACGACCAGCCGGGTGTTGCAGCTGCTCGGGTTGCTGCAGTCGCGCCGGGTGTGGACGGGTGAGGGGCTCGCCGACCGGCTCGGGGTGACCACCCGCAGCGTGCGCCGCGACGTCGAACGGCTGCGCGACCTCGGCTATCCCGTGCACGCCAGCAAGGGTCAGGGTGGGGGCTACCAGCTGGGCGCCGGGGCGGCGCTGCCGCCGCTGCTGCTCGATCCCGACGAGGCCGTGGCGATGGCCGTGTGCCTGCGACTGGCCGCCGGGGGATCGGTGGCCGGCGTCGGCGAGTCGGCACTGCGGGCGTTGAGCAAGCTCGACCAGGTGATGCCGTCGCGGCTGCGCTCGCAGGTGTCGGCGGTGCACGATTCGACCGTCACGCTGACCTCGCCCGCCGACGAGCCCGTCGCGCCCGATGTGCTGATGACGCTGGCGCGCGCCTGTCGTGACCGCGAGCACGTCTCGGCCGGCTACGTCGACATCCGCGGCAACGCCACGCAGCGGCGGCTCGAGCCCTACCAACTGGTCACCACCGGACGGCGCTGGTATCTGCTGGCCTATGACCGCGACAAGCAGGACTGGCGCAGCCTGCGACTGGACCGGATGTCCGACGTGCGCGCGATGGGCAGCACGTTCGTCGCCCGCGAAGCGCCCGACGCCGCGACGTACGTCCGGCGGTCGATCAGCAGCTCACCCTACCGCTACGTCGCACGCGTCCGCTTCCATGCGCCGGAAAGCGTTCTCGAGCAACACTTCTCGCCGGCATCGGTGAGCATCGAGCCGGACGGGCCCGACGCCTGCATCGTCACCGCGGGTGCCGACGACCCGGAACGCATGGTGGTCTACTTCGCCACCGTCGGCTGCGACTTCGAGGTGCTCTCGCCGCCGGAGATGGTTTCTGCCGTGGCGGTGGTGTCCGCGCGGTTGCGGCGCTCGGTCAAGACGTGAGCTCCAGACGGTCCGCGAGCACCAGGAACGCCGCCGCGTACGGATTGTCAGCGGTGTCCTCGCGGATTCGTTTCCAGTCAAATTGTTCGCGGGTTGCGCGAACGGCGGGCAGCAGACTGGCGAAGTCGCAGTGATGTTCGTTGAGCGAGTTCAGCTTTTCCCGCATCACCTCGGTGGGGGACAGCACGCGCATCCTGATCGCGAGCACGTCGTACTCCTCGGCGGACAGAATGGTCTCCTTGTCGACCGGGATGCCGTTGAGGCGGTGCAGCACGTCGATCACGAAATCGTCGCCGACACACGCCTTGAACAGCCAGTCCTCGGGGGTGCGCTCGACTACGAAGCCGGCTTCCTCCAAGGTGGCGGCGGCCTTCTCCGTATCGGGTTCGGCGACGACGAAGTCCACGTCGTGCACGGGCTCGGGGCCGCCGAACACCCACAGCGCGTAGCTGCCTGCCAGTGCGAAGTCCGGCCCCTGCGCACGCAGCGCCGACGCCGCGCGTTTGAGCGCGTCGCGCAGATCATCGTTCCTCGGGGGCACGTCACTCCTGATGGGCAGGCGGCGATTGTGGGTAGCTAGTACCCATGCGGATGGCTACTTTCAACATCTTGCACGGACGAAGTCTTCACGACGGCGTCGTTCATCCGGATCGACTCGTCGAATCGGTCAAGCAACTCGACGCCGACATCCTCGCCCTGCAGGAGGTCGACTGCGATCAACCGCGCTCCGGAATGGCCGATCTGACCGCCGTCGCGGCCGAGGCGATGGGCGCGGTGAGTCACCGGTTCGTGGCCGCGATCAACGGAACGCCGGGTGCGACGTGGATGGCCGCGACGGGTGGCGAGCAGCCGGGCACCGCCGCCTACGGCATCGCGCTGCTGTCGCGGTATCCCGCAGAGTCGTGGCAGGTGCTGCGGCTGCCGCGGATCCCGACGAGGTTCCCGATGTACCTGCCCGGGCCCAGCCGCGTGCAGATCGTCCACGAGGAGCCCCGGGCCGCGATGGTCGGCCGGCTGAACACGCCGCTGGGTCCGCTGACGGTCGCGAACACCCATCTGTCGTTCGTGCCGGGGTGGAATCGCGTGCAACTGCGGCGGCTGATCCGCGATATGCGGGGGTTCCCGTCGTCGCGGGTGCTGATGGGTGACCTGAACATGGTTCCGCCGACGGTCCTGCGCTGGTCGCGGCTGCGGCCGCTGGCGACGGCGCTGACCTTTCCGGCCCACGAACCCGACCGCCAGCTCGACCACATCGTCACCGACGACCCGGGACTGCGCGTCGAGCGCAGCTGCGCGCCGACCCTGTCGATCTCGGACCACCGCGCGCTGGTCGTCGACGTCTACCGGGCGTAGGGCCGTGGAGAACCGCCGCCGCAACGGTTCCCAACTTCGTGTGACGATCGGTCGGACGCCGTAGGGTTTCGGGCGTGCAGGTCATCTCGGCGGAGTCGACGGATCTGTTCGTCGGGCCCCCGGATGCGCCGCGTCAGATCGTCCGCGTCGCCTGCTCCGGCGCGGGCGAGGTGCGAATCGAGGGCGACGGACTGTCGGGGCACGCGCGGGCCGCTTCGGAGGGTGTCCTCGAGGTGCCCGTGACGGTGCGCGATCCGGTCGTCGGCGAGCAGCGCCGGGCCCGCGTCGCGGCGGGTGACGCCATCGTAGCGTTCGTGTTCACCGTCGCCGAGCCCGGCTGGACGATGTACATGATCAGCCACTTCCACTACGACCCGGTCTGGTGGAACACGCAGGGCGCCTATACGAGCGTGTGGACCGAGGACCCGCCGGGGCGGTGCAGGCAGAGCAACTCGTTCGACCTGGTGCGCGCCCACCTCGAAATGGCCCGCCGCGAACCCGAATACAAGTTCGTGCTCGCCGAGGTCGACTACCTCAAGCCGTTCTGGGACACCCATCCCGAGGAACGCGCCGACCTGCGTCGCCTCCTCGCCGAGGGGCGCGTCGAGGTGATGGGCGGCGCCTACAACGAGCCGAACACCAACCTCACCAGCCCCGAGACGACGATCCGGAACTTCGTGTACGGCAGTGGTTTTCAGCGCTCCGTTCTGGGCGCCTCACCGGCGACGGCGTGGCAGCTCGACGCGTTCGGCCACGACCCACAGTTTCCCGGTCTGGCCGCCGACGCCGGGTTGACGTCGAGCTCGTGGGCGCGCGGGCCGCACCACCAATGGGGCCCGATGGCCGGCGGCGGCGATCCGGAGCGGATGCAGTTCAGCAGCGAGTTCGAGTGGATCGCACCATCCGGTCGTGGACTCTTGACGCACTACATGCCCGCCCACTATGCGGCCGGCTGGTGGATGGACTCGGCGGCCACGCTTTCCGACGCCGAAGCCGAGACCTACCAGCTGTTCACGTCGCTGAAGAAGGTGGCGCTCACGCGCAACGTGCTGCTGCCCGTCGGGACGGACTACACGCCGCCGAACAAGTGGGTCACCGAGATCCACCGCTCCTGGAACTCGCGGTATACGTGGCCGCGGTTCGTGTGCGCACTGCCGAAGGAGTTCTTCGCGGCGGTGCGTGCGGAGCTCGCCGAGCGGGGTGTCGACGCGTCGCCGCAGACCCGCGACATGAACCCGATCTACACAGGCAAGGACGTCTCCTACATCGACACCAAGCAGGCGAACCGGGCCGCGGAAGCCGCGGTGCTCGATGCGGAGAAGTTCTCGGTGTTCGCCGGTCTGCTCTGCGGTGCGACGTATCCGCAAGCGGCACTGGCCAAAGCGTGGGTGCAGCTGGTCTACGGCGCGCACCACGACGCGATCACCGGCTCTGAATCCGACCAGGTGTACCTGGATCTGCTGACCGGGTGGCGCGAGGCGTGGGAACTGGGCACGGCGGCGCGGGACAACGCGTTGGCACTGCTGTCGGGGGCGGTCGACGATTCCGTCGTGGTGTGGAACACATTGGCGCACAATCGGTCTGACGTCGTCACGGTTCATCTTGACGAGCCGCTTGGCCCGGGGGTGCGCGTCCTGGACCCGGACGGTGACCCGCAGCCGGTTCACGTCAGCGACGGCGGACGCACGGTCACGTGGCTGGCGCGTGACGTGCCCTCGCTGGGGTGGAAGTCCTACCGGTTGCTTCCCGCCGACAGTGCCGAGAGCTGGGTCGCGGTCGACGGCGCCGAGATCTCCAACGAGTTCTACGCGGTGACGGTCGACGCCGCGCGTGGCGGCGCGGTGACATCGGTGCGTGAGGTGGACGGCGGCTGGTCCGGTGGCCTCGGCAACGAGCTGGCCGTCTACGACGAGTATGCGGTGCACCCGCAAGCCGGTGAGGGGCCGTGGCATCTGCTGCCGAAGGGGCCGGTGGTGTCGTCGGCGTCTGCAGAGGCGTCCGTGCAGGCGTACCGGGGGCCGCTGGGGGAGCGGCTGGTCGTCGACGGCCGCATCGACGGTGTGCTGCGGTACACGCAGACCCTGACGCTGTGGCGGGGGGTGGACCGCGTCGAATGCCGTACTGTCATCGACGAATTCGATGGCGCCGACCGGCTGGTGCGGCTGCGCTGGTCGTGTCCGGTGCCTGGCGCGTTGCCGGTAAGCGAGGTCGGTGACGCGGTGATCGGCCGCGGCTTCGGGCTGCTGCACTCGCGCGGATCCTCCGAGGCCGTCGACTCGGCGAAACAGCCGTGGACGCTGGACAACCCGGCGTTCGGATGGTTCGGGTTGTCGCAGACGGCGCGGGTGTGCGTCAACGGCAGGGACCGCGGTGTGTCGGTCGCCGAGGTGGTGGCACCGGCCGAAGCGCAGTCGCCGCTCGCGCGGCCGCTGATGGTCGCGCTGGTGCGCGCCGGCGTGACGGCGACGTGCAGCGGTGCGGACAGGCCCCGCTACGGCGACCTCGCCGTGGACTCGAACCTGCCCGACCTGCGGATCGCCTTGGGCGGGCCGGATGAGAACCCGTTCACCGCAGCGGTTCTCGCGGCCGCAAACCCGGTGTATGCCGACGAGCTCAAGCGGCAGTTGTACGCCACCGGGCGGGCCAGGGTGTGGGTGCCGCCGGCTGCGCCGCTGGCCGAGGCATGGGTGCCCGGTGCCGATCTGCGCGACGTGCGGACGCTGCCGGTGTTGATCGTGGCGGGTGACGTGGCGAGCCAGATGGCGGACGTGGTCGAGGACCTCGCCGACTTCCGCATCCTCGTCGACCAGGAGGCGCCGGCCGACCTGGCAGACAGTGACGGGCACACGGTCGCCCTGCTCAACCGCGGGATACCGGGGTTCGCCGTCGAAAGCGACGGCACACTGCACATGTCGCTGATGCGGTCGTGCACCGGATGGCCGTCGGGCACGTGGATCGACCCGCCGCGGCGCACCGCCCCCGACGGGTCGAACTTCCAGTTGCAGCACTGGACCCACGTGTTCGACTACGCGCTGGTCTCCGGTCGCGGTGACTGGCGCGACTCCCGTGTCCCGGCGCGCAGCGCGGAGTTCTCCCATCCCTTGCTCGCCGTGCCGAACGGGGATGCGCCCGTGGGCGGATTGCCTTCGTGGGGGTCGTTTCTCGAGATCGAGCCGGCCGGGTCGGTGGCGCTGGGTGCGCTGAAGGCCGCGGGCAACCCGCTGGCCCGCGGCAGCGGCCAGCCGGTCGATCCGGCCGACGGTGTGGCGATCCGTCTCGTCGAATGTGTCGGCGCGACAACGGATGTCGCGGTCACCTGCGGGTTGCGGCGAGTATCGGAAGCTGCTCGGGTCGACCTGCTCGAGCAGCCCCGTGTGCAGGAGCTGGCCCCGGGCGGGCTGTCGCTGCACGGCTACGAGGTCGCCACGGTGCTGACCCGGCTGAACCTGCCGCAGGTGCTGCAGGCCGACAATGCGGTGCTGGCGCCCGAAGCCGAGGCGGCGGGGCCGCTGTACGCGCGATACTGGCTGCACAACCGCGGCCCCGCTCCGCTCGGCGGGCTGCCTGCCGTCGCGCACCTGCACCCGCAGCACATCTCGCCGACACCGGATTCGCCTGTGCTCGTGCGGCTTACCGTGGCCAGTGACTGCAGCGACGCCGTGCTGCACGGCGGCGTGCGGCTGCTGTGTCCCGACGGGTGGACCGCCGACCCGGACGAGCTGTCGTTCATGCTGCCGCCCGGCGAGTATGTGGACACCGATGTGAGGCTCTCGATGCCGGATGGCGTCGCCCCGGGGCTGTATCCGGTGCGCGCCGAGCTGGCGTTGACCGGCAACCACGTGCCTGCGGCGTGGCGTCAGGTCGTCGAGGACGTCTGCGTCGTCGCCGTGGACGCATCTGCGGACGATCGCGTGCTGCGACTGGTCAGCGGACCAGACCCGGTCGAGGTCCAGGTCGGCGAGACGGCGCGGCTGGCGGTGACCGTGGGCACCGACGCGTGCGCCGACCTCGCCGTGGAGGCACACCTCATCAGCCCGTGGGGCACCTGGGAGTGGATGGGGCCCGCGGCGACGGGCGTGGAACTGAGTGCGCGCGGCACCGCTCAGATCGGCTTCGACGTGGCGCCGCCTCGGTGGGCGCAGCGCGGCGAATGGTGGGCCCTGATCCGGCTGGCCGCCGCAGGACATCTGGTGTATTCCCCCGCGGTGAAGGTGACGGTGCGATGAGCGTCGCGGCGTCGGTGGACGGCGTGCCGGTGACGGTCGAGGAGGTCGACGCCCGCGAGGCGGCGTTGCGCGCGTCGCGGATCGCGTCCTCGCTGCCGCGGCCCGGGACCAGCGAGGGGCGCCAGTTGCGCCGTTGGCTCACCCAGCTTCTCGTCGCCGAGCGGGTGGCGGCCGCGGAGGCATCGTTGCGGGGTCTGACCGCGGACGGCGCGCCCTCGGAGGCGTCACTGTTGCCGGACAACACAGTTCGGTTGGAGATCGGCAGCGTGGCGTCGTCGGTGCTGGCCGATCCGCTGGCTCGGGCGCTGTTCGCCGACGTGACCGCGGACATCGACGTGACGGAGGCCCAGGTCGCGTCGTACCGCGAGCGAAACCCGTTGCGCTACACGGCCGACGCGGACGTTGCGGTTCATCTGCGCGCGGCGGCGCGACGGCGGGCCTTCCGGCTGTGGCTGGACGCGCGGTGTGCCGCCGTCGTCCAGCTTGCGCCGGGGTACGAGCATCCCGGCGACCCCCGTCAACCCGACAACACGCACCGTCACTGATGGCTGACCCGACGCTCGCGATCGACATCGGCGGGACGAAGATCGCCGCGGGACTCGTCGACGACGACGGCACGCTGGTGCACCACGCCAAGCTGCCGACGCCCGACGGGGACGCCGAATCGGTTTGGGCGGTGGTCGATTCGTTGGTCACCGAGGCGCTGGCGACCGCCGGGGGTCGTGTGCGCGGCGTCGGTATTGCGTCGGCAGGGCCGATTGACCTGCCCGCCGGTACCGTCAGCCCGATCAACATCGCCGAGTGGCAGCACTTTCCGATCGTCGAACGCGTGTCGTTCGCCGTCGGTGCCCCGGTGCGGCTGGCCGGTGACGGGTTGTGCATGGCGCTGGGAGAGCGCTGGCGGGGTGCGGGCCGCGGCGCGCAGTTCCTGCTCGGCATGGTGGTGTCCACCGGGGTCGGCGGCGGGTTGGTGCTCGACGGCGCGCCGTACGACGGTCGGACCGGTAACGCCGGACACGTCGGCCACGTCGTCGTCGACCCGGACGGCTCGTTGTGCACCTGCGGCGGACATGGCTGCGTCGAGACCATCGCGTCCGGCCCGCGCATGACGCAGTGGGCACGCACTCAAGGGTGGTCCGGGGCGGATGCCAGGGAACTGGCCGACGCGGCCGCCGCCGGCGACGCGATCGCGCTGCGGGCGTTTGAGCGCGGCGCCACCGCGGTGGCGGCGATGATCGCCTCGGTGGCGGCGGTTTGCGATCTGGACCGCGTCGTCATCGGCGGAGGCGTGGCAAAGGCCGGCGCACTGCTGTTCGACCCGGTTCGCGAGAAGCTGGCGTCGTATGCCGGGCTCGACTTCATCCGCGGTGTGCAGGTGTTGCCTGCCGAACTCGGCGGCGATGCGGGACTCGTCGGCGCGGCAGCGTTGCTGCGCGAGCAGACGTAAGCCTGCTGTTGCGTCTGCTCGCGGAGAAGAGCTGGTGCGTTTTGGCTGATCGCGGGGCGGTCGGCTATTCTTGGCGGCGTTCCACCGAAGACCGTCGGTCACCGAGCAATCGGTTGAAGGTCCCGGACCACCCGGGCGGCCCACGCAGGAGGACGAGGCTAACGCTGAACTGTGCGCCCCGACCTGTCTGCGTCGGGGCGTTCGTCGTTTTCCGGGCACCCCATCCCTTTCTCGGTCCGATGGTCCCATCCACGAGGAGGCATGCATGGCCAAGGCTGACAAGGCCACCGCGGTTGCCGACATCGCCGAGCAGTTCAAGGAGGCTTCGGCGACGCTGGTCACCGAGTACCGCGGGCTGACGGTGGCCAACCTCAAGGACCTGCGCCGCTCGCTCGGTGATTCCGCCACCTACACAGTCGCCAAGAACACGCTGGTCAAGCGTGCCGCGGCGGAGGCGGGCATCGAGGGACTCGACGAGCTGTTCGTCGGCCCCACCGCGATCGCGTTCGTCCAGGGCGAGGCCGTCGACGCCGCCAAGGCGATCAAGAAGTTCGCCAAGGACAACAAGGCGCTCGTCATTAAGGGCGGCTACATGGACGGTCGCGCGCTGACCGTCTCTGAGGTCGAGCGCATCGCCGACCTGGAGTCGCGCGAGGTGCTGCTGGCCAAGCTGGCCGGCGCGATGAAGGGCAATCTGGCCAAGGCCGCGGGTCTGTTCAACGCTCCGGCGTCGCAGGTCGCGCGGCTGGCCGCCGCTCTGCAAGAGAAGAAGGCCGGCGAAGAAGCCGCTTGATCCCCCGATTTGTGCACCCGCACCGGCGCTGACCGCCGCTAGATGTGCACAAACCGCCTTACGAAGAAGAATCAGAAAGGACCAATCATGGCCAAGCTGTCCACCGACGAGCTGCTCGACGCGTTCAAGGAACTGACGCTGTTGGAGCTCTCAGAGTTCGTCAAGAAGTTCGAGGAGACCTTCGAGGTCACCGCCGCCGCGCCGGTCGCCGTCGCGGCCGCTCCGGGCGCCGCCGCCGGCGGTGCGCCTGCCGAGGCCGCCGAGGAGCAGTCGGAGTTCGACGTCATCCTCGAGGGTGCCGGCGACAAGAAGATCGGCGTCATCAAGGTCGTCCGCGAGATCGTCTCCGGCCTGGGCCTCAAGGAGGCCAAGGACCTCGTCGACAGCGCGCCCAAGCCGCTGCTGGAGAAGGTCGATAAGGCCGCCGCCGACGACGCCAAGGCCAAGCTCGAGGCCGCGGGCGCGTCGGTTTCCGTCAAGTAGCTCGCCAGACGGAAACGCACGTCGGCTGAGCCGACAAAACCGCACGTCGGCTGAGCCGACAAAACCGCACGTCGGCTGAGCCGACAAAACCGCACTGTGGGGCTGGTCCAGCAAACGGACCGGCCCCACAGTCGTCTGCCGGGTCGGTCACAATCTGACCGCACCCCGGTGCAGGGCCGGGGGCGTAGGCTACAGTGACTCAAGCCACAAGCGGGAGGGCGTGTGGCGAGATGAATTCTGGCGGAAGGATCTCGCGTGGGCATTGGTATTCAGGTTGAGGGACTGACCAAGTCCTTCGGCCCCCAGCGAATCTGGGAAGACGTCACCTTCGACCTGCCCCCCGGCGAGGTGAGCGTTCTGCTCGGCCCGTCCGGTACGGGCAAGTCCGTGTTCCTGAAGTCGCTGATCGGCCTGCTGCGCCCGGAGCGCGGCAAGATCATCGTCGACGGCACCGACGTCATCCAGTGTTCCTCTAAGGAGCTCTACGAGATCCGCACGCTGTTCGGGGTGATGTTCCAGGACGGCGCGCTGTTCGGCTCGATGAGCCTGTACGACAACACCGCTTTCCCCTTGCGTGAGCACACCAAGAAGAAGGAAAGCGAGATCCGCAACGTCGTCATGGAGAAGCTCGAGCTGGTCGGTCTGGCCGGCGACGAGAACAAGTTCCCCGGCGAGATCTCCGGCGGTATGCGCAAGCGCGCCGGTCTGGCCCGCTCGTTGGTGCTCGACCCGCAGATCATCCTCTGCGACGAGCCCGACTCCGGTCTGGACCCGGTCCGTACGGCCTACTTGAGCCAGTTGCTGATCGACATCAACGCGCAGATCGACTGCACGATTCTGATCGTGACGCACAACATCAACATCGCCCGCACCGTGCCGGACAACATGGGCATGTTGTTCCGCAAGCACCTGGTGATGTTCGGTCCGCGCGAGGTGCTGCTCACCAGCGACGAGCCGGTGGTCCGGCAGTTCCTCAACGGTCGCCGTATCGGCCCGATCGGCATGTCGGAGGAGAAGGACGAGTCGACGATGGCCGAAGAGCAGGCCATGTTCGACGCCGGCCACCACGACGGCGGTGTCGAGGAGATCGAAGGCGTGCCGCCGCAGATCCAGGCGACGCCCGGCATGCCGGAGCGCCAAGCCGTCCATCGTCGCCAGGCCCGCGTGCGCGAGATCATGCATACTCTGCCGCCGGCCGCGCAGGAAGCCATCCGCGACGACCTCGAGGGCACGCACAAGTACCAGGCGTCGCCGTTCGCCAGCGCCGACGACGCGACCGCTCGGCACCGCACCGTCGAGGATGACGCCCCGACCGGCGCCATTCCCCGCGCCCAGCAGTAGGCCGCCTGGATGAACGTCGATGAGCGCTTGCGCGAAGAGAGATGACGCAAGAGCACAAGCCGACGTTCTGCCGGATCTGCGAGCCGCTGTGCGGCATGATCGCGACCGTCGAGGACGGCCGGCTCACCGCACTGCGTCCTGACAAGGACCACCCGCTGTCGTCGGGGTTCGCCTGTCAGAAGGGCATCGCGTTCACCGAGGTCGTCAACGACCCCGACCGCATCACCACCCCGCTGCGCCGCCGCGTCGGTGCCGATGGTCTTCGCGCACGCGGCTCATCCGCCGCAGCATTCGAACCGGTCGGCTGGGACGAGGCGATGGCCGACATCGCCGGACGGGTCTCGGCGATTCACCGCATGCACGGGTCCGGCGCGCTGGGCTGGTACTACGGCAACCCGGGCGCGTTCAGCTACTCGCACACGCTGAGCCTGACCACGTTGATGCTCGGGTTCGGCCCGCGACTGCACGTGTTCACCGCCGGGTCGCAGGACGTCAACAACCGCTTCGTCGCCAGCCAGCTGCTCTACGGCACGCCGCTGGCGTTGCCGGTGCCCGACGTCTTGCGCACCGATCTGCTTGTCGTCATCGGCGCGAACCCGGTCGTCTCGCACGGCAGCGTGCTGACGGTGCCGCGGATCAAGGACCGCATGCACGACATCGTCAAGCGGGGCGGTCGCGTGCTGGTGGTCGATCCGCGCAGGACGGAGACCGCGGCCCAGTTCGAGTGGCTCGGCATCGTCCCCGACGGCGACGCCTTCCTGCTGCTGTCGCTTCTGCACGTGATGTTCGGTGAGAACCTCGTCGACCGCGGGCGCCTGGCGCGCCAAGCCGACGGCGCAGTCTGGTTGGAGCGGATCGCCCGGCGCTTCAGTCCGGAGTCGACGGCAGAGCACACCGGGATCGACCCGGGCACCGTGCGGTCGCTGGCCCGCGACCTGGTGCGCACCGAACGCGCCGCGGTGTATGGGCGCGTCGGCACCAGCATCGGCGAAAACGGAACGCTGACAACGTATCTGCTCGACGCGGTCAACCTGGTGGCCGGCAACCTGGACGTCCCCGGCGGCAGCATGTTCGGCCGCTTCGGACTGCCGGGGGAGCGGTGGCTGAACGCGGTGGGTGGCGCGTTGCTGCGCACCCTCTACACCCGCAGGCGCTCACGGATCGGCGGCTTCCCGTCGGTGCTGGCGAGTGAACCCGCGGGGGTGATGGCCAAGGAGATCACCACGCCGGGCCCGGGTCAGGTCAAGGCGCTGTTCGTCGGGGCGGGCAACCCGGTGCTGTCGGTGCCCAACGGCGATGAACTAGAGGCCGCCCTCGACAGCCTCGAGTTGATGGTCGGCATCGACATCTATCTCAACGAGACGCTCGCGCACTGTGACTACGTGCTGCCCGCGACGACGATGTACGAGCGCGACGACTTCCCGCTGCCGTTCCAGACCCTGCAGCCCACGCCGTTCCGGCAGGCCACCGAGGCGGTCATCGCGCCGGTCGGGCAGGCCCGCGCGGAGTGGGAGATCATCGACGACCTGACGCGCAGGCTGTGGCGCCGCTCGCCGGGCTTCGCGGGATTGACCGGGTTGCGCAAACTGTTGGGGGCGTTCGGTGTTCGGTTGAGCCCGCGGCTGCTCGTCGACGCGGTGATCCGGCTCGGCGAGGGTGGCGACCGGTTCGGCCTGCGCCGCGGGTTGAGCTTCGCGAAGCTGACCGCCGACCATCCGCACGGCGCGGTGCTGGCGCGCAACCTGCGCGACGGCGTGCTGCGCGACACCGTCGTGTACCGCGGCGGCCGGGTGCGGTTGCGGCATGACGAGATCGTCGCCGAGGTCGACAAGCTGGCGCGCAGACGGGCGCCGGACGGCTACCCGATGCGGTTGATCGGCATGCGCGAGGCGCGCTCGGAGAACTCGTGGCTGCACAACTCGCCGCTGCTGATGCGCGGGGAGCGGGTGCAGCAGGCCCGGATGCACGTCGACGACGCGGCGGCGGCCGACATCGTCGACGGCGACACCGTGCGGATCGCGTCGCCGCATGGCGAGATCGAGTTGCCGGTGGTCCTCACCAAGGACATCGTCGCCGGTGTGGTCGCCGTCCCGCACGGTTGGGGGCACAAGGGGACCGCTGGGTGGCGGGTGGCCAACAGCGCCGGCGGCGCCAACGTCAACCGGCTCATGTCGAGCGACCCGGCCGACATCGAGAGCCTCGCCGGAATGGCTCGGCTGACGGGGGTACCCGTGCGGGTCACGCGGGTTTCGCGGGCCGAATCTGTGACGGTTCAGTGACAAGCCGCTGATAATTGACGTCTGCGCAATAGGTTCTAAATCATGAGCGAGACCCTGAGGTGGCTGAGCGCCGGCGTCGTGACGGCCGGTCTGACGGCGGCGATGCTCGCCGGGGCGGGCGTCGCAGCGGCCGACGACGACTCCGCGTCGGGCCAGAGCGCGTCCTCGGCGGAGTCATCAACGGATTCCGGCGACGGCGAGACGCCGGCAGCCGATCCGTCGGCGGGTGAGCCCGACGCCGGCGAGGCCGGCGACGATCCGGCCGAGGGTCTCGAAGACACTCCGTCGACCGAGCCGCAGGAAGAGCCCGCCGAAGCCGAGGAGCCGACGGAACCGGCGGCCGAGATCACCGCCCCGCCGGCCGAGCCCAGCCGGTCGTCCGACCCGAGCGGGCCCGCCGACGACCAGACCCCGTTCAGCGCGCCGGAATCGCGGCTTGCGAACAGTCGCGTCGCGGTGTCCACCGACGCGCGGGCCGACGCGGAACCCCTCGCCGAGTCCGCGGCAACCGCACCCAGCGCACCACGCGACGAACCCGTGCTGGTCGACATCGAAGCGGCAGGCGCCGACGTCGTGGCCGACGCGTTGCCGGTCGCCGAGACGTCGTTCACGTCGACACCGGTGGTGGCGCGCGCGGCCCTTGCCCCGACCGCCGCCGTTTCGCCGCTGTCGTCGCTGATCAGCGCGGTCAGCACGCTGATCTTCAACGTGTACACCTTGGCGGCGCGGGTGCTGAGTGGGCCGCCGAAGCTCCCGCCGGGCAGCACGGTCACCGTGCGCAGCACGTCGCTGTACATCGACTGCGGCGACGGCTACACCGTGCCCGCGGACTGGTACATCCCGGCCGGTGCGGCCGAGGAGCCACCGGAGCGCCTGATCTACCTGCAGCACGGCTTCCTGGGCAGCGGCGCCTGGTACAGCTACACGGCCGCCAACCTCGCGGAGCGGACCAACAGCATCGTCGTCGCCACGTCGATCACGTCCAACCCGCTGCCCTGCGACGGGTGTGCGCTGAACGGGGACCCGATGCGCCGGGCCATCGCGGACCTGTTCCGTGACGACAACCCCGCGCTCGCGGCCAGTGCGCGCCGCGCCGGTTACCGGGGCGAGCTACCGCAGCGCGTCGTCTTGGTGGGTCATTCGGCCGGCGGCGGGCTGGCCGTCGAGACCGCGGGTTTCATGATCGACAACGGCACCGTGGGCAAGCTGGCCGGGGTGCTGATGCTCGACGGCGTGCCATCCGGTGACGAGATTCCCGACACGCTGAGTCGACTGCCTGCCGACATCCCCGTGTACAACCTTGCGGCGGAACCGTATTCGTGGAACCGCAACGGCTTCGCCAACGGCCAGCTGGTTGCGGCGCGGCCAGGCCAGTTCACCGGTGTGCAGGTCGTCCAGGGTTTGCACTCGGACTCGGTGCAGGGCGGCAACCCGTTGATCCAATTCGCGGTCTATGTGGCCACCGGCTTCTCGAAGGCGCGCAACGTCGAGGCGGTGCAGACGCTGGCCGCGGGCTGGGTCGACGACATGTTCACCGGGACGCAGAGCATGGGCCTCTACGGTGCGCCCGGGTCGACGATCACCATTCCGACGGGTTCGGGCGTCGCGTCGGCGATCGTGCTTCCCGCGATCAGCCCCGCCGTGTTGGCCGCCGCGGTGTGACGTTCGGCGGCCGAAACGCCTCGCATCGTTCACAACGCACGTAATCTTCGAGCGTCGCCGAACAGGAGGGGTCATGGTCGACCGGTTTCTGGTGTGGGTGAGTGCCGGGGTCATCACGGCGGGCATGTCGGCGGCGATGGTCGCTGGTGCGGCCGTGGCGATCGCCGACGACGCATCCGACGGCGGCGGCACGAGCACGAGTACCTCCGAGCCGTCGAACACCGGTGACGACGAGACGGGTTCGACCGTCGGAAGCGGCCCGAACGACAGCGACCCGAACCACGAGGACTCCGACGAGACGACTCCCGACGATCCCGGCGCGACCGATCCCGATGCCGACGAGGAGGAACCGGCCGAGCAGGAGCCGGCTGAGCAGGAACCAGCCGGGGAGGAGCCCGCCGACCCGGCCGGGGGCGACACCGAAGCCGAGGACGCCGTCAAGGACGAGGACGCCGCCAAGGACGACGCGGACAGCGACCGCACAGACCGGGCAACCACCGCACCGGCGACACCGAAGCCTGCCGTCGACCCCGACCGCGGCGGCGCCATCGAGGCCGAATCCGGGACCGAGGCCGTCGTCAGGGACAACGACGACCCGACGCGGGTGAGCCCCCCGGTCGAACAGGAACGCACGACGGTCGTGATCGCCGAACCCGTCGAGGACATCGCGGAGACGCCGACGGTGCAGGCGGTGGCGTTCGCGTCCGCCCCGACCGCAGCGGCCGTCAACGTGAATGCGACCGCGCCGCAGATCCCCGCCATCATCCGGGTGATCGGCACGATCGTGTTCAACCTCTACGCTCTCGCGACCCGGCTGATCGGCGGGCCCCCGATCCTGCCCGCGAACAGTGGCGTCACCGTGCGCAGTTCGACCCTGGTGTTGAACTGCGGCTGCGACGACGGCGACACCGTCGAGGTCCCCGCCGACTGGTATGTCCCAAACACCGAGGAAGGGCAGCCGCCGCCCGACCGGCTCATCTACCTACAGCACGGGTTCCTGGCCGCCGGGCCGTGGTACAGCCACACCGCGGCCGCGCTCGCCAAGCAGACGAACAGCATCGTGGTCGCCCCGTCGATCACCTCGAATTTCCTTGCCGCCGATGCGTGCTGGCTCGGCGCGCCGCCGATGCACGAAGCGATCGCCGGCCTCTTCGCCGACGGCAACACGGCGCTGGCGGACAGCGCGCTCGCGGCCGGATACGCGGGGCCGGTTCCGGACCGGGTCGTGCTGATGGGGCACTCGCTCGGGGGTGGGGCGGTTATCGGCGCGGCCGGCTACATGGCCGACAACGGCAGCATCGACCGGCTTGCCGGGGTCGTCATGCTCGACGGTGTGCCATTGGCCGACGGGGCCGTGGAATCACTGGCGAAAGTGCCCGACGAGATCCCGATCTACCAGCTTGCGGCGCCGAAGTACTTCTGGAACCAGTTCGGCGTCGGAAGCAGTGCGCTGCAGCAGGCCCGGCCCGGGGAATTCATCGGGGTCACATTGGTCGGCGGTTCGCACGTCGATGCGATGCGCGGCGGTAACCCGCTGATCCAGTTCTCGCAGCAACTGGTGTCGGGCTTCTCGACGCGTCAGAACGTCGCGGCCGCGCGGATGCTGATGGTCGGCTGGGTCAACGACATGTTCGCTGGAACCCAGGATCAGGGCGTCTACCTCGATATCGGTGAGAAGTTCTCGCTCGATACACCGGCCGGTACGGCGACCCTCGTGGCGCTGCCGAACTCGTTGACCAAGTGGTTCCCACTGAACTTCCTGCAGCCGTTCGTCGCGCTCAGCAACGGAATTTTCACCTTCGAGCCGACGTGCGTCACCGCGTCCATGGGCGCCGCGAGCAGCTGCCAGGAACCCATCGCGGCCTGACAGAGCCCCGGATGGAGTAATCCGCCCCCGCCGGTGAAAGTGCTCGCTACAGTTTGCTGCAACCGGGGGTTAGGGGATCACCGTGGCTGAGCGTTTCTTGGTGTGGCTGAGCGCGGGAGTGCTCACCGCCGGCCTGGCGGCGGCGATGCTGGTCGGCGCGACGGTCGCGGCGGCTGATCCCGAGTCGGGCGCGGACGGCGGCGTGACGTCATCGCAATCGGACACCGCTGACAACGCAGCCTCACCCGACGGACCGTCGCAGGATCCGGCCGGCGACGGAGTCGACGACACCGATGATCCTGCGGACCGTCACGACGAGACCCCCGCCGACGACGATGCCGACGAAGCCGAAGCCGCTGAGGATGAGCCGGCAGAACCTGAAGAAGAGACGTCGTCCGGCGGTGACGAGACGGTGGATCCGCCTGCCGACACCAGCGACGAGTCGGCCGCCGACGAGTCGGGTGACCCCGAGACCGTCGACACCGGCGACCCGGTGACCCAGTTCGACGGGGCGACCGAACCCGAGACCGTGATAGCCGACGACACCGCCGTCGTCGAGAAAGCGGAGAAGCCGGCCGCGGAACCGAGCGCAGCCGCGGACATCCCGCCCGTCGTGACCGCCGTCGAGAGCGAGGCGCCGACGCCGGTCGAGGCCGAACCGTCGACCGCGCGCTTCATGATGTCGGCGGTCGAGGCGGACGAACCCGCCCCGGCGCGGCCCAACCTCATCAACATCATCGGATCGCTCTTCTTCGGCGTCTTCGACTTCTTCGGCGCGCTGTTCGAGGGTCCGCCCGCGGTTCCGTCGGGCAGCACGGTCCGGGCCGGCCGCTCGACTCTCGAGATCGACTGCGGCGACGGATACCAGGCCTCCGCCGACTGGTATTTCCCGACCGAGGGTGAGCCGGACAAGGTCATCTACTTCCAGCACGGCGCCTTCGCCAGGGCCGGGATGTACAACTACACGGCGGCCGAGCTCGCCGAGCGCAACAACGCGATCGTCGTCGCCCCGTCGATCACCTCGAACTACTTCGCCTGCGACGGCTGCCAGATGGCCGGAGAGCAGATGCACGCGGCGGTCGCGAACCTCTTCGTCGACGAGGACCGGGCGGCATTGCTGGCCAGCGCCCAGGCGGCCGGCTTCACCGGGACCGCGCTGCCACAGCGGTTCGTCATCGCCGGGCACTCGGGCGGCGGCCAGACCGCCGGCGGCGCTGCGGGCTACTACGCGCAGTTCGCCCCGGCCGACCGCCTGCACGACATGGCCGGCGTGCTGCTCTTCGACAGCTCCCCGATCGGAGGGGCGATCGAGCGGGGCGTGAACAAGATCCCGCTGGACATCCCGGTCTATGCCATCTCGGCCGAACCGGGGCCCCTCAACGACTACGGCGGCGTGGCCGAGGTGCTGGCGCGCGTGCGGCCCGGCTTCGTGGGCGTGCAGGTGATCGGCGGGGCCCACGGCGACGCGTGGCAGTCGAGCAACGCGATCGCAAACCTGCTGGTCGGAATCGGGACCGGGTTCCCGCAGCCGCGCAACGTGGAGGCCGTCCAGCTGCTCGCCCAGGGCTGGATCGCCGACTGGTTCAACAACACCCACACCGACGAGCTCTACGGCGAGCGCGGCGAGGTGATCACGATCGAGACGAGCGCCGGGCCCGCGCGGGCCTACGTGATCCCCGGGCCCGCGCCGCAGCTGACGATCATCGACCAGATCATCAAGGCCCTCCTGCAGTCGACGACGCTGCTGAGCCAGTTCAGCGGAAACTGTGCCGCCGACCCGAGCGCCCCGACGGCCGTCGACCCGAAGCAAAACTCCACAGCGAACAGCGTGTTATCTCTTGACGGGAAGGCTTCCAGGGGCCAATCTGTTGGGCAGCAATGTATGGATGGGTGAGAGGGATCGAGTCGCCAGCCAGCGCCCGGTTCGCACCTGCGTGCGGATGTTGAGGAATATGCCGTCCTGCGGTACTGTTGGACGTTGCGCTGGCTGCATCCTGCCCACCTAAAACCCGCACCTGACACCGATGTCCTGGCCTGAGTCCGCTCAGTGACCTAGTCGCGTGCCGTGCGTTCGGGAAGATCGTGGTCGTGAGAGGCCAGCCGAACCGACGCAGATATCGCGGCCGACGGACCGGCGTTCCAGCCTTCCGGATAGTCGCATGAGGTGCTGGAAGGATGCATCTTGGCAGGGTCCCGCCCAAGCAAGACAGCAGAAGCTACTAAAAACTCCGTCCCAGGAGCACCGAACCGAATTTCCTTTGCAAAGCTCCGTGAGCCCCTCGAGGTTCCCGGGCTGCTCGATGTTCAAACCGAGTCCTTCGAATGGCTGGTCGGCGCCGACGGCTGGCGTGAGAAGGCCAAGCAGCGCGGCGAGGAATCGCCCGTCGGCGGCCTCGAAGAGGTGCTCGCCGAGCTCTCGCCGATCGAGGACTTCTCCGGCTCGATGTCACTGTCGTTCTCGGATCCGCGCTTCGACGAGGTGAAGGCGCCCGTCGACGAGTGCAAAGACAAGGACATGACGTACGCGGCCCCGCTGTTCGTCACGGCCGAGTTCATCAACAACAACACCGGTGAGATCAAGAGCCAGACGGTCTTCATGGGCGACTTCCCGATGATGACCGAGAAGGGCACCTTCATCATCAACGGCACCGAGCGCGTCGTGGTGTCCCAGCTGGTCCGCTCGCCGGGTGTGTACTTCGACGAGACGATCGACAAGTCCACCGAGAAGACGCTGCACAGCGTCAAGGTGATTCCCGGCCGCGGTGCGTGGCTGGAGTTCGACGTCGACAAGCGCGACACCGTCGGTGTGCGCATCGACCGCAAGCGTCGTCAGCCGGTCACCGTGCTGCTCAAGGCGCTGGGCTGGACCAACGAGCAGATCACCGAGCGGTTCGGCTTCAGCGAGATCATGATGAGCACGCTGGAGAAGGACAACACCGCAGGCACCGACGAGGCGCTGCTGGACATCTACCGCAAGCTGCGTCCGGGCGAGCCGCCGACCAAGGAGTCGGCGCAGACCCTGCTGGAGAACCTGTTCTTCAAGGAGAAGCGCTACGACCTGGCCCGCGTCGGCCGTTACAAGGTCAACAAGAAGCTGGGCCTGAACGTCGGTCAGCCGATCACCAGCTCGACGCTGACCGAAGAGGACGTCGTCGCGACCATCGAGTACCTGGTGCGCCTGCACGACGGTCAGAAGACGATGACCGTGCCGGGTGGCTCCGAGGTGCCCGTCGAGGTCGACGACATCGACCACTTCGGCAACCGTCGGCTGCGCACTGTCGGCGAGCTGATCCAGAACCAGATCCGGGTCGGCCTGTCGCGGATGGAGCGCGTCGTGCGCGAGCGCATGACGACCCAGGACGTCGAGGCGATCACGCCGCAGACCCTGATCAACATCCGTCCCGTCGTGGCGGCGATCAAGGAGTTCTTCGGCACCAGCCAGCTGTCGCAGTTCATGGACCAGAACAATCCGCTGTCGGGTCTGACCCACAAGCGTCGCCTGTCGGCGCTGGGCCCGGGTGGTCTGTCCCGTGAGCGCGCAGGCCTCGAGGTCCGCGACGTGCACTCGAGCCACTACGGCCGCATGTGCCCGATCGAGACCCCCGAGGGGCCGAACATCGGCTTGATCGGCTCGCTGTCGGTGTACGCGCGGGTGAACCCGTTCGGCTTCATCGAGACGCCGTACCGCAAGGTGGTCGACGGTGTGGTCTCCGACGACATCGAGTACCTGACGGCCGACGAGGAGGACCGCCACGTCGTGGCGCAGGCCAACTCGCCGATCGACGCGAACGGCCGCTTCGAAGAGGAGCGCGTCCTGGTCCGCCGCAAGGGCGGCGAGGTCGAGTTCGTGTCGGCGGCCGAGGTCGACTACATGGACGTCTCGCCGCGCCAGATGGTGTCGGTCGCGACGGCCATGATCCCGTTCCTCGAGCACGACGACGCCAACCGCGCCCTGATGGGTGCCAACATGCAGCGCCAGGCGGTTCCGCTGGTGCGCAGCGAGGCACCGCTGGTGGGCACCGGCATGGAGTTGCGCGCCGCGATCGACGCCGGCGACGTCGTCGTGTCCGACAAGGCCGGTGTGGTCGAGGAGGTCTCCGCCGACTACATCACCGTGATGGCCGACGACGGCACCCGGCACACCTACCGGATGCGCAAGTTCGCCAGGTCCAACCACGGCACCTGCGCCAACCAGCGCCCGATCGTCGACGCCGGCGATCGGGTCGAGGCCGGCCAGGTGATCGCGGACGGTCCGTGCACCCAGAACGGCGAGATGGCACTGGGCAAGAACCTGCTCGTGGCGATCATGCCGTGGGAGGGCCACAACTACGAGGACGCGATCATCCTCTCCAACCGCCTGGTCGAAGAGGACGTGCTCACCTCGATCCACATCGAGGAGCACGAGATCGACGCCCGCGACACCAAGCTGGGCGCCGAGGAGATCACCCGGGACATCCCGAACGTCTCCGATGAGGTGCTGGCCGATCTCGACGAACGCGGCATCGTCCGCATCGGCGCCGAGGTCCGCGACGGCGACATCCTGGTCGGCAAGGTCACCCCGAAGGGTGAGACCGAGCTGACCCCGGAGGAGCGGTTGCTCCGCGCGATCTTCGGGGAGAAGGCGCGCGAGGTCCGCGACACGTCGCTGAAGGTGCCGCACGGTGAGTCCGGCAAGGTCATCGGCATCCGCGTGTTCTCCCGTGAGGACGACGACGAGCTGCCCGCCGGCGTCAACGAGTTGGTGCGCGTCTACGTCGCGCAGAAGCGCAAGATCTCCGACGGCGACAAGCTGGCCGGACGCCACGGCAACAAGGGCGTCATCGGCAAGATCCTGCCCGTCGAGGACATGCCGTTCCTGCCCGACGGCACGCCGGTGGACATCATCCTCAACACCCACGGTGTGCCGCGCCGCATGAACATCGGCCAGATCCTCGAGACGCACCTGGGCTGGGTGGCCAAGGCCGGCTGGAAGATCAACGGTTCGCCGGACTGGGCGAGCGCGTTGCCGCAGGAGCTGCTGGAGGCCGAGCCGAACACCATCGTGTCGACGCCGGTGTTCGACGGCGCCCGCGAGAACGAGCTGCAGGGCCTGCTCGGGGCGACGCTGCCCAACCGCGACGGCGAGACGATGGTGGACGCCGACGGCAAGGCCGAGCTGTTCGACGGCCGCAGTGGCGAACCGTTCCCGTACCCGGTGACGGTCGGCTACATGTACATCCTCAAGCTGCACCACCTGGTGGACGACAAGATCCACGCGCGGTCCACCGGCCCGTACTCGATGATCACCCAGCAGCCGCTGGGCGGTAAGGCGCAGTTCGGTGGCCAGCGGTTCGGCGAGATGGAGTGCTGGGCCATGCAGGCCTACGGCGCGGCGTACACGCTGCAGGAGCTGTTGACCATCAAGTCCGACGACACCGTCGGCCGGGTCAAGGTGTACGAGGCGATCGTCAAGGGCGAGAACATCCCCGAGCCGGGCATCCCCGAGTCGTTCAAGGTGCTGCTCAAGGAACTTCAGTCGCTGTGCCTCAACGTCGAGGTGCTGTCGAGTGACGGCGCCGCGATCGAGATGCGCGACGGCGACGACGAGGACCTGGAGCGGGCCGCGGCGAACCTGGGAATCAACCTGTCGCGCAACGAATCTGCGTCCGTCGAGGACCTAGCCTGATTCACGGCTCAGCCGTGGTGCCCAATAGTTTTCTAATCCCGAAAGGGGAAAGGGAGTTACGTGCTAGACGTCAACTTCTTCGATGAACTCCGCATCGGCCTCGCCACCGCGGACGACATCCGTAACTGGTCCTACGGCGAGGTCAAGAAGCCGGAGACCATCAACTACCGCACGCTCAAGCCCGAGAAGGACGGCCTGTTCTGCGAGAAGATCTTCGGACCGACTCGCGACTGGGAGTGCTACTGCGGCAAGTACAAGCGCGTCCGCTTCAAGGGCATCATCTGCGAGCGCTGCGGCGTCGAGGTGACCCGCGCGAAGGTGCGTCGTGAGCGGATGGGCCACATCGAGCTGGCCGCGCCGGTCACGCACATCTGGTACTTCAAGGGTGTGCCGAGCCGGCTGGGCTACCTGCTCGACCTGGCACCCAAGGATCTCGAGAAGATCATCTACTTCGCCGCGTACGTCATCACCGACGTCGACGACGAGATGCGCCACAACGAGCTGTCCACGCTCGAGGCCGAGATGGTCGTCGAGCGCAAGGCCGTCGAGGACCAGCGTGACCTCGACCTGGCCGAGCGCAGCCAGAAGCTCGAGGCCGACCTGGCCGAGCTGGAGAAGGAAGGCGCCAAGAGCGACGTGCGCCGCAAGGTGCGCGACGGCGGCGAGCGTGAGATGCGCCAGATCCGCGACCGGGCCCAGCGTGAGCTGGACCGGCTGGAGGAGATCTGGAGTACCTTCACCAAGCTGGCGCCCAAGCAGCTCATCGTCGACGAGGTGCTCTACCGCGAGCTGCAGGACCGCTACGGCGAGTACTTCCAGGGCGCGATGGGCGCCGAGGCCATCAAGCGGCTGATCGAGAACTTCGACATCGACGCCGAGGCCGACGAACTGCGCGACGTCATCAAGAACGGCAAGGGGCAGAAAAAGCTTCGCGCCCTCAAGCGGCTCAAGGTGGTCGCGGCGTTCCAGACGAACAGCAACTCGCCGATGGGCATGGTGCTCGACGCGGTGCCGGTGATCCCGCCGGAGCTGCGCCCGATGGTCCAGCTCGACGGTGGCCGCTTCGCGACGTCGGACCTCAACGACCTTTACCGCCGGGTGATCAACCGCAACAACCGGCTCAAGAGGCTGATCGACCTCGGCGCGCCCGAGATCATCGTCAACAACGAGAAGCGCATGCTTCAGGAGTCGGTGGACGCGCTGTTCGACAACGGCCGCCGCGGCCGTCCGGTCACCGGACCGGGCAACCGTCCGCTGAAGTCGTTGAGCGACTTGCTGAAGGGCAAGCAGGGCCGGTTCCGGCAGAACCTGCTCGGTAAGCGCGTCGACTACTCGGGCCGTTCGGTCATCGTGGTGGGCCCGCAGCTCAAGCTGCACCAGTGCGGTCTGCCCAAGCTGATGGCGCTCGAGCTGTTCAAGCCGTTCGTGATGAAGCGTCTGGTCGACCTGAACCACGCGCAGAACATCAAGAGCGCCAAGCGGATGGTGGAGCGGCAGCGTCCGCAGGTGTGGGACGTCCTCGAAGAGGTCATCGGCGAGCACCCCGTGCTGCTGAACCGCGCACCCACGCTGCACCGCCTCGGCATCCAGGCTTTCGAGCCGCAGCTGGTGGAGGGCAAGGCCATTCAGCTGCACCCGCTCGTCTGCGAGGCGTTCAACGCGGACTTCGACGGTGACCAGATGGCCGTGCACCTGCCGCTGTCGGCGGAGGCGCAGGCCGAGGCGCGCATCCTGATGCTGTCGTCGAACAACATCCTGTCGCCCGCGTCGGGCCGTCCGCTGGCCATGCCGCGTCTGGACATGGTGACCGGGCTGTACTTCCTGACGACGATGATCGACGGCGACACCGGCGAATACACGCCTGCCGCCAAGGATCAGCCGGAGACCGGTGTGTACAGCTCACCCGCCGAGGCGATCATGGCGCTGGACCGCGGCGCGCTGAGTGTGCGGGCCAAGATCCGGGTGCGGCTCACGCAGCTGCGTCCGCCCGCCGACCTCGAGGCCGAGCTGTTCGGCTCCAGCGACTCTTCGGCGCCCAGCGCCGGTGGCTGGAAGCCGGGCGATGCCTGGACCGCGGAGACCACGCTGGGCCGGGTGCTCTTCAACGAGCTTCTGCCGCAGGCGTATCCGTTCGTCAACGAGCAGATGCACAAGAAGGTGCAGGCCCGCATCGTCAACGATCTGGCCGAGCGCTACCCGATGATCGTGGTCGCGCAGACCGTGGACAAGCTCAAGGACGCCGGTTTCTACTGGGCCACCCGTTCCGGTGTCACCGTGTCGATGGCCGACGTGTTGGTGCCGCCGCAGAAGCAGGAGATCCTGGACCGCTACGAGAAGGAAGCGGACCAGATCGAGAAGAAGTACCAGCGCGGTGCGCTCAACCACGACGAGCGCAACGAGGCCCTGGTCAAGATCTGGCAGGACGCCACCGAAGAGGTCGGTAAGGCGCTGCGGGACCACTACCCGAGCGACAACCCGATCATCACGATCGTGGACTCCGGTGCGACGGGTAACTTCACGCAGACCCGGACGCTGGCCGGCATGAAGGGTCTGGTGACCAACCCGAAGGGTGAGTTCATCCCGCGTCCGATCAAGTCCTCGTTCCGCGAGGGCCTGACGGTGCTGGAGTACTTCATCAACACCCACGGCGCCCGAAAGGGTCTGGCGGACACCGCTCTTCGTACCGCCGACTCGGGCTACCTGACCCGTCGTCTGGTCGACGTGAGCCAGGACGTCATCGTTCGCGAGACCGACTGCGAGACCGAGCGCGGCGTGTTGGTCAAGCTGGCCGAGCGCCAGGACTCGCCTGATGGTGGGCCCACCTTGGTGCGCGATCAGCACATCGAGACCTCGGCCTACGCGCGGACGCTGGCCACCGATGCCGTCGACGAGAAGGGCAACGTCGTCGTGGCCCGGGGCCACGACCTCGGCGACCCGGCGATCGAGGCGCTGCTGGCCGCCGGGATCACCGAGGTCAAGGTCCGCTCCGTGTTGACCTGCACGACCGGCACCGGGGTGTGCGCGATGTGCTACGGCCGCTCGATGGCGACGGGCAAGCTCGTCGACATCGGCGAGGCGGTCGGCATCGTCGCCGCGCAGTCGATCGGTGAGCCCGGCACGCAGCTGACCATGCGTACCTTCCACCAGGGCGGTGTGTCCGGTGGTAGCGACATCGTCGGTGGTCTGCCGCGCGTGCAGGAACTGTTCGAGGCCCGTATCCCGCGGGACAAGGCGCCGATCGCCGACGTCACCGGACGGGTGCGCCTCGAAGAGGGCGAGCGCTTCTACAAGATCACCGTCATCCCCGACGATGGCGGCGAGGAAGTGGTGTACGACAAGCTGTCTCGTCGTCAGCGCCTGAAGGTGTTCAAGCACGACGACGGCACCGAGCGGCTGCTGACCGACGGCGACCACGTCGAGGTGGGCCAGCAGCTGATGGAAGGCTCGGCCGACCCGCACGAGGTGCTGCGCGTCCAGGGCCCCCGCGAGGTGCAGATCCACCTCGTCAAGGAGGTCCAGGAGGTCTACCGCGCTCAGGGTGTGTCGATCCACGACAAGCACATCGAGGTGATCGTCCGGCAGATGCTGCGTCGCGTCACGATCATCGACTCGGGTTCGACGGAGTTCCTGCCCGGCTCGCTGACCGAGCGTGCGGAGTTCGAGGCCGAGAACCGTCGGGTGGTCGCCGAGGGCGGCGAGCCCGCGGCGGGCCGCCCGGTGCTGATGGGTATCACGAAGGCGTCGCTGGCCACCGACTCGTGGCTGTCGGCGGCGTCGTTCCAGGAGACCACTCGCGTGCTGACCGATGCGGCGATCAACTGCCGCAGCGACAGGCTGAACGGTCTGAAGGAGAACGTGATCATCGGCAAGCTGATCCCGGCCGGTACGGGCATCAGCCGGTACCGCAACATCCAGGTGCAGCCGACCGAGGAGGCCCGGGCCGCCGCGTACACGATCCCGTCCTACGAGGATCAGTACTACAGCCCGGACTTCGGCCAGGCCACCGGTGCCGCGGTGCCGCTGGACGACTACGGCTACAGCGACTATCGCTAGCGCAGTTCGACGGAGAAGCCCCCGCATTCGTGCGGGGGCTTTTTCGTGTCGGCGAGTGTGGGGTTATGGCACGTTCGCGCGAGTTTTGCGTGACATAAGTCCACACTCGGCCGGTGTTGGCCTGTCGTCGCCCGCGCCTAGACTCGGACGCGTGCTCATTGGTTCGCATGTACACGGAGACGACCCTCTGGCCGACGCCGCGGCGGACGGCGCCGATGTGGTGCAGTTCTTCCTCGGCAACCCGCAGAGCTGGAAGAAGCCGAAACCGCGGGAGGACGCCGAGGTGCTCAAGGCGTCCAGCATGCCGCTCTACGTCCACGCGCCCTATCTGATCAACGTCGCGTCGGCCAACAACCGGGTGCGCATCCCGTCGCGCAAGATCCTGCAGGACACCTGCGACGCGGCGGCCGAGATCGGCGCGACCGCTGTCATCGTGCACGGCGGTCATGCCGACGACAAGGACTGGGAGGCCGGCTTCGAGCGCTGGGTCAAGGCGCTGGACTACCTCGAGACCGACGTGCCGGTGTACCTGGAGAACACGGCGGGCGGCGACCACGCGATGGCGCGGCACTTCGACGTCATCGCGCGGCTGTGGGACCACATCGGCGACAAGGGCATCGGGTTCTGCCTGGACACCTGCCACGCGTGGGCGGCCGGTGAGGCGCTGATCGACGCCGTCGACCGCATCAAGGCGATCACCGGGCGCATCGACCTGGTGCACTGCAACGACTCCCGCGACGCCGCCGGGTCGGGCGCGGACCGGCACGCCAACTTCGGCACCGGCCAGATCGACCCACAGCTGCTGGTCGCGGTGGTTCAGGCCGCGGACGCGCCGGTCATCTGCGAGACCTCGGATGAGGGCCGCAAGGACGACATCGCGTTCCTTCGTGAACACCTCGACTAGGAGTTCTGGTCACGATCCGCTAACCGAACGGCCCTCTAACTGCCGGTGACCTCGACGTGAACTAGATTCATCTGAGTGGCCGTGGTCGACGAGTCGTCAATTGCGGTTCCGCGCGCCGACTTGCGAACCCGTTGGGTCACGGTCGTGCGACGCGTCGCCGTCGCGGTCTGGGCGGCGGTCATCATCTACCGGACCATCACCACGGGTTTCGCGTTCAACCGGGAACTGGTGCTGCTCTACATCGCGACCGGGCTGCTGGCTGCGAGCATCGGGCAGGGACGTCGCATGCTCTACGTCATCCGTGACTGGCTGCCGTTCGCGCTGATCTTGCTCGCCTACGACTTGAGCAGGGGCGCAGCGGACATGATCGGTCGCCCGACGTTGTGGCATTGGCCGGCCGAGGCCGATCGCTGGCTGTTCAGCGGGACCGTGCCGACGGTGTGGCTGCAAGCAGAGCTCAAGCAAGCGCAGCCCCCGTGGTGGGAAGTCGTCCTCAGCTGCGTGTACATGTCGTTCTTCGTTCTGCCGTACGTGGTGGCCGGCGTGCTGTGGCTGCGCGACCGCGAGGTGTGGAAAACGTTCGTGCGCTTGTTCGTCGGCTTGAATATTGCAGGTTTGGTCATATACGCCACGGTGCCCGCCGCGCCGCCGTGGGCAGCGGCCCGGTGCACCGCGGCCGACGTCGAAGGAGGACCGGCGAACGCGCGGTGCATGTTCCGATCGGCGCGCGGAGTGCCTGACGGCGGTGTCCTCGGGGCGATGCAATCCAGTCAGGACGGCGCGAACCCGTGGATCGAGCGGATCGTCGGCCGCGGCTGGGGCAACCTGAACATGCACACCGCCAGCGCGCTGCTCGATGCGGGCCAAGCCAGCGTCAACCTGGTGGCAGCGATCCCGTCCCTGCATGCGGGCATGACGGCGGCGGTCGCGGCCTTCCTGTGGCGTCGGGTGCACGGAGCGTGGCGTCCACTGCTGGTGGCCTATGTGCTCCTGATGGCCTTCACGCTGGTGTACACCGCCGAGCACTACGTCGTCGACATTCTGCTCGGCTGGGCGCTGGCCGCCGCGGTGATACTCGTCCTCAACCGCTACGAGAGGCGGCGGCGAACCGGGGCGTCGGGCAGCGCGGAACAGTCGCGGGACGTCGCACCGGAGTACGACTGGATGGGCGAGCAACCGCCTGTGGGACCCGATCGCGCCGATGCGCATCCCGTTCCGGTGTCCGAGCCCGGTCGCCGAGAGGTCGCCGAACTCGACAGCCGCTGACACGCGATGGAGCGTGCTCATTACGCCTATTGTGCAGCTGTCGGACAAAGTGTAATAGTGGCGGTATGTCAGACACGCACGTCGTCACCAATCAGGTACCTCCGCTGGAGGACTACAACCCGGCGACGTCGCCGGTGCTCACCGAGGCGCTGATCCGCGAGGGCGGGGAGTGGGGCCTCGAGGAGGTCGCCGACCTGGGCGCGCTCGCGGGCTCTCGGCAGGCGCAACGCTGGGGCGAGCTGGCCGACCGGAACCGCCCGGTGCTGCAGACGCATGACCGCTACGGCCACCGCGTCGACGAGGTCGAATACGACCCCGCCTACCACGAGCTGATGACCGTGGCGATCCGCCACGGCCTGCACGCCGCGCCGTGGGCGGACGACCGGCCCGGCGCCCACGTCGTCCGCGCGGCCAAGACCTCGGTGTGGACGCCCGAACCGGGCCACATCTGCCCGATCTCGATGACCTACGCCGTCGTCCCGGCCCTGCGCAACAGCCCGGAGTTGGCCGCGGTCTACGAGCCGCTGCTGGTCAGCCGCGACTACGACCCCGAGCTCAAGGTGCCCACCGCGAAGGCCGGCATCACCGCGGGCATGTCGATGACCGAGAAGCAGGGCGGCTCGGACGTGCGCGCGGGCGCCACCGAGGCGACGCCGAACGGCGACGGCAGCTACTCGCTGCGGGGCCACAAATGGTTCACCTCGGCGCCGATGTGCGACATCTTCCTCGTGCTGGCGCAGGCGCCCGGCGGCCTGAGTTGCTTCATGCTGCCGCGGATCCTGCCCGACGGCAGCCGCAACCGCATGTTCCTGCAGCGGCTGAAGGACAAGCTCGGCAACCACGCCAACGCCTCAAGCGAGGTGGAGTACGACGGGGCCACGGCCTGGCTGGTGGGCGAGGAAGGTCGCGGTGTGCCGACCATCATCGAGATGGTCAACCTGACGCGGCTGGACTGCACGCTCGGCAGCGCGACGAGCATGCGCAACGGCCTGGCCCGCGCAATCCACCACGCCCAACACCGAAAGGCGTTCGGCGAGTATCTGATCGACCAGCCGCTGATGCGCAACGTGCTGGCCGACCTCGCGGTCGAGGCGGAGGCCGCGACGATCGTCGCGATGCGGATGGCCGGCGCCACGGACGCCGCGGTGCGCGGCGACGAGCGCGAGACCCTGCTGCGTCGGATCGGCCTGGCCGCCGGCAAGTACTGGGTGTGCAAGCGGGCGACCCCGCACGCGGCCGAGGCCATGGAGTGCCTGGGCGGCAACGGTTATGTCGAGGACTCGGGCATGCCGAGGCTGTACCGCGAGGCGCCGCTGATGGGCATCTGGGAGGGTTCGGGCAACGTCAGCGCATTGGATACGTTGCGCGCCATGGCAACTCGGCCGGAATGCGTCGATGTGCTGTTCGACGAGCTGGCGGTGACGAACGGCTCGGATCCGCGACTCGACCAGTTCGTGGAGGGGCTGCGGCCGGCGCTGGGCGACCTGGAGACCATCCAGTACCGCGCCCGCAAGGTCGCCGAGGACATCGCGCTGGCGCTTCAGGGCTCGCTGCTGGTGCGCCACGGGCATCCCGCCGTCGCGGAGGCGTTCCTGGCCACCCGGATGGGCGGGGCCTGGGGCGGTGCGTTCGGAACGCTGCCCACCGGACTGGATCTCGCGCCGATTCTCGAGCGGGCGCTGGTCAAGGCTCCGGACGCGAGGAGGACAGACAAGGGATGACGCACGCCATCAGGCCCGTCGACTTCGACAACCTCAAGACGATGACCTACGAGGTCACCGACCGGGTTGCCCGCATCACCTTCAACCGCCCGGAGAAGGGCAACGCGATCGTCGCCGACACGCCGCTGGAGTTGTCGGCGTTGGTGGAGCGGGCGGATCTCGACCCGAACGTGCACGTGATCCTGGTTTCCGGTCGCGGCGAGGGGTTCTGCGCCGGCTTCGACCTGTCCGCCTACGCCGAGGGATCCTCGTCGGCGGGTGGGGGCAGCCCGTACCGCGACACCGTGCTGTCCGGGCGGACGCAGGCGATCAACCACCTGCCCGACCAGCCGTGGGACCCCATGATCGACTACCAGATGATGAGCCGCTTCGTCCGCGGCTTCTCGAGCCTGCTGCACTGCGACAAGCCCACGGTGGTCAAGATTCACGGCTACTGCGTGGCGGGCGGCACCGACATCGCGCTGCACGCCGACCAGGTGATCGCGGCCGCCGACGCCAAGATCGGCTACCCGCCCACCCGGGTCTGGGGGGTGCCTGCGGCGGGCATGTGGGCGCACCGTCTGGGTGACCAGCGGGCGAAACGGCTTCTGCTGACCGGTGATTCGATCACCGGCGCGCAGGCGGCCGAGTGGGGACTCGCGGTGGAGGCCCCGGATGCCGCCGACCTGGACGAGCGCACCGAGCGGCTGGTCTCGCGGATCGCCGCAGTGCCGATCAACCAGCTGATCATGGTGAAGCTGGCGATGAACTCCGCACTGCTCAACCAGGGGGTGGCCAACAGCGCGATGATCTCGACCGTGTTCGACGGCATCGCCCGACACACTCCCGAGGGACACGCGTTCGTCGCGCAGTCGCGCGAGCACGGATTCCGCGAGGCGGTGCGCCAGCGTGACGAACCGTTCGGCGACCACGGCCGTAAGACGTCCGGGGTGTAGCGCCGCAATGCCCAGGTCGCTGTCGCGGATGACGGCCCGCTCCGTCGTGTTGAGCGTCCTGCTCGGCGCGCACCCCGCGTGGGCCACCGCGAGCGAACTGATCAGGCTCACCGCGGATTTCGACATCAGGGAACCGACGGTGCGGGTCGCCCTGACGCGGATGGTCGGCGCGGGCGACCTGGTGCGATCCGAGGACGGCTACCGGTTGTCGGACCGGCTGCTGGCGCGGCAGCGTCGCCAGGACGACGCGATCAACCCCCCGCTGCGCGACTGGTCCGGTGACTGGACGACGTTGGTGATCACCAGCGTCGGCATCGACGCCCGCACCCGCGCGGCATTGCGGAACACCCTGCACGACAACCGGTTCGGCGAACTGCGCGAGGGCGTGTGGATGCGGCCGGACAACCTGGACGCGGCAGTGCCTGCCGAAGCGCGTCGCCGGGGGCGGGTGATGCAGTCGCGGGATGCCGACCCGGCGGGCCTGGCGGGGCGGCTCTGGGACCTTGCGGGATGGGCGCGTACCGGGCACAGGTTGTTGGCCGAGATAGGTTCGGCCACCGACGTTCCCGGCCGCTTCGTCGCCGCGGCCGCGATGGTGCGTCACCTGCTCACCGATCCGGTGCTGCCCGCCGAACTGCTGCCCGACGGCTGGCCCGGCGCCGAGCTGCGCCGGGCCTACAACGACTTCGCCGCGGAGTTGTCTGCGCGGCGCGACACCGACGAACTGATGGAGGCGACATGACGGATTCGGCGGACAGGAGCGTAGCGACCGGGGGTCTGGGTGGTGGAGTGCGCGTCGAGCGGAACGGCCCGGTGACGACGGTGGTCGTGAACCGTCCCGAGGCGCGCAACGCGGTCAACGGCCCGGCCGCCGCCGGCCTCTACGCCGCGTTCGACGAGTTCGACAAGGACGACTCGGCGTCGGTCGCTGTGCTCTGCGGTGACAACGAAACTTTCTGCGCCGGAGCGGATCTCAAGGCGTTCGGCACGCCCGACGCCAACCCCGTGCATCGATCCGGCCCGGGCCCGATGGGGCCGAGCCGGATGGCGCTGTCCAAGCCGGTGATCGCGGCGGTCAGCGGCTACGCCGTCGCCGGCGGCCTGGAGTTGGCGCTGTGGTGCGACATGCGGGTGGTCGAAGAGGACGCGATCATGGGCGTGTTCTGCCGTCGATGGGGGGTGCCGTTGATCGACGGGGGGACCGTCCGGCTGCCGCGACTGGTCGGACACAGCCGCGCCATGGACCTGATCCTGACCGGCCGCGCCGTCGACGCCGCCGAGGCGCTGTCGATCGGGCTGGCCAACCGCGTGGTGCCCAAAGGCCAAGCGCGGCAACGCGCCGAGGAACTCGCCGCCGAACTGGCGCGGCTGCCGCAGCAGTGCCTGCGCGCCGACCGGCTGTCCATGCTCAACCAGTGGGGCCGGTCCGAGGCCGAGGCCATGGACTTCGAGTTCGGCAGCATGTCGCGGGTTGCCGCCGAATCGCTCGAGGGCGCGGCGCGTTTCGCCGCGGGAGCGGGCCGTCACGGCGCCGGCGCCTGATCGGTTGCGCGCTCGCCGCGCGCCGAAAGTGAGGCTCAGCCCTTGGTGATCTTGTTGTTCGAGCCGGTGTCGTTGACCTTCGGCTCGCCGTCTCTGTAGGCGACGGTGTTGTTCAGGCCGACGACGCTGATCTCCTTGTCGATCCGGTCGAACGTGACCTTGTTGTCCGCGCCGCCGATGTTGACGTTGGCACAGGTGCCCTTGACGGTCAGTGTGTTGTTCGAGCCGCCGATGTTGAGCGATTTGCCGTCGGCGCAGTCGATGTCGGCCGTCGTACCGAACGAGCCGTAGTTGATGGTGTTGCCGACCTCCACCTGGGCGCCCGACGACCCGGCGGTCCCGGTCGGGGTGTTGGTGTCGGAACTCTCCGAACCGCAGCCGGCCAGGACGACGGCGGCCAGCGCCGCCGCGAAGACATAGTTGCGGATGCTCATGCGGGTACCCGGCTGATGCGGTTCGTCATGCCCAGTTCGCGGCCGCGGTCCCACACGAACGGCGCACCGTTCTTGTAGAGCACCGTCTGATCCCAGCCGTACACCGTCACGTCGTTGACGACGTTGTCGGCCACGACGACGTTGTTGTTGCCCTGCATCGTGACCGCCCAGCAACTGCCGAGTGCGGTGATCTGATTGTTCGCCCCGTTGACGAGCAGCGTGGAGTTCTTGCAGTCGATCGTGTCAACGACGCCGACGCCCGTGATGTGGGTGTCGGTGCCGCGATGGGCACCGACGACACCGGTGTCGGCGCAGTTGCGCGCCAACGGGTTGCAGACCACCGGTTGTGCATGCGCGCCGGGCGAGGCGAGGATCAGCGGAAACAGCACGGCGGATGCCGCTAGTGACCGGGCGACAACAGTCCACATCATGCACCGAAGCGTACGTGGCGGGTGGGGCGATCGACAGCGGTTCACCCGAGTCGCCATCGGCTACCGGGCTGGGTAGCGTGGGCGGCGATGCGTTGGCGGTTTTGTCCGATTGCTGTCGCGGCGGTCGTAGCGGTGGTGACGGTGGCTGGGTGTGCTGAAACCGTCGACGGAAGCGCGCAGCGGGCCCGATCCGCCGTCCCCGATCCCGACCGCAGCTACGGCTACGTCGACGACCGCTGCGGCCTGCTGGTCGACGAGACCGTCCAGGAAACCCTCGGCGCCGACAGCGTCATGCGCCCCTACAGCGGCGCGGTCTGCCAGTACGTGTTGTTCCGTGGCGACTCGACCGTCGACGCCACCTACTCGTGGTTTCAGACCGGCACGCTGGACCGCGAGCGCGCGCTGGCCGCACAACGCGGCGCGAAGGTCACCGATGCGGTGGTGGAACGGCATGAGGCGTTCACGGCGCGCCGCGACATCACCGGAGCGGCGTGCTCGGCGACCGCCGCCGCAGGTAGCGGCGTGCTTAGTTGGTGGGTGCAGTTCCGCGGGCCGGCGGCCGGCGATCCCTGCGCGGAGGCCGAGAAGCTGCTGTCCGCCACGCTGCGAGCGGACATGTGACCGTGCGGTCTTCGCGGTACTCGACGATCTGCGCGGCGGCGGTGTGCGCAGTGCTTCTTGCCGGCTGCGGATCGGCCGACGAGGCGCCGACGACACCGCCCTCGCCGACAGCTGCCGGCGGCGGGTTCAACAGTGTCGACTGCAACGGCATCACCGACGCCGACATCGCCGAGGCGGTCGGCTCCGCCGGGTTCGTCCAGACCGTGGTCAGCGACGCCGGCTGCTTCTGGCAGGAGAACTCCGTGTTCGGCACCGTTGGCGCGGGCATGGGGATCTCGACGTGGTGGTACCGCGGCAGCGACATGGACACCGAGCGCAAGCTCGAACAGCAGGCCGGCCGGACGCTGACCGAATTGTCGGTCGACGGAAACAAGGGATTCAAGGCCTCCGACGCCAACGCGTGCAGCTTCTACGTGGCCAAAGGCGGCGACGTCATCACCTGGTCGATCCAGACGATGAACCCCGCGACACTGCCGGACCTGTGCTCGATCACCGAGCAACTCGCCGAGCTCAGTCAAGAGCGCGTCAACTGAGTTGACCGAAACTAGAGGTGTTAGTTTTTTCGCGGGCCCATTCGGGGCGTATCGAGACGGCAGGGGGCGAGGCGCGCATGGCTCAGCCGTCCAGCACCCCGGCCCGGCGGCCGGCGCGGCTCAGCCGCGACTCGATCGTCAACGCCGCCCTGACGTTCCTCGACCGCGAGGGGTGGGACGCGCTGACCATCAACGCGCTGGCCACCCAGCTCGGCACCAAGGGACCGTCGCTGTACAACCACGTCGACAGCCTCGACGACCTGCGCCGAACGGTGCGAATGCGGGTGGTCGGCGACATCATCGACATGCTCAACACGGTGGGGCAGGGCCGCACCCGCGACGACGCGGTGATGGTCATGGCGAGCGCCTACCGCAGCTACGCACACCACCATCCGGGCCGCTATTCAGCGTTCACCCGGATGCCGCTCGGCGGCGACGACCCGGAGTTCACCGAGGCGACGCGCGCGGCCGCGGCGCCGGTCATCTCGGTGCTGGCGTCCTATGGGCTCGAGGGTGAGAACGCGTTCTATGCGGCGCTGGAGTTCTGGTCGGCCATGCACGGTTTCGTGCTGCTCGAGATGACCGGGGTGATGAACGGCATCGACACCGACGCGGTGTTCACCGACATGGTGCTGCGGTTGGCCTCCGGGATGGAACGGCGGTAGAACTGCCCTGACCTGCGGTTAGGGTGGATCTGACGGGTTTGGAGCGCTGCCCGTGTGCTGGTATTGTGGACGATCGTGCCTGGCAGATAAGGCGCATTGCGGGTCGGTCCGACGCGAAGACCCGTGAAGCGTGCCTGCACGCCAGGCCAATTCGCATGTCCATGACGCCTCGAAGATTTTGGGGCGGACGCGTGCGACACACCCGATCGCGGGGGACGCGGGCGGGTTGAAACAGCAGTACAGAGACTTGAAGAACGACTCAGAGACAGACGAGCAACACAGAAAGCCGGTAGATGCCAACCATTAACCAGCTGGTCCGCAAGGGTCGCCGCGACAAGATCGCGAAGGTGAAGACCGCGGCCCTCAAGGGCAGCCCGCAGCGCCGCGGTGTGTGCACCCGCGTGTACACCACCACCCCGAAGAAGCCGAACTCGGCGCTTCGCAAGGTCGCGCGCGTCAAGCTGACCAGCGCGGTCGAGGTCACCGCCTACATCCCGGGCGAAGGCCACAACCTGCAGGAGCACTCGATGGTGCTGGTGCGTGGTGGGCGTGTGAAGGACCTGCCGGGCGTGCGCTACAAGATCATCCGCGGCTCGCTGGACACGCAGGGTGTCAAGAACCGCAAGCAAGCCCGCAGCCGTTACGGCGCCAAGAAGGAGAAGAGCTGATGCCGCGCAAGGGACCCGCGCCCAAGCGTCCGTTGGTCAACGATCCGGTCTACGGATCGCAGCTGGTCACCCAGCTCGTCAACAAGGTTCTGCTGGACGGGAAGAAATCGCTGGCCGAACGCATTGTTTATGGTGCGCTCGAGCAGGCTCGTGAGAAGACCGGCACCGATCCGGTCGTCACCCTGAAGCGGGCCATGGACAACGTCAAGCCCGCTCTCGAGGTTCGGAGCCGCCGCGTCGGTGGCGCCACCTATCAGGTCCCGGTCGAGGTTCGGCCGGACCGTTCGGTGACGCTGGCGCTGCGCTGGCTGGTGAGCTTCTCCAAGCAGCGCCGCGAGAAGACCATGATCGAGCGCCTGGCGAACGAGATCCTCGACGCCAGCAACGGCCTGGGTGCCGCCGTCAAGCGGCGCGAGGACACCCACAAGATGGCCGAGGCGAACCGCGCCTTCGCGCATTACCGCTGGTGATCCGACGCCCCAGCGGTGTTGCCGGGGCGTTCTGAAGACAGCAACAGATACAAGCGAAAGAGAAGACTTCTGTGGCACAGAAGGACGTGCTGACTGACCTGACCAAGGTCCGCAACATCGGCATCATGGCCCACATCGATGCCGGCAAGACCACGACCACCGAGCGGATCCTCTACTACACCGGCATCAGCTACAAGATCGGTGAGGTCCACGACGGCGCCGCCACGATGGACTGGATGGAGCAGGAGCAGGAGCGAGGGATCACGATCACCTCGGCCGCGACCACCTGCTTCTGGAACGACAACCAGATCAACATCATCGACACTCCCGGGCACGTCGACTTCACCGTCGAGGTGGAGCGCAGCCTGCGGGTCCTCGACGGCGCGGTCGCGGTGTTCGACGGCAAGGAAGGCGTGGAGCCGCAGTCCGAGCAGGTCTGGCGCCAGGCCGACAAGTACAACGTGCCGCGCATCTGCTTCGTCAACAAGATGGACAAGGTCGGCGCGGACTTCTACTTCTCCGTGCGCACGATGGAAGAGCGCCTCGGCGCCAACGTCATCCCCATCCAGCTGCCCGTCGGCTCGGAAGGTGACTTCGAGGGCGTCGTCGACCTGGTCGAGATGAAGGCCAAGGTGTGGCGCGGCGAGACGAAGCTCGGCGAAACCTACGAAACCGTCGACATCCCGGCCGAGCTGGCCGAGAAGGCCGACGAGTACCGCACCAAGCTGCTCGAGGCGGTCGCCGAGACCGACGAGGCGCTGCTGGAGAAGTACTTCGGCGGCGAAGAGCTGTCGGTCGAGGAGGTCAAGGGTGCGCTGCGCAAGCTCACCATCAACTCCGAGGCGTACCTGGTGTTGTGCGGCAGCGCGTTCAAGAACAAGGGCGTGCAGCCCATGCTCGACGCGGTGATCGACTACCTGCCGTCGCCGCTGGACGTGCCGCCGGCCGTCGGCCATGTGCCCGGCAAGGAGGACGAGGAGATCACGCGCAACCCGTCCGTCGACGAGCCGTTCTCGGCGTTGGCGTTCAAGGTGGCGACGCACCCGTTCTTCGGCAAGCTGACCTATGTCCGCGTGTACTCGGGCACCGTCGAGTCGGGTTCGCAGGTGATCAACGCGACCAAGGGCAAGAAGGAGCGGCTGGGCAAGCTGTTCCAGATGCACTCCAACAAGGAGAACCCGGTCGAGCGGGCCTCCGCGGGGCACATTTACGCCGTCATCGGGCTCAAGGACACCACCACCGGCGACACCCTGAGCGACCCGAACGAGCAGGTCGTGCTCGAGTCGATGACCTTCCCCGATCCGGTGATCGAGGTGGCCATCGAGCCGAAGACCAAGAGCGACCAGGAGAAGCTCGGCACCGCGATCCAGAAGCTCGCCGAGGAGGATCCGACCTTCAAGGTGCACCTGGACCAGGAGACCGGCCAGACCGTGATCGGCGGCATGGGCGAGCTGCACCTCGACATCCTCGTCGACCGGATGAAGCGCGAGTTCAAGGTCGAGGCCAACGTCGGCAAGCCGCAGGTGGCCTACCGTGAGACCATCAAGCGCCTGGTCGAGAAGGTCGAGTACACCCACAAGAAGCAGACGGGCGGCTCCGGCCAGTTCGCGAAGGTGCTCATCAACCTCGAACCGTTCGCGGGCGAGGACGGCGCGACCTACGAGTTCGAGAACAAGGTCACCGGGGGCCGCATCCCGCGTGAGTACATCCCGTCGGTGGATGCCGGCGCCCAGGACGCCATGCAGTACGGCGTGCTGGCCGGCTACCCGCTGGTGAACCTGAAGGTCACTCTGCTCGACGGGGCCTACCACGAGGTGGACTCGTCGGAAATGGCGTTCAAAGTCGCAGGCTCGCAGGTGCTGAAGAAGGCCGCACAGGCCGCGCAGCCGGCGATCCTCGAGCCGATCATGGCGGTCGAAGTGACCACACCCGAGGACTACATGGGTGAAGTGATCGGCGACCTGAACTCCCGCCGTGGTCAGATCCAGGCCATGGAGGAGCGGGCCGGTGCGCGCGTCGTCAAGGCGCATGTGCCGTTGTCGGAGATGTTCGGCTACGTCGGCGACCTTCGGTCGAAGACCCAGGGCCGGGCCAACTACTCCATGGTGTTCGACTCGTACGCCGAAGTTCCGGCGGCCGTGGCGAAGGAAATCATCGCGAAGGCGACGGGGCAGTAGCCCGGTTGCCGAGCGGCGAACCACAACTGCAAAGATCAAACCTGCTTTACAAGAAGCACCAACACAGTCCAGGAGGACAACACAGTGGCGAAGGCGAAGTTCGAGCGGACGAAGCCGCACGTCAACATCGGGACCATCGGTCACGTTGACCACGGCAAGACCACGCTGACCGCAGCAATCACCAAGGTTCTGCACGACAAGTATCCCGATTTGAACGAGTCGCGCGCATTCGACCAGATCGACAATGCGCCTGAAGAGCGTCAGCGCGGCATCACGATCAACATCTCCCACGTGGAGTACCAGACCGAGAAGCGTCACTACGCGCACGTCGACGCCCCCGGTCACGCCGACTACATCAAGAACATGATCACCGGCGCCGCCCAGATGGACGGTGCGATCCTGGTGGTCGCGGCGACCGACGGCCCGATGCCGCAGACCCGCGAGCACGTGCTGCTGGCCCGCCAGGTCGGTGTGCCCTACATCCTGGTCGCGCTGAACAAGGCCGACGCCGTCGACGACGAGGAGCTCATCGAGCTCGTCGAGATGGAGGTCCGCGAACTGCTGGCCGCCCAGGAGTTCGACGAGGACGCCCCGGTCGTGCGCGTCTCGGCGCTCAAGGCGCTCGAGGGTGACGAGAAGTGGGTCGAGTCGATCGTCGAGCTGATGGCCGCCGTCGACGAGTCGATCCCGGACCCGGTCCGTGAGACCGACAAGCCGTTCCTGATGCCCGTCGAGGACGTCTTCACGATCACCGGCCGCGGCACCGTGGTCACCGGTCGCGTCGAGCGTGGCGTGGTCAACGTGAACGAGGAAGTCGAGATCGTCGGTATCCGCCCGGAGACCACCAAGACCACGGTCACCGGTGTCGAGATGTTCCGCAAGCTGCTCGACCAGGGCCAGGCCGGCGACAACGTCGGTCTGCTGCTGCGCGGCATCAAGCGTGAGGACGTCGAGCGCGGTCAGGTCGTCGTGAAGCCCGGCACCACCACGCCGCACACCGACTTCGAGGGTCAGGTCTACATCCTGTCCAAGGACGAGGGTGGCCGGCACACGCCGTTCTTCAACAACTACCGTCCGCAGTTCTACTTCCGCACCACGGACGTGACCGGCGTGGTGACGCTGCCGGAGGGCACCGAGATGGTGATGCCCGGTGACAACACCGACATCTCCGTCAAGCTGATCCAGCCCGTCGCCATGGACGAGGGCCTGCGCTTCGCGATCCGCGAGGGCGGCCGTACCGTCGGCGCCGGCCGGGTGACCAAGATCGTCAAGTGATCTGACTGAAGTACCGCGAAGCGGCGCTCACCTTCGGGTGGGCGCCGTTTTCGTGTGTGTTTCGCGAGGCGTACAAGAGGGCTGTGATTTCTCAACGATCACGACCCTGGTGTACGTCTCGCGGTGGTGTTGCGGTGTAACGGCTGGGACCGCTGAGCCGATGTACTTCCCGAATGCCCTGGTCGGGGCAGAGAAGGGTTGGGCTTGATGTTCCGTCGTTTCACCACAATCGCAAGCGCCGCAGCGGTCGCCGGTGCCGCTTTCGTCGGCGCCTCTGCCGGTATCGCCGGCGCTCAGGCCGACTGCCCCGACGTGCACTGGATGGGTGCGGCGGGGTCCGGGCAGCGCGACGGCGACCTGTCCGCCAACCTGGGCATGGGAGACGACGTCTACCAGTCGTACCGCGACCTGCAGCGGGTGCTGGCGGCCGATGGCCGCACGATGACGGCCGAGGCGGTCGAGTATCCCGCCGTCGCCGTGCCCGATGACGACGGCGGCGTCGGCGACTGGCTCGGCTTCATGGGCAGCGTGGACACCGGGGCGACGGCGCTCGGCGCCCAGTACGCGCAGTTCTCCGCGAAGTGCCCGACGTCGAAGGTGATCCTCGCGGGCTACTCACAGGGCGCCATGGTCGTGCACCGCAACCTGCACGCGCTCGGCGCGAACCCCAACGTCGCGGGTGCGCTGCTGCTCGCCGACGGTGACCGGCTGCCCGCCGACCCGACGATCAACATCGGCTCGGTGACGTCCGTGCCCGGCGCCGGTAAGGGCGTCGCGCAGGACTGGCCGATTCTGGCCCACGCTCCGCAGCCGCTTCCGCCGGTCATCGGCGCCCGCACGATCAGCGTGTGCGAACTCGGCGACGCGGTCTGCGACTACGACCCCGAAGCCGAGGAGACCTCGCCGATCGCGACGGTCATCCACACCGGCTACACCCGCAGCACCGGCGGGTACCGCTGGACTCAGCCGCTGTACGACCTCCTCGGACCGGCCGCCGCCGTCGAGGCTCCCATCGCCGAGCCGATCATGCCGATGGGCGCGACGACGGCGACTCCGTAGCCGCGCGTTTAGCGATCAAGAGCACCGCCACGCCGGCGGGTAGCAGCAGCGCCGAGAGCACCCCGAGGATGGTGTCGATCGCGCCGCCGGCTGACATGCCGCTGCGCTGCAACATCTCCAACACGGTCGCCGACACCGCGACGGCGACACCCGCCAGCGTCACGAGCACGGTCAGGGTCACCCCGGCTGCTCCGCCCGCGTGCTCCGCTCGCACCACCGCCTGCGTCGCCACGGTGGTGAACGCATAGACCAGACCCAGGGTGAGCCCGCAGGCCGTGAGCGCGATGAGGTAGAACGCCCATCCGCCGGACGCCGCCAGCGCCGCAAGGCTCACTGCCGCAAGGACACTCGTGATGCCCATGACGAGGACCGGTGGGCGGGAGGCACTCAGGCGGCCGGCGAGTACGCCGCCGATCGCCGCGGCCGCCGACGGTCCGAGGAACACCAGCCCCGCCGTGAACGGATCCAACCCGCGGACCTGCTGCAGGTACACCGTGGCGAGGAAGATCGTGACCGCGTAGGCGATGTTCGAGATCGTGCCCGCCACCACCAGCAGCATGAATCGTGGGTTGCGCGCAAGGGTCAGGTCCACCAGCGGACACCGGACCCTGTTCTCCACGACTACGAATGCCACCAGGACGATCAGTGATACGGCGAAGGCGGCGAGCGTCGACGTCGACCACCATCCCCAGTCGGGCGCGCGGTCGAAGGTCAACGTGATCAACCCGATGCCCGTGACGACCAACGCGAGCCCGGCGACATCCACCCGGCGGGGCGCGGTCTCGTCGACGGATTCGGTGATAACCCGTGCGCCGACGACGAGTGAGATGGCAGTGATCGGCACATTCAGCCAGAAGATCCACCGCCAGCCGAGCGAATCGGTGAGCAGACCCCCGACCAGCGGTCCGGCCGCGTTGCCTAAAGCCGCTATCCCGTAGGCCAGTCCGATCGCCCGGCCCGCCTTCGCGGTGTCGTAGGCGTTCGTCAGGACGCTGACCGACACCGGAAAGATCATCGCCGCGCCCACGCCCTGCGCCGCCCGGAAGGTGATGAGCATCGCCGGCGACGGCGCCAGCGCGCAGGCCACCGAGGCCAACCCGAAGAGCGCCACACCCGTCAGCAGTGCGCGACGGCGTCCGAAGATGTCGCCGATCCGGCCGGCGGGAACCATGAAGGCGCCCAGCGCGAGCATGTAGACGCTGATCACCCACTGCAGGTCGGTCGTACTGCTTCCGAACTCGGACGCGATCCGGGGCAGGGCGAGATTCATCGCGAAGTAGTCGATCTGCACGCAGAACAACGCCAGGGCGACGGCGGCCAGAATCCCGCGTGAGCGCACGCCCTCCGTCGAAGTCACTGACCGACGATACGGCTCACGACCGGTCGTTCGGCGTTAATCTGTCACGCGACAGGTTGGCGAGCGACAGGAGCAGGCCCGTGTCCACATTCTGGCGTTACGTCCGGATCCAGGCGTTCGTTCTGTTGTGCGGCATCGTCGGGCCGATCTTCTTGGCGATCTACTTCGCCGCGGGCCCGGATCCGATGCTGCGGTGGATGTTCTGGGCCGGCTTGCTGATCACCGCCGCCGACGTGCTCATCGCGCTGGCCATCACCGCCGCGGGCGCCAAGTCGGCGGCCAAGACCGCCGCTCTCGAGCAGACCGGTGTGCTCGCGCTGGCGCAGGTGACCGGCATCCAGGAGACCAACACCCGCATCAACGAGCAGCCGCTGGTCAAACTCGACCTCCAGATCTCGGGCCCGGGAATCGCGCCGTTCGCCTCGCAGGACCGGGTGATCGCCTCGATCTCGCGACTGCCGATGATCACCAACCGCAAGCTGGTGGCGCTGGTCGACCCGATGACCAACGAGTACCAGATCGACTGGGAGCGCAGCGGTTTGGTCAGCGGCCTGATGCCGGCGAACTTCACCATCGCCGAGGACAACAGAACCTACGACCTGACCGGGCAGGCCGGCCCGCTGATGGAGATCCTGCAGATCCTCAAGGCCAATAACATCGGCCTGAACAACATGATCGATCTGCGATCGAATCCCTCTGCGCGCCAACAGGTCCAGGAGGTCGTGCGCCGAGCCGCGGCTCAGCAGACGCCTGCCGCCCCGATGCCGGCGGCCCAGGCGCCGACGGCTCAGGCGCCGACGGCTCAGGCGCCGGCGGCCTCGTATCTGGCACCGCCGGAGCCCTCGACCGCACAACGGCTGCAGGAGCTCGAGACGCTGCGCGCCACCGGTGCCATCTCCGATGCGGAGTACACGGCCAAGCGCGAGCAGATCATCGCCGACCTGTAGACCGGCGACGGACCAGGCCAGGTCACTAGAACACGTTCCAGTTCGGCTGTTAGCGTGAAGGCAGCATCCCGGAAGGAGCAGCGGTGACGGCGACGAACCAACCCCTGGAAGGCCGCGTGGCTTTCATCACCGGCGCCGCGCGCGGGCAGGGCCGGGCGCACGCCGTCCGGCTGGCCAGCGAGGGCGCCGACATCATCGCGATCGACGTCTGCGCGCCGATCTCGGAGACCATCACTTACCCGTTGGGCACGTCCGAGGAACTCGCCGAGACGGTCCGGCAGGTCGAGGCGACGGGCCGCAAAGTGCTCGCCCGTGAGGTCGACATCCGCGACCTGGCGGCGCTGCAACAGGTCGTCGCCGACGGTGTCGAGCAGTTCGGCAGGCTGGACATCCTGGTGGCCAACGCCGGTGTGCTGAGCTGGGGCCGCATCTGGGAGATGTCGGAAGAGCAGTGGGACACCGTCATCGACGTCAACCTCAACGGCACGTGGCGCACGATCCGGGCGGCCCTGCCCGCGATGATCGAAGCGGGCAACGGCGGGTCGGTCATCATCGTCAGCTCGTCGGCCGGGCTGAAGGCGACGCCGGGCAACGCCCACTACGCGGCGTCCAAGCACGGCCTGACCGCGCTGACCAACTCGCTGGCGATGGAGGCCGGGGAGTTCGGGATCCGCGTCAACTCGATCCACCCGTACTCGATCGAGACGCCGATGGTGGAGAAGGACGCGATGATGGCGATCTTCGCCAAGTACCCGAGCTACCTGCACAGCTTCGCGCCCATGCCGTACAACCCGGTCGAGGAGCAGAACAAGGGCCTGCAGGGGTTCATGGAGCCCGAGGAGGTGGCCGATGTCGTCGCGTGGCTGGCCGGTGACGGCTCCAAGACGCTGTCGGGCAGCCAGATCGCCGTCGACCGCGGCGCGATGAAGCACTGAACTCAGGTCAGGACCGCGGCGAACTGGTCCACGGCCCAGTCGATCTCCTCGGCCGTGATCACCAGCGGCGGTGCGAACCGCAGCGTCGAACCGTGGGTGTCCTTCACCAACACCCCGCGTTGTGCGAGGCGCGTGCTGATCTGCTTTCCGCTGCCCAGGGCCGGGTGGACGTCCACACCGGCCCACAGGCCCTTGCCTCGGACCTCGACGACGCCGTGTCCGATCAGCCGGCCCAGCCGCCCGTGCAGGCGCTTACCGAGTTCGGTTGCCCGCGATTGGAATTCGCCGCGCTCAAGCATCGCGACCACCGTCGTACCGATCGCGGCGGCGAGCGGATTGCCGCCGAAGGTCGAGCCGTGCTCGCCGGGATGCAGCACGCCGAGGATCTCGCGGTTCGCCACCACCGCTGACAGCGGGATCACCCCGCCGCCAAGGGCCTTGCCGAGAAGGTAAACATCCGGTGTGACGCCCCAGTGGTCGCATGCGAAGGTGCGTCCGGTGCGCGCGAGCCCCGACTGGATCTCGTCGGCGATCATCAACACGTTGCGCCGGCTGCACAACTCTCGCAGCCGCGGCAGGAAATCATCCGGCGGCACGACGATCCCGGCCTCGCCCTGGATCGGTTCGACGAGCACCGCGACGGTGTGGTCGTCGATCACGTCGCCGAACGCGTCGGCGTCGCCGAAGGGGGCGGCGCGGAAGCCAGGGGTGTAGGGGCCGAAGCCGCGGAGGGCGGTCTCGTCGTCGGAGAAGCTGATGATGGTGGTGGTGCGGCCGTGGAAGTTGTTGTGCGCCACGACGATGTTCGATGCGTTCGCGGGTACGCCCTTGACGTCGGTACCCCACTTGCGGGCCACCTTCAGGCCGCTTTCGACGGCTTCGGCGCCGCTGTTCATCGGCAGCACCATGTCCTTGCCGCAGAGGCCGGCCAGCGCGGCGCAGAACGGGCCCAGGCGGTCGGCGTGGAAGGCGCGGCTCACCAGGGTCATGGTGTCCAGTTGGGCGTGCGCGACGGCGGTGATCTCCGGGTTGCGGTGGCCGAAGTTCACGGCCGAATAGGCCGCCAGGCAGTCGAGGTAGCGGCGGCCCTCGAGATCGGTGATCCATGCGCCCTCGGCGCCGGCGGCGACGATCGGCAACGGGGAGTAGTTGTGTGCGACGTAGCGGTCGTCCAGGGCGATCGCCGCCTCGGTCGCCGAGGTGAGGGTGTCGACCACGGTCACGGATGTACCTCCAGCGTGCAACATTTGACAGATCCGCCGCCCTTGAGAAGTTCGGAGAGGTCGACGCCGACGGGCCGGAACCCGGCGCGCCGCAGCTGGTCGGCGAAACCCGTGGCGGCGGCGGGTAGGACGACGTTGCGGCCATCGGAGACGACGTTGAGTCCGAGCACGTGGGCGTCGGCACCGCCCACCTCGATCACGTCGGCGAAGACCTCGAGCAATCGCCGCCGTGACCGCGCACTGAACGCGGGCGGGTAGTAGGCGACGGTGGTGTCATCGAGCACGGCCAGCGCGGTGTCGAGGTGATAGAAGCGCGGATCGACCAGCTCGAGGCTGACCACCGGCATCCCGACGAGCGCGGCTATCTCGTCGTGCGCACGCCGGTCTGTGCGAAAGCCGTGTCCCGCCGATATGATCGAGCCGACTGCCAACAGGTCGCCCTGCCCCTCGTTGACGTGGCGGGTCTCGGCGGGTTCGTAGCCGTGGCGAGTCATCCACTCCGCATAGGCCGACGCTTCGCCCGCGCGCTGCGGATAGGCGAAGCGCGCGACGACGGCGATGCCGTTGACGAGCAGGCCACCGTTGGCGGCGTACACCATGTCGGGCAGACCGGCGAGGGGTTCGATCAGTTCGACGATGTGGCCGAGTTCCTTGTATGTCCGGCGCAGTGTCTCCCACTGGGCCATCGCCAGATGCGTGTCGACGGATGTCGAGGTGTCCATCCACGGGTTGATGGCGTATTCGACGGCGAAGAACGTCGGCGCCGTCATGGCGTAACGACGGGTGGTGGAACGGCGTGGCGTCAGCGCGGCGACGTCGGACGCCGGCACCGAGGCGTCGACATGGGACATCGTCATGAATCAACGGTATGGCGCGCCGTTTGCGCAATCAATCGCCGATCGTTGCGTGTCTACAATCGAATCGTTGTGCTGCAACTCGGCTAGCGGCGATCTGTTGCGCGGAGGTGATCATGGACCGTCTCGACGAGACCGACGAGCGGATTCTCGCCGTACTGACCAACGACGCGCGGGCCACCTATGCCGAGATCGGCGAGCAGGTCAACCTGTCGGCTCCCGCGGTGAAGCGGCGGGTCGACCGGTTGCTCGACACCGGCGTCATCCGCGGCTTCACCACGGTCGTCGACCGCAGCGCGTTGGGCTGGGCCACCGAGGCCTACGTCCAGGTGTTCCGGCACGGCACGATCGCACCAGAACGGTTGCGCGCGTCGTGGATTGACATCCCGGAGGTGATCAGTGCCGCTACCGTCACCGGCACGGCGGACGCGATACTACACGTGGTGGCCCGCGACATGCGCCACCTCGAGGAGGCGCTCGAACGGATCAGGTCCGCGGCCGACGTCGAGCGCAGCGAGAGCATCGTGGTGCTGACCAACATCATCGATCGCGATCGCGGGTGAGGTGAAAGCCGGGCGAGCACGGGGTGCCGGACCAAACGCCGCGGCCATCGTGTAAGAACTGCCCATGACCACTACTGGGGGCATCGTCATCGTCGGCGGCGGCCTGGCGGCGGCCCGCACCGCTGAACAGCTGCGCCGCTCCGAGTACGCCGGTCCCGTCACGATCGTCAGCGACGAGGACCATCTGCCGTACGACCGGCCGCCGTTGTCCAAGGAGGTGCTGCGCGCCGAAACCGACGACGTCACGCTCAAGCCGGCGGAGTTCTACGCGGAGAACGACATCACCGTGCGGCTCGGCAACGGCGCCCGGTCGGTCGACACCGCCGCTCAGACGCTGACCCTGAACGACGGCAGCGAGCTCGGCTACGACGAGCTGATCATCGCCACGGGTCTGGTGCCCAAACGGATTCCGTCGTTCCCGGACCTCGAAGGCATTCACGTGCTGCGCAACTACGACGAGAGCGTCGCGCTGCGCAAAGAGGCCGGATCCGCGCGTTGTGCCGTCGTCGTCGGGGCCGGCTTCATCGGATGCGAGGTCGCCGCGAGCCTGCGCAAGCTCGGGGTCGAGGTTGCGTTGGTGGAGCCGCAGCCCTCGCCGCTGGCGTCCGTGCTCGGCCAGCAGATCGGCGACCTGGTGGCCCGTCTGCACCGCGCGGAGGGCGTCGACGTGCTCTGCGGCGTCGGCGTCGAGGAGGTCCGCGGCACCGACAGGGTCGAGAAGGTGGTGCTCAGCGACGGCACCGAACTCGACGCCGACCTGGTGATCGTGGGGATCGGCTCCCGGCCGGCCACGGAATGGCTGGACGGCAGCGGAATCGAGGTCGACAACGGCGTCGTCTGCGACGACCACGGCCGCAGCAGCGCACTGCATGTGTGGGCGATCGGCGACGTCGCGTCCTGGCGGCACAGCCTCGGTCATCAAGTGCGCGTTGAGCATTGGAGCAACGTCGCCGACCAGGCCCGGGTGCTCGTGCCGGCGATGATGGGCCAGGAGCCGCCGGCGACGGTCTCGGTGCCGTACTTCTGGAGCGACCAGTACGACGTCAAGATCCAGTGCCTCGGCGAGCCCGAGGCCGGCGACACGGTGCACGTCGTCGAGGACGACGGCCGCAAGTTCCTCGCGTTCTACGAGCGCGACGGCCTGGTGGCCGGCGTGGTCGGTGGCGGCATGCCCGGCAAGGTCATGAAGGCACGTAACAAGGTCGCCACCGGAGCACCCATCTCCGAGGTCCTTGGTTAGCGGACCGAAATCACTCAGAACTGGCCGAGGTAGAAGCGGGTGCCCTGGTCGTCGGTGCACAGTGCCGACAAACCGTAGGCCTGTTGCGACGGCTCCTCGATGACGGTGCCGCCGGCTTCGCGCACGCGCGCAACCGCGCCCACGACGTCGGCGACGGTCCACATCGGCACGATCACCGCTTGCTCGCTGCCACCGGCCGCGCCCGCCATCGGATGGGTGTCCCGCACCGCCCAGCCGTCCTCGACCCGGCCCGGCTCGAACGACCAGAACAGCACGCGACTGTAGAACGCCCTGAACGCCGCGGAGTCGGGCACCTGATAGGTGATGTACGAAAGCTCGCCCGGCCCTTCACCGTTCAATGCCGGCCGGGGTGTGCCGGGCGCCGGCCGGAAGACCGCGAACGCGGTGCCTGCCGGATCGGTGGCGTCCATCACGGTGCCGAACGGGTGGTCCTGTGCCTCGCCGACCGTGCCGCCGCCGGCGACGATGGACTGCCGGGCGCCGTCGAGGTCGGCGACCGCATAGCAGCACAGCATGCCCTGCCTGCCGGCGACGCTGTAGATCCCGATGCGCTGCCTGGTGTTCGTCACCTCGTGCGTGGCGAGGTCGTACGTCCACCCCAGCACATGGCCGTAGAACGCCGCCGCCCGCTCGGCGTCGGGCACCCACACCGAGACGTAGCCGACGTCACCGTGCTGGATCGGCACCGCGGCGCCGGTGACCGGCCCGCTGAGCATCCAGCGGTGGCCGAACGGGTCGACGATCGTGGCGTTGCGCGCACCGTAGTTCTCGTACGATTCGCGCACCACCGTCGCACCGCGTTGCCGGCACCGGTCCAGCGTCGCGTCGGTGTCGCGGACGTCGAGCATCAGGCTCACCGACGTAGCCTGCGGCACAGGCGCTTTCAGGCCGATCTCCGGGTACTCGTCGGCGAGGTACAGCACACCGTCGCCGATCATCAGCTCGGCATGGCCGATGCGGCCGTCGTCCATCTCGACGGGGTTGCCGCGCACGGATGCGCCGAATGCACCGACGTACCAGTCGATGGCCTCGCGCGCGTTGGCGACGGTCAGGTAGGGCAACGCGGCGGGGCGCGACGGCGCAGGCGACTCAGCCGCCGGGCCGGACAGTTCGGCGATCGCGGTATCGGTGCCGCTCATGACAACCTCCTGTGTTCGATTGGGTAAAGACACGGCCGACTCCAGCCAGGCGCGGAGCCGCGCGGCGAACACCGGGTCGGGCTGGACCGGAAGCTCGCCGCCATGCAGCACGGCCAGGGGATCGTGGTCGGTCACGGCTGCCCTCCTTCCGGCTGCGGGTAGTGCGCCCGAAACGCGCGGCGCGCTCGCACCAGCAGCGCCTCGGTGGCGTGCACGGTGCGGCCGATCAGATCGGCGCACTCGGGCACCGAACAGTCGTCCATGTAGCGCAGCGCCAGTACGGTGCGATGCTGCTCGGGCAGCTTGGCCAGCACGCTCTCGGCGACGATCCGGTCCAATTCGGCGTCCCAGTCGTCGGATGCGTCGAGCTGCTCGGGCAAGTCGGCGACCGGAACACTGAACCGGTCGTGGCGGCGCCGGTAGTGGTCGGCCAGCTTGTGGCGCGCCACCCCGAGCAGCCACGGCACCGTGATTTGGGGAGCCGCTGAACCTTTCCTGCGGGCGGTGTCCATCGCCGCCAGAAAGGTCTCCGACGTGAGGTCTTCGGCGGTTCCGCGGTCACCGCAGCGCCGGACGAAGTACCCGTAGACGACCGGCAACGCGTCGTCGTACAGCGTCAGCAATGCCCGCGGAGCGTCGGGGCCATCCGGTTCGGCGCTCACACCCTTATCGTCGCGGCCTGGCGCCGAACTCCGACGCCGTCTTCGCAAGAAAGTTCAGCGATCCAGCGCCCACAGCCCGTCGGCGACGGTGTCGAACGCCGCCCCGAGCGCCTGGGTCAGTGACACGGACTCGTCGGCCAGCCAGTGTTCGTAGGCGGACAACGCCACGCCGAGCATCGTCCACGCCACCGTCTGCGGCACCAGGTCACCTGCCGTCGGGCCGAGTCGTTTCGCGACGAACTCGGCGACCACCGCACGCCACCCGGCGTACATCGTCATCGAGTAGGCCTGCAGGGCCGCCGTCTCGAGGATGACGCGCATGCGCTGCCGGTGCCGCGCGGTTTCCGTGGCGTCGAATGTGTTGAACGCCAACAACGCTGTGCGCAGCGCATCCCCGATCGGCACCGCCGGGTCGACGTCGGCGAGAAGGTCGCGCATATGCGCCAGGTGCGCGTCGAAGTCACCCCACGGGAGCGCGTTCTTGGAGGGGTAGTAGCGAAACAGCGTGCGACGGGCGATTCCCGCCGCCTCGGCGACGTCGTCGACGCTGACGTCGTCGAAGCCGCGGGCGGTGAACAGGTCGATGGCCACGTTGCTGATGTGGTCCCACGTCGTCGAACGCCGTCGGCCCACGCGGTGCTCGGTCGGCCCCATGCGTACCCCTTCTCCGGCCCCGGCTTCCATTCTGGCACTGGATGCCATATTATTGCGATCTCGATCACAGTTCGAGAACCGGTATAGCGAAAGGCGGGGCCCGATGGAACCGAATCAGCAGGTGCAGACCGAAGAGCTCGTCACCGAGACCCTGGTCGAAGAGGTGTCGATCGACGGGATGTGCGGGGTCTACTGAGCGTGGCCCCGCCCGCCTCGTCTGGATCGGTGTCCCCGGACACCTCGTCTGGATCGGTGTCCCCGGACACCTCGTCTGGATCGGTGTCCCCGGACACCTCGTCTGGATCGGTGTCCCCGGACACCCCGTCTGGATCGGTGTCCCCGGACACCCCGTCTGGATCGGTGTCCCCGGACACCCCGTCTGGATCGGTGTCCCCGGACACCCCGTCTGGATCGGTGTCCCCGGACACCGTGTTCGACCCGGAAGTCGGCTGGCGGCTGCACCACCAGGTGGCGGTGCGGCCGGAGCCGTTCGGCGCGCTGCTCTACCACTTCGGGACGCGCAAGCTGTCGTTCCTGAAGAACCGGACGATCGTTGACCTGGTCAACACGCTGTCCGACCATCCCGACGTCAGGTCCGCCTGCCGTGCCGCCGGAATAGGCGACGCGCAGCAGGGGCCGTACCTGCAGGCACTCGATGTGCTTGCTCAATCGAAAATGCTGGTGCCGCAATGACATCCACTGATTCGGCGCTCGCGCCGGGCATTCAACCCGTGCCGCGCCTGATCGAACAGTTCGAGCACGGCCTCGACGCGCCGATCTGCCTGACCTGGGAGCTGACGTACGCATGCAACCTCGCGTGCGTGCACTGCCTGTCCTCGTCGGGGAAGCGCGATCCGCGCGAGCTCACCACGCAGCAGTGCAAGGACATCATCGACGAGCTCGAGCGCATGCAGGTGTTCTACGTCAACATCGGCGGCGGCGAACCGACTGTGCGGCCGGACTTCTGGGAGCTCGTCGACTACGCCACCGCTCACCACGTCGGCGTGAAGTTCTCCACCAACGGGGTGCGCATCACCGAAGAAGTCGCGGCGAAGCTGGCGGCCAGCGATTACGTCGACGTGCAGATCTCGCTGGACGGTGCGACAGCCGAGGTCAACGACGCCGTTCGGGGCGCGGGCTCGTTCGCGATGGCCACGCGCGCGCTGCAGAATCTGGCCGACGCGGGGTTCTCCGACGCCAAGATCTCCGTCGTGGTGACCCGGCACAACGTCGACCAGCTCGACGAGTTCGCAGCGCTGGCAGCGCAATACGGAGCCACCCTGCGAATCACCCGGCTGCGTCCGTCCGGACGCGGCGCGGACGTGTGGGACGACCTGCATCCGACCGCCGACCAGCAGGTCCAGCTCTACAACTGGCTCGTCGCCAAGGGGGACCGGGTGTTGACCGGCGACTCGTTCTTCCACCTCTCGGGACTGGGCGAACCCGGTGCCCTGGCCGGCCTCAACCTGTGCGGAGCGGGACGCGTGGTGTGCCTCATCGATCCGGTCGGCGACGTCTACGCCTGCCCGTTCGCCATCCATGACCGGTTCCTGGCCGGAAACATCCTGTCCGATGGCGGTTTTGACAACGTCTGGAAGAATGCGCCGCTGTTCGGAGAGTTGCGCGAGCCCCAATCGGCGGGCGCCTGCAGCAGCTGCGACCACTACGACAGCTGCCGCGGCGGTTGCATGGCGGCCAAGTTCTTCACGGGCCTGCCGATGGACGGGCCCGACCCCGAATGCGTCGAGGGTTACGGCGCGCCCGCGCTGGCCCGCGACCGGGTCAAGCCCAAGCCCAGCGTCGACCACTCGCGCAGTGGGCCGGTGGCCTTGAAGCTGCTGACCAAACCCCCCGCGCGAGTGTGCAACGAAAGTCCGGTGTAAGTCATGGCCCGTGATACCTGGTTCGAGACCGTCGCCTTCGCCCAGCAGAAGGCCAAGAAGCGGCTGCCCAAGTCGGTGTACGCCGCGCTGCTGGCCGCCAGCGAGAAGGGCGTGACGGTCGCCGACAACACCGAGGCGTTCGCCGAGCTGGGCTTCGCGCCGCACGTCGTCGGGGCGGCCGAAAAGCGCGATCTCGCGACAACCGTGATGGGGCAGGACATTTCGCTGCCGGTGGTGATCTCCCCGACCGGCGTGCAGGCAGTCCACCCGGACGGTGAGGTGGCAGTGGCCCGCGCTGCCGCCACCCGCGGCACGGCGATGGGACTGTCCTCGTTCGCCAGCAAGCCGATCGAGGAGGTCGTCGCCGCCAACCCGAAGACCTTCTTCCAGGTCTACTGGCTGGGTGGCCGCGACGCGATCGCGGCACGGGTCGAGCGCGCGCGAGAGGCCGGCGCGGCCGGGCTCATCGTCACGACGGACTGGAGCTTCTCGCACGGCCGCGACTGGGGCAGCCCGAAGATCCCCGAGCAGATGGACCTGCGGACCACCGTGCGGATGCTGCCCGAGGGGCTGACCCGGCCGGGCTGGTTCCTGCAATGGGCGAAGACCATGCGTCCGCCCAACCTGCGGGTACCCAACCAGGCGGCCCGCGGCGAACCGGGACCGCCGTTCTTCGCGGCGTACGGCGAGTGGATGGGCACACCGCCGCCCACCTGGGAAGACATCGCCTGGCTGCGCGAATTGTGGGGTGGTCCGTTCATGCTCAAGGGCGTGATGCGCGTCGATGACGCGAAACGCGCTGTGGATGCCGGTGTTTCGGCCATCTCGGTGTCCAACCACGGCGGCAACAACCTCGACGGCACGCCGGCGTCGATCCGGGCACTTCCCGCGATCGCCGACGCCGTCGGCAAAGACATAGAGGTTTTGCTGGACGGTGGTATCCGGCGCGGAAGCGACGTGGTGAAGGCGGTCGCCCTCGGGGCCCGCGCGGTCATGATCGGCCGCGCGTACCTGTGGGGCCTGGCCGCCAACGGTCAGGCCGGCGTCGAGAACGTGCTCGACGTCCTACGCGGGGGCATCGATTCTGCATTGATGGGCCTCGGCCGCGCCTCGGTGCACGACCTGGTTGCCGACGACGTGCTCGTGCCGCCGGGCTTCGCCAGGGCGCTGGGCGTGCCTGACGGCCCAAACTGACAGTAAGTCGCGCGAACCACAAAATGTGCTGGTACAGGCGTGGCGCAGGGGGCGGGCGTGAATGGGCAACTGTCGCTCGGGAAAATTATGTCGAATGAATTGCTGCGCATGCGCGAACAATTGGCGCACGCCAGGTGAATTCGGCCTACCATCGGCGGGTGCCATCAGTAAGCGAGCTCGCTAACGCCACGTCGAAGCAGCTGCAGGGCACGCCGAGCGCACTGATCGTCCCGGTCGGGTCCACCGAACAGCACGGACCGCATCTCCCCCTGGACACCGATACGCGGATTGCATCGGCCGTCGCGCAGGCCGTTGCTGATCAGCTGGCCGACCGCGAGGGATCGAACTGGATGGTGGCGCCGTCGATCGGATACGGCGCGAGCGGGGAGCACGAGGACTTCAGCGGCACGGTCTCGATCGGGACCTCTGCGTTGCGGCTTTTGCTGGTGGAGTTCGGCCGGTCCGCGATGCGGTGGGCATCTAGGCTGGTCTTCGTCAACGGTCACGGGGGGAATGTGGAGGCACTCGCCGCCGCAGTGGCTTTGCTTCGGTACGAGGGGCGGGACGTGGGCTGGTGCTCGTGCACCGTCGCGGGCGCCGACGCGCACGCCGGGCACACCGAAACGTCTGTATTGCTACATCTTTCGCCGCAGGACGTGCGCGTCGAGGAATGTGTTGCCGGCAACGGGGCGCCGCTCGGTGAGCTTCTGCCCGAACTGCGGCGCGGTGGCGTCGCCGCGGTAAGCGAGGTGGGGGTGCTGGGCGACCCCACCACCGCGACCGCAGAGGACGGCGCGGACGTCTTCTTGGCTATGGTCGAGGCATGTTTGCGGCGGATCGAGCACTGGGTTCCCGGCCGCGACGGGATGTTGACGTGACCGGGCCGCGGCTGCCCGACGGGTTCGCCGTCCAGGTCGACCGCCGGGTGAAAGTGCTCGGTGAGGGGTCCGCTCTGCTCGGCGGCTCACCGACGCGACTTCTTCGCTTGGCCCCCGCCGCGCAAACAATGTTGGCCGGCGGCAGGCTCGAGGTGCACGACGCCGTGAGCGCTCAGTTGGCCCGCACCCTGCTCGACGCGACGGTCGCGCACCCGCGTCCGGCCAGTGGTCCGTCACATCGCGACGTCACCGTGGTAATTCCGGTGCGCGACAACGATTCCGGTGTGCGGCGCCTGTTGACGGCGCTGCGCGGGATGCGGGTCATCGTCGTCGACGACGGGTCGGCCACCCCACTGCAGACCTCGGACTTCGCCGGCATGCACAACGACGTACAGGTGCTACGGCACGACAGGAGCAAGGGGCCCGCGGCGGCGCGCAACACCGGCATGGCCGCATGCAACACCGACTTCGTGGCGTTTCTCGACAGCGACGTGGTGCCCCGCCGGGGGTGGCTGGAGGCGCTGCTCGGCCATTTCTGCGATCCGGCGGTGGCACTGGTGGCGCCGCGCATCGTCGGTCTGCGCGAGCCCGACAACGTGGTGGCGCGCTACGAGGCGGTGCGCTCGTCGCTCGACCTCGGCCTTCGCGAGGCGCCGGTCGTGCCCTACGGCACCGTGTCCTACGTGCCCAGCGCCGCGATCATCTGCCGTCGCTCCATGCTCAAGGAAGTGGGCGGCTTCGACGAGACGCTGAGGTCGGGCGAGGACGTCGACCTGTGTTGGCGCCTCATCGAGGCCGGCGCCCGGTTGCGCTACGAGCCCATCGCGCTGGTGGCCCACGATCACCGCACGGAATTACGAGAGTGGTTCTTGCGCAGGTCTTTCTACGGGGGAGCGGCGGCGCCGCTGTCGGTGCGGCATCCCGGCAAGACCGCCCCGCTGGTGATCTCCGGTTGGACGCTGGTCGCGTGGATGCTGCTGGCGATGGGGTCCAGCATCGGCTATCTGGCCTCGATCGTCGTCGCGACGATCACCGGCCGCCGCATCGCCAGGTCGTTGGCGTCGGTGGAGACCGAACCCAAGGAAGTGGCCGTCGTGGCCGCGCACGGGCTGTGGTCGGCGGCGCTGCAACTCGCCGCGGCGCTCTGCAGGCACTACTGGCCGTTGGCGTTCGTCGCCGCGCTGCTGTCCCAGCGCTGCCGTCAAGTGGTGCTGGTGGCCGCGATCGTCGACGGTGTGGTCGACTGGCTCACCCGCAGCGGTAACGCCGACGACGGCGCCCAACGCATCGGGCTGGTCACCTACGTTCTGCTCAAGCGCCTGGATGACCTCGCCTACGGCGCGGGGCTGTGGACCGGCGTGGTCCGCGAGCGCCACCTCGGCGCACTCAAACCGCAGATCCGGACCTGACGCGCGGTTGCCCAGCCCTCATAGCGACGTCCTGATCGTCGGTGCCGGCAGCGCCGGATCGGTGATGGCCGAACGACTTTCCGCCGATCCCGCGTGTCACGTCAGGGTCGTCGAAGCGGGACCGGGCCCGTCGGACCCTCGGGTCCTGGCCCAGATCAGCGACGGTCTGCGGTTGCCGATCGGTGACGCCAGCTCGGTCGTGCGCCGGTATCCGACGACGCTGACCGTCGATCCGCCCCGTCACGCCCAGCTGATGCGCGGCGCGGTGGTCGGCGGCTCCGGAGCGGTCAACGGCGGCTACTTCTGCCGAGGCCTGCCCACCGACTTCGACGGGTGGGGTGTGCCGGGGTGGGCCTGGTCCGACGTGCTGCCGCACTTCCGCGCCATCGAGACCGATCTGGACTTCGACAATCCGCTGCATGGTTCCGACGGGCCGATTCTCGTCCGGCGGGTTTCCGAATTCGACGGTTGCACAGCGTCTTTCGTCCGAGCGGCGACCGGTGCAGGGCATCGGTGGATCGACGACCTGAACGGCTCCACCGCCGAGTCGCCGGTGGGCTCGGGAGTGGGCGCGGTGCCACTGAACATCAACGGCGGCACCCGCGTCGGTCCCGGGGGAGCATTCCTGCTGCCCGCGCTCGACCGGCCCAACCTCACATTGCGGACCAACACTCGCGTCACGCGTGTGCGGGTGGCCGCGGGCCGGGCGGTCGGCCTCGACTGCATCGGCCCCGACGGTTCCGTCGAACTCCATGCCGATCGAATCGTGTTGTGCGCCGGGGCGATCGGATCGGCTTGGTTGTTGATGCTGTCGGGCATCGGGCCGCGGCACGTGCTGGAGGCGGCCGGTGTGCAGGTGACCGCAGATCTGCCGGTGGGCCGCGCCTCGGCGGATCACCCGGAGTGGGTGTTGCCCGTGAACTGGACCGAGACGCACGGGCTGCCGCCGCTGGAGGCCGTGCTCACGACGCCGGATGCGGTGGAACTCAGGCCGTACACCGCGGGCTTCGGTGCGATGGTCAGCGGGCGCCGGGATGACCCGGCAGACCATCCGCACATCGGCGTGACGTTGATGCAGCCCAAGGCCCGCGGCCGCGTCACCATCGCCTCCGCCGACCCCGGCGTGCCTCCGGTGATCGAGCATCGCTACGACACTGAACCGGACGACATCGCGGCGTTGACCGCGGGCATGGAGTTGGCGCGCGAAATCATCGGCCCCGTCAGTGATCTCGGCCCGATGTCGTGGTCAACCTCCCAGCACCTCTCGGGTACGGCGCCGATGGGCGCCGACGACGACGACGTCGCGGTGGTGGATCCGCAGTGCCGTGTCCGCGGAATCGACGGGCTGTGGGTGGCCGACGGGTCGGTGCTACCCGTGATCACCCGGCGCGGACCGCACGCGACCATCGTCATGATCGGCCACCGGGTCGCCGGCTTCGTCGGCTGAGCCCGACCACCGGGCCGTGAGGCGGCGCACAAACCGCACCTGCCGACCGTCGCGGCCCGGCGCCCACACCGCGGTGAAGGCCGCCGCGACCGCCAGCACGATCGACAGGACCAACAGCGAGAGGCTCATCGAGTCCATGAACGTACCCGTCGCCGCGTCGGCCAACGCGGCGCCCTGCGGGCCGAGTTGGCCGGCGACCTCGAGCGCATTGGCCAGCGACTCCGACGCCGCCGTGCGCACCTGTTCGGGAAACGCCGCCAGGTCGGGCGCCAGTGCGCTGCCGTACTCCGCGGCCAGCACCGAACCCGCCACCGCGATGCCGACTGCGGCGCCGACCTCCCGGGTGGTGTCGTTGACAGCCGATGCGACGCCCTGCTTGTCCGTGGGGACGGCGTTCATGATCGCCGAAGTCGTCGGCGCGACGCATAACCCGATGCCTGCAGCGGCGACCAGCATGGGTGGCACCAGGTCGAGGTAGGCGGCGTCCGCCTCGAGATACCGCATCCAGAACAGGCCTGCGGCGAGAAGGAAGAGCCCGGCCGCCACCGCCGCCCGAAGGCCGACCTTGGGCAGGTACAGATGCATCGTCGCACCGAGCACCACGATCGGAACTGCCAGCGGCGCAAGGGCGAACGCGGTCTGCAGTGCGCTGTACCCGAGCAACAACTGCATGTACTGCATCACGACGAAGAAGAACCCGAAGTTGGCGAAGAACAGGAACGTGATGCCGATCGAACCGGTGGCGAAATCGGGTCTGGCGAACAGCCGGATGTCCAGAAGGGGGTGCTTTCGCACCAGTTCGACCACCGCGAACACCGCCGCCAGCACCACGCCCAGAGCCATGCAGCCCCAGACGATCGGGTGGCTCCAGCCGCGCATCGGCGCCTCGATCACACCGAAGACGAACACTGCGAGCGCAGCGCCGATCGACACCGCACCGACCCAGTCGAGCGGGGTCGCCTTCTCGTCGCGGGAGGACCGGATCGTCAGCGTGCAGACGAACAGCACCACGCAGGCCGCCGCGAACGCGTAGAAGATCGACCGCCACGAAAAGAAGTGCAGCAACACACCGGTGCCCATGAACGCGACGATGGCGCCCGAGCTCGCGACGCCGGCCCAGATCCCGACGGCCTTGTTGCGTTCATCCTTTGGGAACGCGGCGGTCAGCAGTGACAGCGTCGCAGGCATGATGAACGCCGCGCCGACACCGGCCACGGCGCGGGCGAGGATGATCTGCACGGGGCTGTCGAGGAACACCGGGGCAACGGAGGCCGCCCCGAAGATCGCGAGCCCGACCAGCAGGGCGCCGCGCCTGCCGTACCGGTCACCGAGCGCGCCAGCGGGTAACAGCAGGCAGGCGAGCACCAGGGTGTAGCCGTCGACCACCCAGGTCAGTTGCGTCTGTGTCGCGGCGGTCTCGAGGGCGATGTCGGGCAGCGCGGCGTTGAGCGCCACCATCGACGAAATGACCAGGAGCACATCGAGTGCGGCGATCGTGAGCAGTCAGATCCGGCCGAACTTGGTCAGAGTGGCCATGTTCGCGTCGATATCCTTATCGGGCCGGACGAGGGTGTTGACCATCGGTCGTCGCTCTCTTTCGGCAGGCGGCATTTTTGAGACTAACAGTCTCGTAGGTAGACCGATAGTCTTGTTCCCGCGTAGGAGGTGGTGTAAACGATGAGCGGCGCGAGTACCGACCCACGGCCGGCCCGATCGAAGGCCCGCCTGCTCGAGGCCGCGGCGACACTACTGCGCTCGGGTGGCCCCAACGCCGTCACCATCGACGCGGTGACCCGAACCGCCAACGTCGCGCGGGCCACTCTGTACCGCCACTTCTCCAGCGCCAACGAGCTGATGGCCGCCGCATTGATGAGCCTGCTCAGCCCGGCCCCGATGCCGCCCGCCGAGGGCAGCGTGCGCGATCGGTTGATCGCCGTCGTCGTCGGCTGGGCGGAATCGATCGCCGAAGTGCCCACCATGCTCACCGCGATGACCTGGATGGCGTCCGGTCCCGACGCCGGAGCCTATCCGGCTGCAGCGCAAGCGGATTCGGAAGTCGATTCGGGAGCCGTCGGCACCCTGAGGTCGCGGATCATCCAGCTGTACTCGGCTCCGTTTGACGCGATCCTCGACAGCCCGCAGGCGGCCGCGGAACTCGACGAGGTGGATCGCATGCAGACCATCGCCTTGCTCATCGGCCCGCTCATCCTGGGCAAGCTCTCGACCGTGGCCGATTTCGACTACCGGACCTGCGCAGAGGCCGCCGTCGACGGCTTCCTGGCCACGCATGCCGGCAAGCCGCGCGAGATCACCTCAGCGAGTAACGAATAGGCAAGTGCTTGAGGCCGCCGACGAACGTGGTGGCGGTCAGCTCGGGAGTGCCGGCCAGCTCGATCGATTCCAGTCGCGGGATCAGTTCGGTGAACAGGCTGGTCATCTCCATGCGCGCCAGCGCGGCGCCGAGGCAGTAGTGCACCCCGTAGCCGAACGCGACGTGCTTGTTCGGATCGCGGCCCACGTCGAACCGGAACGGCTCGTCGAAGACGTCTTCGTCGCGGTTGCCGGAAACATAGGCGAGGTAGACGGATTCACCCTTGGCGATCTTCACGCCCCTGACTTCGGTGTCCTCGGCGGCGGTACGCATGAACTCCTTGACCGGCGTCGTCCAGCGGATCATCTCCTCGATCGCGGTCGGCATCAGGCTCATGTCGTTGCGCAACCGGTCGAGCTCACCGGGGTTCTCGATGAGCGCGTGCAGACCGCCGGAGATGGCGTCCTTGGTGGTGTCGTGACCGGCGCTGGCCACGATCACGTAGTACGACAGGGTGTCCATGTCCGACATCAATTCGCCGTCGACGCGACCGTTGGCGATGGCCGAGGCCAGATCCTCGGTGGGGTTGGCCCGGCGCGACGCCGTCAATGCCGAGAAGTAGTTGAAGAAGTCGGCCAGCACGGCGAGCAGGTCCTCGGTCGAACCGCCGCGCTGGTGTTCCTCGTCGTCGCCGCCGAACATCTCCTGGGTGAGCTTGAGCATCCGGGGGAAGTCGTCCTCGGGCAGGCCGAGTAGCGAAAGGATCACGTACAGCGGGAAATTGACCGCGATATCGGTGACGAAGTCGCACTCGGGACCGATGTCGCGCATCGTGTCGACATAGCGCTTGGCGAGTTCGTCGACCCGCACCTTAAGCGCCCGCATCGCCTTCGGCCGGAACCAGTCGGCGCCGATCGCGCGCACCTTGCGGTGGTGGGGATCATCCATGTGGATGAGGGTTCGGATGCCCAGCCCCGCGGCCTGCTGTTCCTTGAGCACGTCGTCGGCCTCGGCCCGTGCGAGCAGCGGGCGCGGCTCGGACAGGAACAGGTCGTTGGCGCGCTCGATGTCCATGATGTCGGCGTGCTTGGTGATCGCCCAGAACGGCCGGTACGGCGGGTTGTCGACCCAGGTCACAGGGTTGTTCGCGCGCAGATGGGTCAGCGCCGCGTCCAGCCGTGCATCGTCGGCGTACGCCGACGGATCGGCCAGGACCTTTGCGGCATCGTCCATTGTCCGCGTGCTCATACGGGCTCCTTCGACTTCCGGGGCTGACGGAAACTTGACGGGTGTCAAGTAGGGAGTCTATGTGATGGGGGCCACGGCGCGGAAGACTACCGGCCAACTCGGTCTCGGTAGGCCTCTCATTAGGCTTGGGGACCATGCGATCCGCCACCGTCCGACGCAGCCGCGCGGTCGTCGCCGTGCTGGCGACGGTGGCGCTGCTGGCCGGATGCGGACGTGGCGGCGGAGCCGTGATCGACGACCCGCCCGCCAACCCCGCGGTGGTGCACTCCGTGGCCGGCGCCCTGCGTGGCACCGTCGCGGCCGATCACCGGTATTTCGCCGGAATCCCCTATGCCGCAGCGCCGGTGGGCCCGCTGCGCTGGCAGCCACCGGCACCGGTCGCGGCCTGGACGGGTCTGCGCGACGCGACCCGCCCCGGGGAGCGATGCGTCCAGGACGTGAGCACCGACGTCGACCGCCGGCGCACCAGCGAGGACTGCCTGTTCCTCAACGTGTGGACCCCGCCGCCCTCATCCGAGCCACGGCCGGTGCTGGTGTGGATCCACGGCGGCGGCTTCTTCAACGGCAGCGGCGACATCTACGACGCGCGCCGGTTGGCCGGTCGAGGCGGCATCGTCGTCGTCACCATCAACTACCGCCTCGGCGCGCTCGGCTTCCTTGCCCACCCCGCGCTGGGCCGCGACGGTGCGATCGGGAACTTCGGGCTGACGGACCAGCAGGCCGCGCTGCGCTGGGTGCGCGACAACATCGCCGCGTTCGGTGGCGATCCGGACCGGGTGACGATCGCAGGCGAGTCGGCCGGCGGCATGTCGGTCTGCGACCACCTCGTCGCGCCCGGCTCGGCCGGACTGTTCGGCGCCGCGATCATCCAGAGCGCCCCGTGCCAGGCGCAGTACGACCTGCCGACCGCCGAGCAGACGAGCACGGCGTATGCGGCCGAGGTCGGTTGTGCCGACCCCGCTGTCGCGGCGCAGTGTCTGCGGTCGCTTCCCGCCGAGAAGTTGCAACACCCGCTCCTGTACGCCCGGTTCGGCACCGAGCGGTTGAGCGGCCCGGTCATCGGAACCCCCACACTGCCGGTCAATCCGGTGGTCGGGATCGCCGACGGTAAGGCCGCCCAGGTGCCCGTGATGATCGGCACGAACACCGACGAGTTCACTTTGTTCACGGCGCTGCAGTACCTCCGTGGCCGCCCGATCGACGCGGTGCACTATCCCGACCTGCTCGCCGAGGCCTTCGGCCCGGCCGCAGGCGCCGTCGCGGCGCGCTACCCGCCCGAGCGGTTCGGTGGCAACGTGGCGCTGGCCTACTCGGCGGCGATGACGGCGGGCGACTTCGCATGTGTGGCGGATTTCATCGCCGATGCGCACGACGACGCCCCCGTGTACGCCTACGAGTTCAACGATCGCGCCGCGCCCGCGCCCGAGCCGTTGCGCGAGGCGCCCTTTCCCGTCGGCGCCGCCCACTCGCTGGAACTGCGCTATCTGTTCGACGTCGGCGGCGCACCCCCGCTGAACGCCGCGCAGCAGCGACTGTCCGACGAGATGATCGGGTTCTGGAGCCGTTTCGTGGCCACCGGGGAGCCGGGTCCCGGCTGGCCCCCGATGACCGACGAGCGGTCCGGTCAGCGGATGTCGCTGCAATCCGACGGCAACCGCGTGATCACCGACTACGAGCAGAGACACGAGTGCGCGTTCTGGGCCGGGCTGCGACGCTAGACCGGATCGGTGCTGGTCAGTCCGCCGAAACTGCGGGCAGATCGCGATCTCGCCGCCGAACCCGATCTGTGCGCGGTATCGAGCGCATTTCCCGTGGCCAGGGATTTGGAGCGGGCCCGTTTCTGAGGCATACTGTTCGGGTTGCCTTGAGCCGGGACGGTGCCTGTCAGGACCGCTTGGCCGGGGCATACGACCGGCACCCAACCGGGCGCATCCGGTCCAAATCTCGATCGTGACGATTTCGTCGCGGACGAGTGCGCGTGCGGGCGACACACCCGACCGCGGGGACCGGTGGACCACAGACAGAAGAACAGCGGCGGCATACCAGCGCGAGTGCGCCGGGAGACGCGGCCCAGACCCGGGCCCACTAGGAGTGAGGTAGGAGAAGCGTGGCGGGACAGAAGATCCGCATCAGGCTCAAGGCCTACGACCACGAGGCGATCGACGCCTCGGCGCGCAAGATCGTGGAAACGGTCACCAGAACCGGCGCCAGCGTGGTTGGCCCTGTGCCGCTGCCGACCGAGAAGAACGTTTACTGCGTCATCCGGTCCCCGCACAAGTACAAGGACTCGCGGGAGCACTTCGAGATGCGCACACACAAGCGGCTGATCGACATCCTCGACCCGACGCCGAAGACCGTTGACGCCCTCATGCGCATCGATCTGCCGGCCAGCGTCGACGTCAACATCCAGTAGGAGATCCGTCAAGACATGGCAAACAGTGCTAAATCTGGCGCTCCGCGCCGCGGCATTCTGGGCACGAAGCTGGGCATGACGCAGGTGTTCGACGAGAACAACCGGGTCGTGCCGGTGACGGTCGTCAAGGCCGGGCCAAATGTGGTGACGCGCATCCGCACGCCGGAGCGCGACGGGTACAGCGCGGTGCAGCTGGCCTACGGCGAGATCAGCCCGCGCAAGGTGAACAAGCCGGTGACGGGCCAGTATTCGGCCGCCGGGGTCAACCCGCGCCGTCATCTCGCCGAGCTGCGGCTCGACGACGAGGCCGCCGCCGCCGAGTACGAGGTGGGTCAGGAGCTGACCGCCGAGATCTTCGCCGACGGCACCTACGTCGACGTGACCGGCACCAGCAAGGGCAAGGGCTTCGCCGGCACCATGAAGCGCCACGGTTTCAGTGGTCAGGGCGCCAGCCACGGCGCCCAGGCGGTGCATCGCCGCCCGGGTTCGATCGGCGGCTGCGCCACCCCTGCCCGCGTGTTCAAGGGCACCCGGATGGCGGGCCGGATGGGCAACGACCGCGTCACGACCCAGAACCTGGTGGTGCACAAGGTCGATGCCGAGAACGGCGTGCTGTTGATCAAGGGCGCGATTCCCGGCCGCAACGGCGGGCTCGTGATGGTCCGCAGCGCAATCAAGCGAGGCGAGAAGTAGACATGGCTCTCAAAATTGATGTCCACACACCGGGCGGCGGCAAGGACGGCTCCGTCGAGTTGCCCGCCGAACTGTTCGACGTCGAGGCGAACATCGCCCTGATGCACCAGGTCGTCGAGGCCCAGCGGGCCGCGGCCCGGCAGGGCACGCACTCGACCAAGACGCGCGGCGAGGTGCGTGGCGGCGGCAAGAAGCCGTACCGGCAGAAGGGCACCGGCCGTGCCCGCCAGGGCTCGACGCGTGCGCCGCAGTTCACCGGCGGTGGCACCGTGCACGGCCCGAAGCCGCGCGACTACAGCCAGCGCACCCCGAAGAAGATGATCGCCGCCGCGCTGCGCGGGGCGTTGTCGGACCGGGCGCGCAACGGCCGCATCCACGCGGTCACCGAACTCGTCGAGGGGCAGACGCCGTCGACCAAGAGCGCCAAATCGTTCCTGGGCAAGCTGACCGACCGCCCGCAGGTGCTGGTCGTCACCGGGCGCAGCGACGAGACCGGGGTGAAGAGCGTGCGCAATCTGCCTGGCGTGCATGTGGTCTCGCCCGACCAGCTCAACACCTACGACGTGCTCAAGGCCGACGACGTGGTGTTCAGCGTTGAGGCGCTGAACAGCTACATCGCGGCCAACACAGCCAACACCCAGACCGCTGAGGAGGTTTCGGCCTGATGGCTACCGTGACTGACCCCCGCGACATCATCCTGTCCCCGGTCATCTCCGAGAAGTCCTACGGGCTGATCGAGGACAACGTGTACACGTTCGTGGTGCACCCCGACTCGAACAAGACGCAGATCAAGATCGCCATCGAGAAAATCTTCAAGGTCAAGGTCGCGTCGGTGAACACCGCGAATCGCCAAGGCAAGCGCAAGCGCACCCGCACCGGGTACGGACAGCGCAAGAGCACCAAGCGCGCGATCGTCACGCTGGCCGCGGGAAGCAAGCCCATCGACCTGTTCGGAGCGCCGGCCTAGCCGGCAGGGAGAACTAGACAATCATGGCAATTCGTAAGTACAAGCCGACGACCCCCGGTCGCCGCGGTTCGAGCGTCTCGGACTTCGCCGAGATCACCCGCGACCATCCGGAGAAGTCGCTGGTTCGTCCCCTGCACGGCAAGGGCGGGCGCAACGCGCACGGCCGGATCACCACCCGGCACAAGGGCGGTGGCCACAAGCGCGCGTACCGCGTCATCGACTTCCGTCGCAACGACAAGGACGGCGTCAACGCCAAGGTCGCGCACATCGAGTACGACCCGAACCGCACCGCGAACATCGCGCTGCTGCATTTCCTCGACGGCGAGAAGCGCTACATCATCGCGCCGCAGGGTCTCAAGCAGGGCGACATCGTGGAGTCCGGCGCCAACGCCGACATCAAGCCCGGCAACAACCTGCCGCTGCGCAACATCCCCGCCGGCACGCTGATCCACGCCGTGGAGTTGCGGCCCGGCGGTGGCGCCAAGCTCGCTCGCTCGGCAGGCTCGAGCATCCAGCTGCTGGGCAAGGAGGGCACCTACGCCTCGCTGCGTATGCCGTCCGGTGAGATCCGCCGCGTCGACGTGCGCTGCCGCGCCACTGTCGGTGAGGTGGGCAACGCCGAGCAGGCGAACATCAATTGGGGCAAGGCGGGCCGTATGCGGTGGAAGGGCAAGCGCCCCACCGTCCGTGGTGTCGTGATGAACCCGGTCGACCATCCGCACGGCGGTGGTGAGGGTAAGACCTCCGGCGGCCGTCACCCGGTCAGCCCGTGGGGCAAGCCCGAGGGCCGTACCCGTAAACCGAACAAGTCGAGCGACAAGCTCATCGTCCGACGCCGGCGCACCGGCAAGAAGCGCTAGGCCGGAAAGGATCACGCAGCGATGCCACGCAGCCTGAAGAAGGGTCCGTTCGTCGACGACCATCTGCTCAAGAAGGTCGACGTTCAGAACGAGAAGAACACCAAGCAGGTCATCAAGACCTGGTCGCGTCGGTCGACCATCATTCCGGACTTCATCGGACACACTTTCGCGGTGCACGACGGCCGCAAGCACGTCCCGGTGTTCGTCACCGAGGCGATGGTCGGGCACAAGCTGGGCGAGTTCGCCCCCACCCGCACGTTCAAGGGTCACATCAAGGATGACCGGAAGGCCAAGAGGCGCTAATGACTTCCGTTGAAACATATCCCTCCGCGACCGCCAAGGCGCGCTTCGTGCGCGTGTCGGCGACCAAGGCGCGCCGGGTGATCGACCTGGTGCGCGGCAAGCCCGTGGCCGAGGCGCTGGACATCCTGCGCTGGGCGCCGCAGGCGGCCAGCGAGCCCGTCGCCAAGGTGATCGCCAGCGCCGCGGCCAACGCGCAGAACAACGACGGCCTGGACCCGTCGACCCTCGTGGTCGCCACGGTCTACGCCGACGAGGGACCGACCGCCAAGCGCATCCGGCCGCGCGCGCAGGGCCGTGCGTTCCGGATCCGCAAGCGCACCAGCCACATCACGGTGGTCGTGGAGAGCCGGCCGAGCCGCAGCGAGCGTCAGGCAGCCTCGTCGTCGCGCGCCCGTCGTGCGCAGGGCAGCAAGGCCGCAGCGGCCAAGAAGGCGCCGGCGACCAAGGCCGCCGCCGAGACCAAGGCTACGGAGAAGGCGCCGGCCAAGAAGGCCGCCGCGAAGAAGGCTCCCGCCAAGAAGGCGGCCGCCAAGACTGAAGCTTCTGACGAGGCGAAGGAGGGCTCGGAGTAGTGGGCCAGAAAATCAATCCCCACGGCTTCCGGCTCGGTATCACCACCGACTGGAAGTCCCGGTGGTACGCCGACAAGCAGTACAAGGACTACGTCAAGGAAGACGTCGCCATCCGGCGGCTGCTGGCCACGGGTCTGGAGCGGGCGGGCATCGCCGACGTCGAGATCGAGCGCACCCGCGACCGGGTTCGCGTCGATATCCACACCGCGCGGCCGGGCATCGTGATCGGCCGCCGCGGCACCGAGGCCGACCGCATCCGCGCCGACCTGGAGAAGCTCACCGGCAAGCAGGTGCAGCTGAACATCCTCGAGGTCAAGAACCCGGAGTCGCAGGCGCAGTTGGTCGCCCAGGGTGTCGCCGAGCAGCTGTCCAACCGGGTGGCATTCCGCCGCGCGATGCGCAAGGCGATCCAGTCCGCGATGCGCCAGCCCAACGTCAAGGGCATCCGCGTGCAGTGCTCGGGCCGCCTTGGCGGCGCCGAGATGAGCCGCTCGGAGTTCTACCGCGAGGGTCGGGTGCCGCTGCACACGCTGCGCGCCGACATCGACTACGGACTCTACGAGGCCAAGACCACCTTCGGCCGGATCGGCGTGAAGGTGTGGATCTACAAGGGCGACATCGTCGGTGGCAAGCGCGAGCTGACCGCTGCGGTGCCCGCCGGTGCGGATCGTCCGCGTCGCGAGCGCCCGTCGGGCACCCGCCCGCGTCGCAGCGGCGCGTCGGGCACCACCGCGACGAGCACGGAGGCCGGTCGCGCCGCCTCCGGCGGCGGAGCCGGTGGCGCCGCCTCCGGCGGCGGAGCCGGTGGCGCCGCCTCCGGCGGCGGAGCCGGTCCGGCGCAGTCCGGCACCGAAGAAGCCCCGGCGGTGGCCGAGGCCGCGGCGGGCACCGAGGCTGCGGCCGGTGCGGCGGTCGAGACGCCCACAGGAAACACGGAGAGCTGAATCATGTTGATTCCCCGCAAGGTCAAGCACCGCAAGCAACACCACCCCAGGCAGCGTGGCGTCGCCAGCGGCGGCACCTCGGTCAGCTTCGGTGACTACGGCATCCAGGCGCTGGAGCACGCCTACATCACCAACCGGCAGATCGAGTCCGCGCGTATCGCGATCAACCGGCACATCAAGCGTGGCGGCAAGGTGTGGATCAACATCTTCCCGGACCGTCCGCTGACCAAGAAGCCCGCCGAGACCCGCATGGGTTCGGGTAAGGGTTCACCGGAATGGTGGGTGGCCAACGTAAAGCCCGGCCGCGTGCTTTTCGAGCTGAGCTACCCCGATGAGGCGACCGCCAGGGCCGCGCTCACCCGCGCGATCCACAAGCTGCCGATCAAGGCACGCATCGTTACCCGAGAGGAGCACTTCTGATGGCAGTGGGAGTGAGCCCGGGCGAACTGCGCGAAATGACCGACGACGAGCTGAAGGACCGGCTGCGCGAGTCCAAGGAAGAGCTGTTCAACCTGCGCTTCCAGATGGCGACCGGTCAGCTGTCGAACAACCGTCGGCTTCGCACGGTGCGCCAGGAGATCGCGCGCGTCTACACGGTGCTGCGTGAACGTGAATTGGGCCTGGCCTCCGGGCCCGCAGGTGAGGGATCGTAATGGCTGCAAATCAAGAACAGACAAAGGGACCGAAGCACACCCCGCGCACCGAGAAGCCGCGCGGCCGTCGTAAGACGGCGATCGGCTACGTGGTGTCGGACAAGATGCAGAAGACCATCGTGGTCGAACTGGAATCTCGCAAGAGCCACCCGCTCTACGGCAAGATCATCCGCACCACCACGAAGGTCAAGGCGCACGACGAGAACGGCGACGCCGGCATCGGCGACCGGGTCTCGCTGATGGAGACGCGCCCGCTGTCGGCCACCAAGCGCTGGCGGCTCGTCGAGATCCTGGAAAAGGCCAAGTAGTACTTCCGCAACAGCCCCCGAACGCGTCGGCGTATCGGGGGCTTTTGCATCGCTATTGCCGTAAAAGTAGGAGTCCCGCGCGCCGCTTTTGGTCAGCCTTCGGTGTCCGGCGTCGGAATGCTTGCTGCACAACCCGGTTCGGGCCGGCACCGCCGTCGGTGGCTCAACCGCTGAGCGGTGGGGCAGTCGCCGATGTTCTGTGGCGGCTGTATCGGGTCAACGAAATCGTGCCGGAAAGGCTGACCCCCCGCAAGCGAAAGACCGGGGTGCGCGGCGTGGTCACCCGCCGCGCACCCCGGTTGTGGGGGGGGTATCAGCCTGCGTCGCTCCCGGAACCAGCGGAGTTGCCGCCGCTGTTGGAGGCGGAGTTGCCGCCGCTGTTGGAGGCGGAGTTGCCGCCGCTGTTGGAGGCGGAGTTGCCGCCGCTGTTGGAGGCGGAGTTGCCGCCGCTGTTGGAGGCGGAGT
>NZ_JBDPMF010000008.1:0-253432 GCF_039871645.1 Mycobacterium sp. B14F4 | reverse complement strand
TGTTGGAGGCGGAGTTGCCGCCGCTGTTGGAGGCGGAGTTGCCGCCGCTGTTGGAGGCGGAGTTGCCGCCGCTGTTGGAGGCGGAGTTGCCGCCGCTGTTGGAGGCGGAGTTGCCGCCGCTGTTGGAGGCGGAGTTGCCGCCGCTGTTGGACGCGGAGTTGCCGCCGCTGTTGGAGGCAGACTCGGACGTACCTGTGGCGTCGGCCTCGGCCGCAACCTCGGTCTCGTCGGTCTTGGCTTCCTGCTTTTCGATCGCAGTTTCCAGACCCACACCCTGTGCTTGCTCGGGCAGGTTCGCCTTCACCTCGGTCAACACCTCAGTCGGCGTTTCGGCCTCGGTTGCGGCCGCCGCAACTGGCGAGGCCTCTGCGGGCAGTGTGGCTACCTTGGCCTCTTCCGCCGCCTCCGTGGAGAGCGTCAGTGTTTCCGCCGCGGCCAAGTTCTCGGTGTCGGTGGCCGCGAAAGTCGTCGCACCCGCCGCGGCAGGGGCAGCTGCCGCAAGCGGAATCACGCCGAAAAGACCTCCGAGAAGCCCGCCAAGCGCCAGGGGCAAACCCCCGAGAAGTGCGCCGAGCCCCACGGTCACCGGGAGTAACACCACGGGCAACCCGGCGAGAAGCACGCCGAGCCCCACAGTCACCGGGAGCAAGATCGGCGTCAGGCCGGCGAGCAGCGTAGCGACGACGGGCACCAAGCTCAGGACCACCAATGACAGGCCTGCGAAGACGGTAGCGAGCACAGGCACCAGGCCTGCGAGCAGCGTTGCAACCAGGGGCACCAGAGCGTCGACCACGGGCACCACGCCCTCGGCCAGCACCTGGGTCAGGCCGTCGAGCAGCGTTTCGACTACGAGCGCGAGGCCCCCGAACAGGCCGCCGTTCGCGAGGAGCACGGTCTCTAACAGATCGAACAACTGTGCAGGGCTCAGCCCCTCGAGCAGGGGGCCCAGCACCTCGAGTATCGGCTCGTGGAAGGACGTCAGCTCAACCTGAAGGCTGGCGACATTGGGAGCGGGAATGGCGATGTCCGGCGGAGCGGTGACCGGAACTATCGGAGCAATGGCAATGGCGGTGGCCCCGACCAGAGCTATACCCGTGGTCGTATATGGACGGAGTGCTGCGTGCATGAGGCTTTCCTTTTAGGGTGGAGTGTCAGATGTGGGACGCTTACCCCGCGAATGAGAGTTCCACACGGAAAAAGTCAGGAAATTTTCAGATTTGTAAATTATGCCGATATGCGTACCGCGCGGTCTGTTGGCGCACAAAGTAGCTGATCATGACCATGATGCGAGTTATGTGCACATCGGGCGCTCGTTCGCCATAATTCGGCGCTGGGAGACTTTGCTGTACGCAGCTGAGGCCTACCTGAGAGCCTCTCAGCCCATCTCAGGTTGGCGAAGTTCGCCGCTAACGTGACGGCCGTTCAGCAACGACGACGATCGTGACGGAGATTCCCTTGAGCAGGTGATCGAGTCCGGAGGCGCAAGCCCGCGACGGGGTCATTCGCGATGCGATCAAACACGCCGTGGTCCACCGCGGCCAACGCCGGGAAGCCGGCCGGGTCCAGGAGACGTCGCCGTGAGCAACGTCGTGCTGGCCGTGCTGTGGCTGTGGTTCACCATCGCCGGATTCGTGGCGGCGCGCCGGCGCCGCTTGGCTGAGCACCGACGGCACATGTTCCGCAGCGCGACGCTGGCGCTGTCGATCATCACCAACCGGATCTGGACGCCGGTCCTCGTCGTCACCCTTCACCCCCTGCAAGACAGCGTCTTCGACGGCAACTCAGAACACTTCATCTGGTTCGCGGCGGGCGCGGGCGCCTGGCTGGGCTGGACGGTGCCGCTGGCGATCGCGCAGCGCCGGTTGTCCAAACAACGGTTGATGACACGGCGACCAAATCCTCGGCTCGCCGACGCACGCCCGGTGTAATCTCCGGGCCATCGTCGATCAACCGGCGATCCCGACCCGAGGCGAGGCCCGATGGCAGCGGAATTCAACGGCAGGATCGAACTCGACATCCGCGATTCCGAACCGGACTGGGGGCCATACGCCGCGCCTACCGCGCCCGACGGCGCGCCCAACGTGCTCTACATCGTGTGGGACGACACCGGCATCGCGACGTGGGACTGCTTCGGCGGGCTTGTCGAGATGCCTGCGATGAGCCGCATCGCCGAACGCGGCGTTCGGCTCTCGCAGTTCCACACCACGGCGCTGTGCTCGCCGACACGGGCGTCGATGTTGACCGGCCGCAATCCCACGACCGTCGGCATGGCGACCATCGAGGAGTTCACCGACGGGTTCCCCGGCTGCAACGGCAGGATTCCGTTCGACACGGCGTTGCTGTCCGAGGTGCTCGCCGAGCGCGGCTACAACACCTACTGCATCGGCAAGTGGCATCTCACGCCGCTCGAGGAATCGAATCTCGCTGCCACCAAACGGCACTGGCCGTTGCGCCGCGGCTTCGAACGGTTCTACGGGTTCCTCGGCGGTGAGACCGATCAGTGGTATCCCGAGTTGGTCCACGACAACCATCCGGTGGCACCCCCCGGTGCCCCGGACGACGGCTACCACCTGTCGAAGGACCTTGCCGACAAGACCATCGAGTTCATTCGCGACGCCAAGGTCATCGCCTCGGACAAGCCGTGGTTCACCTACATGTGTCCCGGCGCCGGGCACGCGCCCCATCACGTATTCAAGGAGTGGGCCGACCGGTACGCCGGCACCTTCGACATGGGTTACGAGCGCTACCGCGAGATCGTCCTCGAGAACCAGAAGAGGATGGGCATCGTCCCCGCCGACACTCAACTGTCGCCCATCAACCCCTATCAGGATGTCAAGGGCCCCAACGGCCAACCGTGGCCCGAGCAGGACACCGTGCGACCGTGGGAATCGCTGCGCGACGAGGAGAAGCGGCTGTTCTGCCGGATGGCCGAGGTGTTCGCCGGCTTCCTGTCCTACACAGATGCTCAGATCGGCCGCGTCCTGGACTATCTCGAGGAGTCGGGCCAACTGGACAACACGATCGTCGTGGTCATCTCCGACAACGGCGCCAGTGGCGAAGGCGGCCCCAACGGGTCGGTCAACGAGGTCAAGTTCTTCAACGGCTACATCGACACCGTCGAGGACTCCATGCGGATGATGGACAACCTCGGGGGGCCGGAGACCTACAATCACTATCCGATCGGCTGGGCGATGGCGTTCAACACGCCCTACAAGCTGTTCAAGCGGTACGCCTCGCATGAGGGCGGGATCGCCGACACCGCAATCATCTCGTGGCCCAACGGCATTGCCGCACACGGCGAGGTGCGCGACAACTACGTCAATGTGTGTGACGTCACGCCGACGGTGTACGAGCTGCTCGACATCACTCCGCCTGCGATTGTCAGGGGCATTGCGCAGAAGCCTCTCGACGGGACGAGTTTCAAAGCCGCGCTGGAGGACTCGTCGGCTCCGACCGGCAAGCGCACGCAGTTCTACACGATGCTCGGCACACGCGGCATCTGGCACGACGGATGGTTCGCCAACACGGTGCACGCCGCGTCGCCGTCGGCGTGGTCGCATTTCGACCAGGACCGCTGGGAGCTCTTCCACATCGCGGCCGACCGCAGCCAGTGTCACGACCTCGCTGCCGAAAACCCCGAAAAGCTCGAGGAATTGAAGGCGCTGTGGTTCGGCGAGGCCGAGAAGTACAACGGCCTTCCGCTGGGCGACCTGGACATCGTCGAGACGATCACGCGCTGGCGGCCCTATCTGTTCGGTGAGCGGGACACCTACACGTATTACGCCGGCACCGCCGACATCGGCCTCGGCGCCGCGGTCGAGATCCGGGGTCGGTCCTTCACCGTGATCGCCGAGGTCACGGTCGACACCACCGGGGCCGAGGGCGTGGTGTTCAAACACGGTGGTGCACACGGCGGGCATGTGATGTTCCTGCAGGACGGTCGGCTGCACTACGTCTACAACTTCCTCGGCGAAGAGGAGCAGCATCTGGCGTCGGCGAGCGCGGTGACCGTCGGCAAGCACACGTTCGGCGCCGCGTTCATCCGGACCGGCACGGTGGAGGGCAGCCACACCCCGCTCGGTGACGCGGCGCTCTACATCGACGACGACCAGGTGGCCACGTTCGACGGGATGAAGATCATCCCGGGTACCTACGGGCTCGCCGGTGCCACCCTGAGCATCGGGCGCAACACCGGGTCTCCGGTTTCTCGCGCGTACAAGGCGCCGTTCGCGTTCACGGGCGGCACCATCGCACAAGTCAACGTCGACGTCTCGGGCAAGCCGTACGCGGATCTGGAACGGGACTTCGCGCGCGCGTTCGCGAAGGACTGATGAAGTACGGCCGATGGGCGGCGGTTGCGCTGGCGTGTGTACTGACGGGCTGCGACCGGGTCGACGAGGGAGTGCCCGTCGCCGCCGAGACGACTGCGCCCACCACCTCGTCGCCCGCTGCGCCCGGGGCCGCGACGCCGGCGACTCCGGGGGCGGGCGGCGACGAACCCGGCGTCGTCCCGACCACGACGGCAGCCGTGCCGCCCGACACCACCACGTGCGAGGTCTCGCCCCCGCCGCCGGTCGGGGTGGTGGCGTCGGTCGACGATCCCGCGGCGCCCAAGATCACCGTGGCGCTGCCCACCGGGTGGTCGACCACGGCGGGGGAGGGCGACGTCGGCGCGAGGCTGACCGGACCGGACGGGGTGTGGGCGACGGTCACCATCGCCGAGACGCCGCTCGGACCCGCCGAGGCGTTCCGCGAATACGCCGACAACGCGATGGCCGCATCGACGGTCAGCAGCATCAGCGTGCTACCGGCCGAACTGTGCGACTACAGCGGGCAGAAGCTGCTGGGCTCGTGGTCGGATTCGCCGCAGCAGGCCGTCGAGTTCGGCGACCGCATCGCGCACATCTGGACCGACACCGCGACCTATCTGGTGGCCGTGCACGTCGAGGGGCCTGCCCGCACCGAGTTCGACCCGTTCGCCTCACCGCTGATGGACGACTTCGCGGTCGTCATACCCTGAAGACATGCTCACCGAGCTCGTCGAGCTGCCGGGCGGGTCATTCCGGATGGGCTCGACGCAGTTCTATCCCGAAGAGGCGCCCGCGCACACCGTTCGCGTCGCGGCGTTCGCAGCGGAACGCCATCCCGTCACCAACGCGCAGTTCGCCGAATTCGTCGACGCCACAGGCTATCTCACCGTCGCCGAGCAACAGCTCGATCCCGCCCTCTACCCGGGCGCGGCACCGCAGGACCTGGTGCCGGGTGCGCTGGTGTTCCGGCCGACGGCGGGCCCGGTGGATCTGCGGGACTGGCGGCAGTGGTGGCACTGGGTGCCCGGCGCCAGCTGGCGTCATCCGTTCGGCCCGGACAGCACGAGCGACGAACGCCCGGACCATCCCGTCGTGCAGATCGCCTATCCCGACGCGGCGGCGTACGCACGGTGGGCGGGGCGCCGGCTGCCCACCGAGGCGGAGTGGGAGTACGCGGCCCGGGCCGGGGCCACGGCGACCTATGCGTGGGGTGACGAGGCCGCCCCGGGCGGGCAGTTGATGGCCAACACCTGGCAGGGCCGCTTCCCGTACCTCAACACCGGTGCCCTGGGCTGGGTCGGCACCTCGCCCGTCGGGACGTTTCCGGCGAACGACTTCGGGCTCCTCGACATGATCGGCAACGTGTGGGAGTGGACGACGACGCGGTTCTCGGTGCACCACCGCCTCGACGAACCGGCCAAGGCGTGTTGCGCGCCGAGCGGCCCGGCGGACCCGGCGGTGCACCAGACGATCAAGGGCGGCTCGCACCTGTGCGCGCCGGAGTACTGCCACCGCTACCGCCCGGCGGCCCGCTCGCCGCAGTCGCAGGACAGCGCGACGACCCACATCGGGTTCCGCTGCGTCGCGGATCTGTAGCGGGCGCTGGCCGCTCGCGACCGACCGCCTGTGTCCAGGACAAGCGGCGTGTCGACGCACAAACCCGGTCGCTCGCGGTGGGCCGGCGGCGCGGCGGCGCCGGCGGCGCCGGGGGCGTGATCAGCGGCGATTTGGTTCCCCGCAGGTCGTCCCATAGAATCAAGCGGTTGCCTTGGGCAGACCTCGGCCGATCACTTCTGATGTAGCTCTTCGCGCAGGCGCTCATCGGCAAGACCGGCCCCGCGTGCCTTTCGGTGACAGCAAGACCGCGCACGTCAGGTCGGTATCTGGCGTGCATACAACCCAGGTCGAGGAGATCGAGTGATTCAGCAGGAATCGCGGCTGAAGGTCGCCGACAACACGGGCGCCAAGGAGATCTTGTGCATCCGCGTGCTCGGTGGGTCGGCGCGGCGCTATGCCGGTATCGGCGATGTCATCGTGGCGACCGTCAAGGACGCCATCCCCGGCGGCAACGTCAAGCGCGGCGATGTGGTCAAAGCCGTGGTGGTGCGCACCGTCAAGGAACGTCGTCGCGCCGACGGCAGCTACATCAAGTTCGACGAGAACGCCGCCGTCATCATCAAGCCCGACAACGACCCGCGCGGCACGCGCATCTTCGGTCCGGTCGGCCGCGAACTGCGCGAGAAGCGCTTCATGAAGATCGTCTCGCTCGCTCCGGAGGTGCTGTAGATGAAGGTCCACAAGGGCGACACGGTGCTCGTCATCTCCGGCAAGGACAAGGGCGCCAAGGGCAAGGTCCTGGTGGCCTACCCCGCGCGCAACAAGGTCCTGGTCGAGGGCGTCAACCGGATCAAGAAGCACACCGCGGTCTCGCGCAACGAGCGCGGGGCACAGTCCGGCGGCATCGTCACCCAGGAGGCGCCGATCGACGTCTCCAACGTGATGGTCGTCGACTCGGACGGCAAGCCCACCCGCATCGGGTACCGCAAGGACGACGAGACCGGCAAGAAGGTCCGCATCGCCAAGACCAACGGCAAGGACATCTAGAATGACCTCCGCAACGAGCACCGAGAAGACCCTGCCCCGCCTCAAGCAGCGCTACCGCGAGGAGATCAAGGACGCGCTGCAAAAAGAGTTCGGCTACGGCAACGTCATGCAGATCCCCGGCGTGGTCAAGGTCGTCGTGAACATGGGCGTCGGCGACGCCGCACGCGACGCCAAGCTGATCAACGGCGCGGTCAACGATCTGGCCCTGATCACCGGCCAGAAGCCCGAAGTCCGCAAGGCCCGGAAATCCATCGCGCAGTTCAAGCTCCGTGAGGGCATGCCCATCGGCGCGCGCGTGACGCTGCGCGGCGACCGGATGTGGGAGTTCCTCGACCGGCTCATCTCCATCGCGCTGCCGCGTATCCGCGACTTCCGCGGGCTGAGCCCCAAGCAGTTCGACGGCACCGGCAACTACACCTTCGGGCTGACCGAGCAGTCGGTGTTCCATGAGATAGACGTGGACTCCATCGACCGGCCCCGTGGCATGGACATCACCGTCGTCACCTCGGCGACGAACGACGACGAAGGACGAGCGCTGTTGCGGGCGCTGGGCTTTCCGTTCAAGGAGAACTGAGCACATGGCAAAGAAGGCATTGGTCAACAAGGCCAACAAGAAGCCGAAATTCAAGGTGCGCGCCTACACCCGGTGCCAGCGCTGCGGACGCCCGCACGCGGTGTTCCGCAAGTTCGGCCTGTGCCGGATCTGCCTGCGCGAGATGGCGCACGCCGGCGAACTGCCGGGTGTGCAGAAGTCCAGCTGGTAACAGCGGCCCCCGACCACAACCCACGAAAACAGTTGCGGTAGGCCCTGACCAGGGAACCGCCGCGAGGAAGGTAAACCTCCTGTCATGACCGCGATGACGACGATGCGGAGCGCAGCGACGAAGAGGAGCAGCGCCCGATGACGATGACGGATCCGATCGCAGACTTCTTGACACGTCTGCGCAACGCCAATTCGGCGTACCACGACGAGGTGTCGCTGCCGCACAGCAAGATCAAGGCCAACATCGCCGAGATCCTCAAGCGCGAGGGCTACATCTCCGACTACCACACCGAGGATGCTCGGGTGGGCAAGTCGCTGGTCGTGCAACTGAAGTACGGCCCCAGCCGGGAGCGCAGCATCGCCGGCCTGCGCCGGGTGTCCAAGCCCGGCCTGCGGGTGTATGCCAGGTCCACCAACCTGCCGCGGGTTCTCGGTGGCCTCGGCGTGGCGATCATCTCCACGTCGGCCGGCCTCAAGACCGATCGCCAGGCAGCCCAAGAGGGCGTCGGCGGCGAAGTCCTCGCGTACGTCTGGTAGCGGGATAGGGGAGTAGAGCTATGTCGCGTATTGGAAAGCAGCCGGTCCCGGTTCCCGCCGGGGTCGACGTGTCGATCGACGGCCAGAACGTGTCGGTCAAGGGGCCCAAGGGCACCCTGGAGCTCGCGGTCGCCGAGCCGATCACGGTGGCGCAGGAAGACGGCGCGATCGTGGTGAGCCGCCCGAACGACGAGCGGCGCAGCCGCTCGCTGCACGGGCTGTCGCGGACCCTGGTCGCCAACCTGATCACCGGTGTCACCGAGGGGTACACCACCAAGATGGAGATCTTCGGCGTCGGCTACCGCGTGCAGCTCAAGGGGTCCAACCTCGAGTTCGCGCTGGGTTACAGCCATCCGGTCACGATCACCGCCCCCGACGGCGTGACCTTCGCGGTGGAGACACCCACGAAGTTCTCGATCACCGGAATCGACAAGCAGAAGGTCGGCCAGATCGCGGCGAACATCCGCCGTCTGCGGAAGAGCGACCCCTACAAGGGCAAGGGCATCCGCTACGAGGGTGAGCAGATCCGCCGCAAGGTCGGAAAGACGGGTAAGTAAAATGGCTTCTACCACAAAGGATCCGGCCGCGGTGACGCAGAAGCCCGTGGGGCGCAACGTCTCCGAGGCCCGGCGGGTGTCGCGGTTGCGGCGCCACGCCCGGCTGCGCAAGAAGATCTCCGGCACCGCCGAGGTGCCGCGTCTGGTGATCAACCGGTCGTCGCGGCACATTCACGTGCAGCTGGTCAACGACCTCAACGGGACGACGCTCGCGGCTGCCTCCTCCATCGAGGCGGACGTGCGGGCGGTCGAGGGCGACAAGAAGGCCCACAGCGTGCGGGTCGGCCAGCTGATCGCCGAACGCGCCAAGGCCGCGGGCATCGACAAGGTCGTGTTCGACCGCGGTGGCTACACCTACGGTGGGCGCATCGCGGCGCTGGCCGACGCGGCGCGCGAAGGCGGGCTGAAGTTCTGATGACGTTCAACGGAAGGATTGCATGATGGCCGAGCAGGCATCAGGGGCCGCTGGGTCGGCGGCATCCGAACCACGCGACGGCCGCGGCTCGCGGGGTGACCGCGACGGGCGCGGCCGACGCGACGACCGTGGCGGCCGAGGCCGCGACGGCGGCGAGAAGAGCAACTACATCGAGCGCGTGGTTTCGATCAACCGCGTCTCGAAGGTGGTCAAGGGCGGTCGCCGGTTCAGCTTCACCGCGCTGGTGATCGTCGGCGACGGTCACGGCATGGTGGGCGTCGGCTACGGCAAGGCCAAGGAAGTGCCCGCCGCCATCGCCAAGGGCGTCGAGGAAGCGCGCAAGAACTTCTTCCGGGTTCCGCTGATCGGTGGCACCGTCACCCATCCGGTGCAGGGCGAAGCCGCCGCCGGTGTGGTGATGCTGCGTCCCGCCAGCCCCGGTACCGGTGTCATCGCCGGTGGTGCCGCCCGCGCGGTGCTGGAATGCGCTGGCGTGCACGACATCCTGGCCAAGTCGCTGGGCAGCGACAACGCGATCAACGTGGTGCACGCCACCGTCGCCGCGCTCAAGCTGCTGCAGCGTCCGGAAGAGGTCGCGGCCCGGCGTGGGCTGCCGATCGAGGACGTGGCGCCTGCCGGCATGCTGCGGGCGCGGCGGGAAGCCGAGGCGCTCGCCGCGTCGGCCGCGCGTGAAGGGTCGTCGTAAACCATGGCAGAGCTCAAGATCACCCAGGTGCGCAGCACCATCGGTGCGCGCTGGAAGCAGCGTGAAAGCCTGCGGTCACTGGGGCTGCGGAAGATCCGCCAGTCGGTGGTCCGCGAGGACAACGCGCAGACACGCGGTCTGATCAGGACCGTGCATCACCTCGTTGAGGTTGAGGAGATCTCGTGACTATCAAACTTCATGACCTGAAGCCGGCACCTGGCTCGAAGAAGGCCAAGACCCGCGTCGGGCGCGGTGAGGGCTCCAAGGGCAAGACCGCGGGCCGCGGCACCAAGGGCACCAAGGCGCGCAAGAACGTCCCGGTGATGTTCGAGGGCGGCCAGATGCCGATTCACATGCGGCTGCCGAAGCTCAAGGGCTTCCGCAACCGGTTCCGCACCGAGTACGAGGTCGTCAACGTCGGCGACATCAACAAGCTGTTCCCCAAGGGCGGCGACGTCGGTGTCGACGAGTTGGTGGCCGCGGGTGCGGTGCGCAAGAACTCGTTGGTCAAGGTGCTCGGTGACGGCAAGCTGACCGCCAAGGTCAACGTCACCGCGCACAAGTTCAGCGGTAGCGCTCGCGAGAAGATCACCGCCGCAGGCGGATCCGCCACCGAGCTCTGAGAGCCGTGAACAAGAGCCCCCGCCGCGGCGGGGGCTCTTGCGTTGTGCGGCCGTAACGCGCGTCGGCCGGCGCACGATTACACTGCTGATGCCGACACCGAGGACGAGGAGGAGCCCATGATTCGCCGCTGCGTCGCGCTGGCCTTCGCCGGTCTCGCCCTCCTCGGTGGGGCCGCGACGGCCCACGCCCAGACCGCCGACGAGCGGTTCGAAGAGGCGGTGAGTTCGATGGGCATCACGGCGGGTCCGGAGACCGACATCCCGGCCATGGGGCAGAACGTCTGCAAGATGCTGACCGAGGGCCTGGCGAGCAACGTCAACCCGGTGCCGGTGGTGCGCGGAGTGGTGACGTCCCTGCAGAGCAGCAACCTGACCCGCGCGCAGGCCGTCGGATTCATGCAGGCCTCCGTGGCCGTGTACTGCCCGAATCACGCACGCTCCGTCGGTCGCTAGCACTTCCGGACCGTTGCGGCGGGCGTGAGAGCCGACCGGCGTCGGTACGCTCGACTCATGTTCGCTTTCCTGCCCGGCATCCCCGGTCCCGACGACCTTCGCGCCCTGGCCCGTCGCGTCGACACCGCGCGCCACCACGGCGTGCCGGACGGGGTCGTGCTCGAACTCGACCTGCTCTCGGTGCCCACCGAGACCGGCGGCTTCGATCCGTTCGCCTTGATCACCGGCGCCGGGCGACCGCTGCTGCTGCGCGAAACCATCGCCGCGATCCATCGCGCCGCCGAGGACCCGAGGGTGGCGGGGCTGATCGCCCGCGTGCAGATCCCCGTCGCCGCCGCCGGACCGGTGCAGGAGTTGCGGGAGGCGATCGCGGCGTTCAGCGATGCCAAACCCTCGCTGGCCTGGGCCGAGACCTACCCGGGGACGTTGTCGTATTACCTGGCGTCGGCGTTCCGCGAGGTGTGGATGCAGCCGTCGGGCACCGTGGGACTGGTCGGCTTCGCCACCAACGCGCTGTTCCTGCGCGACGCGCTGGACAAGGCGGGCATCGAGGCGCAGTTCATCGCGCGCGGCGAATACAAGTCGGCGGCAAACCTTTTCACGCAGGACCGCTACACCGAAGCCCATCGAGAGGCCGACGAGCGGCTGATCCGGAGCCTGCACGACCAGGTGCTCCAGGCGGTCGCGGAGTCGAGGCACATCTCGCCGGAGGAGGTCAACGCGCTCGCCGACAAGGCGCCGCTGCTGCGCGACGACGCGGTCTCCGGCCGGCTCGTCGACCGCGTCGGGTTCCGCGACGAGGCATACGTGCGCGTGGCTGAACTCGCAGGCGCACCCGATATTTCGCCGGCGACCCCGGGGGCGGACGCCGAGGATGCGCCGCCACGGCTGTACCTGTCGCGGTACGCGCGGGCCACCGCGGAACGCCCGGCCCCGCCGATGCCGTCGATCCCGGGCCGCAAGGCCAAGCCGACCATCGCGGTGGTCACGCTGCACGGTCCGATCGTCAGCGGACGGGGTGGACCGCAGCCGCTGCCGTTCGGCAGTTCGAGCGCGGGCGGTGACACGATCGCCGCCGCGCTGCGGGAGGCCGCCGCCTCGGATGCCGTCTCCGCCATCGTCCTGCGGGTCGACAGCCCCGGCGGTTCGGTCACCGGATCGGAAACCGTGTGGCGCGAGGTGAATCGGGTGCGCGAGGCGGGTAAGCCGGTGGTCGCGTCGATGGGCGCGGTCGCCGCGTCGGGCGGATACTACGTCTCGATGGGCGCCGACGCGATCGTGGCTAATCCGGGCACGATCACCGGTTCGATCGGCGTGGTGACCGGCAAGCTGGTGGCCCGCGAGCTGAAGGACCGCCTCGGGGTGGGCTCGGGCTCAGTGCGAACGAATCCCAATGCCGACGCCTGGTCGATCAACCAGCCGTTCACCGACGAGCAGCACGCCCATGTCGAGGCGGAGGCCGACCTGTTCTACACCGACTTCGTCGAGCGGGTGGCCGTCGGCCGCAAGATGAGCGTCGAGGACGTCGACGCGATCGCTCGCGGCCGGGTATGGACGGGTGCCGATGCGCTCGAGCGCGGGCTGGTCGACGAGCTCGGCGGGCTGCGGACGGCGATCACCCGCGCCAAGGTGTTGGCGGGTCTGGAGCCCGACGCCGAGGTCCGTATCATCGGCTATCCCGGTTCCTCGTTGATGGACCGGCTGCGGCCCAAGCCGTCGTCGCAGCCCGCGGCGGCGTCGCTGTCGGAGGCCGTCGCCGCGCTGCTGGGCCGGTCGGTGGCCGGGATGGTCACCCGCGCGGAGGAATCGCTGACCGGGGTGAGCGCGCTGTGGCTGGGGGACTACCGATTCTAGCCGTTACTGGCCACTCGCGGTGAAGAGGTCAGTGCTCGCGCAGGTAGCGGTAGACCGCGGCGAAGTTGGTGTTGACCTCGTCGGGGATCGGCACCGGCCCGCCGAGAGCCCTTGCCCCCCAGGCGATCTGCGCGGTCCGTTCGACGAGTGCGGTGACGTGCAGCGCCTTGTCGGGGCGCGGCGCGACGGCCACCAACCCGTGATTGGCGATCAACGCGGCGGCCCGGCCGTCGAGCGCCTTGACCGCGTTGTTGCCGACGTCTGGGGTGCCCGACGCGGCGTACTCCGCGCAGCGGATGTTCCCGCCGCAGTACACCGCGAACTCGTCGACGCACGCCGGAATCGGCTGTCGTGCGACCGCGAACATCGTCGCCCACACCGGATGGCTGTGAATGACGCTGCCGATGTCGTCGAAGGCTCGGTAGCACGACAGGTGCAGCGCCATCTCCGTCGACGGCGCCCGCCCGTCCGCGGCCGACAGCACGGCACCGTCGGGGTCGACCAGCACCAGATCGTCGAGGGCCATGTCGCGGTAGTCGACCGACGACGGCGTGATGACGATGTTGCCGTCCTCGCGACGGGCTGAGATGTTGCCGGCGGTGCCCTCGACGAGCCCGCGCCGCAGCATGTCCTTGGCCGCGGCCAGGACCGCGTCCGCCGGGTCGTCGACGAATCTCACGGCGCCAGCACCTCCGGGTTGACGATGTGGACGGGCCTGCGCCCGGACAGCAGCGCCTCGAGGTCGTCGGCGACCATCTGCGCCTGCCGCGCCTCAGTGTTCCACGTCGCGCCGCCGATGTGGGGCGTGAGCACCACGTTGGCCATGCCGGTCAACGGGTGGTCGGTGGGCAGCCATTCGCCGACGAAATGGTCCAGCCCCGCCGCCGACACCTTTCCGCTGCGCAGGGCGGCGACCAGGGCGTCGGTGTCGTGCAGCTGCGCGCGGGCGGTGTTGAGGAACACCACGCCCTCGCGCATCGCGGCGAACTGCGCGGCGCCGATCATGCCGACGGTGTCGTCGGTGACCGGTGCGTGCAGCGAGACGATGTCGGCCTCGGCGAGCAGATCGTCGAGACCGTGGCGGGCCTCATCGTGGTACGGGTCGTGGGCGATCACCTCGACGCCCAGGCCCTGCAGCCGCCAGCGCAGCGCGCGGGCCACCGCGCCCAGGCCCACCAGGCCGGCCGTGCGGCCTGCGATCTCGGCCGCCCGGAACCGTTGGTAGGGGATGGTGCCGTCGCGGAACACCTCGCCGGCGCGGACGTCGGCGTCGCCGGTCAGCACGTGCCGGGTGGCGGCGAACAGCAGCGCGATCGCCATCTCGGCGACCGCGTCGGCGTTGCGGGCGGGAGTGTTGAGCACCGGCACGCCGGCCGCCGTCGCCCCCGCGACGTCGACGTTGTTGGGGTCGCCGCGGGTGGCGGCGACCGCCGTCAGCGGTAGGTCGAAGACCGGACCCGTCACCGAATCACCCTCGACCACAAGCACATCGGCGCGTTCGGCGGCGGCCCGCTCGGCCAGCTGGTCAGCGGTGTAGATCCGCAGCGGCCGCAGTTCGATCCACGGGTCGTACACCACGTCGACGAGCTCGTTCAGCTTGTCGAAACCCGGCCCGCGGAGCGGGGCCGTCACCAGGGCGCGAAGTCGGGTCACGCCTGCACATGCTGGCGTACGGTGGCGCGCGTGTCAGCCAAAGACGTCACAATCGGCATCGACATCGGCACCACCTCGGTCAAGGCCGTGGCCGCCGACGCGGACGGCCGGGTGACGGCGCGGGCCCGCATCCCGCATGCGCTGCGCGTGCCGAGTGCCGACCGCTTCGAGCACGACGCCGACGAGGCCTGGCGGCGAGGCCCACTCGCGGCGCTGGACGCGCTGCACGGATCCGATGCCGCCGCCGTGGCCGTCACCGCGATGGTGCCGTCGCTGACCGCCGTCGACACGGACGGCGCACCGCGCACACCGGGTCTGCTGTACGGCGACGAGCGCGGCCGATCCGCGTCCGGACAGCCCGATTCACGGTTCCTCTCCGGTGAGGCGGTCGAGTTCCTGCGCTGGACTGCGGGGGAGCGGCCCGGTGCACCCGGCTACTGGCCCGCGGCGGCGGTGGCCAACCACGCGCTGGCCGGTGCGGCGGTCATCGACAACGCCACGGCCTCCACGATGTACCCGCTGTTCGACGGTGCCGGCTGGAGCGAGACGGTATGCGCCGACTGCGGTGTGACGCCCGACCAGTTGCCCGCCGTCGAGGCGTCCGGCGCCGCCGTTGGCACCGTGCGCGCCGGCGGCGCGGTGCTGGGCGCCGGTGCGGTGGACGCGGTGTGCGAGCAGGTCGTGGCCGGGGCCGACCGCGACGGCGACGTGCTCGTGCTGTGCGGCACCACGCTGATCGTGTGGGTGACGATCCCGCAGTACCGCGAGGTGGCTGGTCTGTGGACGCTGCCGCACACGGCGCCGGGCAAGTGTCAGATCGGCGGACCGAGCAACGCCGGCGGGCTGTTCCTCGGCTGGGTGGACCGCGTCGTCGCGCCCGGCGAGGCGGCCGATCCGCGCCGTGTCCCGGTGTGGCAGCCGTACCTGCGCGGTGAACGCGTGCCGTATCACGAGCCCGCCCGCCGCGGCGTGCTCGACGGGCTCGATCTCACGCACGACGGCGCCGCGATCCGCCGCGCCGGTTTCGAAGCGTCGGCGTTCGTCGTGCGCCAACTGATCGAGATGAGCGGTGCGCCGGCGTCCCGCATCGTGGCGACCGGCGGCGGCACCCGCGTCGGGCCGTGGATGCAGGCCATCGCCGACGCCACCGGCCTGCCGGTCGAGGTGTCGGCGGTCGCCGAGGGTGCTGCGCTCGGCTCGGCGTTTCTCGCGCGCATGGCGGCGGGCCTCGAGTCGTCGCTCACCGACGCCGCGCGGTGGGCGGCCACCGAACGCGTCGTGGAACCCGATCCCGCGTGGACGTCGGCGGTCGCCGACCGCTACGGCCGGTTCCTCGAGCTCAGCGCTTCACCGCCGCGACGTAGCTCAGGTCGGTGAACATCCCTACCGTCTCCTCCTCGGGAAACTCGAACCCGTTGGCGGCGTATGCATCCCGCATGCTCTGGGCCGTGACGTCCCACCCGTGCCCGGTCAGGTACTCGGTGACGTCGTTGCGCTCGCCGTGGTAGATGAGGTCGCGCATCTCGATGTCGCTGCCGTACTTGCGAAGCCGGTCCGAGATCTCCTGGGACCGCTCGTCGGAGAACATTCTGATGTCGGGGATGTGCTCGGTGGCGATCCGGCTGCCGGGTGCGCTGAGCCTGTCGATCCGGTCGAACAGCAGGTCCTGCGCCTCGGGCGGCAGGTAGATCAGTAGCCCCTCGGCGATCCAGGCAGTGGGCTGCGTCGGATCGAACCCGTTGTCCAGCAAGGCTTTCGGCCAGTCATCGCGCAGGTCGACCGCCACCGCGCGCCGGTTGGCCGCAGGCTCTGCGCCCAGCTGGGCCAGCGTCTGGTCCTTGAACACGATCACCTCCGGCTGGTCCAATTCGTAGACGGCGGTTCCGTCGGGCCACGGCAGGCGGTAGGCGCGCGCGTCGAGCCCGGCGGCCAGGATCACGGCCTGGCGCACACCAGCCGCGAACGCGTCGGTGAACAACCGGTCGAAATGCCGTGTTCGCACGGCCATCCCCTCCGCGGCGCGGCGCGTGTTGAAGCGGGGGTCGATGTCGTCGAGATCGATCTCGCCGTCGAGCGCGCGGACGAAGAAGTCGAGACCGACCGCGCGCACCAACGGTTCGGCATACGGGTCGTCGATCAACCCCTCGCGGTGGCTCAACGCGCGCTGCGCGGCGACCATGGTGGCGGTCGAGCCGACGCTGGACGCCAGATCCCACGAATCGTTGTCGGTACGGGCCATCACCCGAGTATCCCGGTGACGTACTGCAGCTCACCGAAGCCCGCGGTGTCGTCGTCGTCGGACAGCGCAGGCAGACCGCTGTCGGCGAGCAGTCGGGCGACGGTGCGTCGGGTCAGCCGCCAGCCGCGGTCGGCCAGGTACTGACCGGCCTCGTTGCGGTCGCCGAGATACACGAGGTCGGCGAAGTCCAGATCGAACCCGTGGCTGCGCCACCGCTGCGAGGCCTCCTGCATGCGCTCGAGCGCCTTCTCGCGGTCGGCTTCGTCGATGCTCGTCGGCCCGCTCTCCACCGCGACCCGGCTGCCGGAAGCGCTCAGCGCGGTGACGGTGTCGAGCAGCCGGTCCTGCGCCTCCGGCGGCAGGTAGCCGAGCAGCCCCTCGGCGCTCCACGCCGTCGGCCGGCCGGGATCGAACCCCGCCTCTTTCAGCGCCGTCGGCCAGTCGTAGCGCAGGTCGACCGCCACCGTGCGGCGTTCGGCGGTCGGCTCGGCGCCGAACTCGGCCAACGTGCGGGTCTTGAACTCGATGACGTCGGGCTGGTCGATCTCGTAGACGGTCGTCCCGGCCGGCCACGGGAGGCGGTAGGCGCGCGCGTCGAGGCCGGAGGCCAGGATCACCGCCTGCCGGATGCCCGCCTCGGCCGCGGCCGTGAAGAACTCGTCGAAGAACCTCGTGCGCACCGCCATGTTGTCGGTCATGCGCTGCATGCCCATCGACGCGTTGTCCACGTCGATGTCCGCGGGTGTGAGTTCACCGGTGGCGAGGCGGGTGAAGAAGTCCACGCCCACCGCCCGCACGAGGGGTGCGGCGTACGGGTCGCAGATCAGTGCGTCGGGACCCGTACTCGCGATCGCCCGCGCCGCCGCGACCATCGTCGCCGTCGCGCCCACGCTCGAGGCCAGATCCCAGGTGTCCCCGTCATGCCGGGGTCCCGTGCGTGCCATGACATCTCCAATCGATCGATTACTTAGTAGATATAACGAGATCGGCTCCACGGTATGTTCCCCAGCTGAGAAGCCGCTGTGAGTGCCGGAACCATCGGCGGGATGCGGGGCAATGGGGCGCCGGCTGTTACTCTCGTAGACTGTTTGACGGGCAACTCCGCAGGCTGTGCGCTTGACGAGGGTCCGCACACGACTTAACCAAGACGCTGGTCGAATCCAGCCCCATCCGCACGCCGCGATCAACAGGTCGGCTGCGCAGGAGGAAGAGTGCTCTCGGCTTTCATCTCTTCACTCAGGACAGTCGACCTGAGGCGAAAGATCCTGTTCACCCTCGGGATCGTCGTCCTCTACCGGGTCGGCGCATCGATACCGTCCCCCGGTGTCAACTACCCGAACGTGCAGCAGTGCATCGCCGAGGTCAGCGGGGGTGAGTCGGGTCAGCTGTACTCGTTGATCAACCTCTTCTCCGGCGGCGCGCTGCTGCAGCTGTCGGTGTTCGCCGTCGGTGTGATGCCGTACATCACCGCGAGCATCATCGTGCAGCTGCTGACCGTGGTGATCCCACGTTTCGAGCAGCTGCGCAAGGAGGGCCAGGCCGGCCAGGCCAAGATGACGCAGTACACGCGCTATCTGGCGATCGCGCTGGCCATCCTGCAGAGCACCAGCATCGTGGCGCTGGCGGCCAACGGTGGGCTGCTGCAGGGCTGCTCGCTCGACATCATCCAGGGCCAGAGCGAGGGGCTGGACATCTTCACCCTCGTCGTCATGGTGCTGGTGATGACCGCAGGCGCGGCGCTGGTGATGTGGATGGGCGAGTTGGTCACCGAGCGTGGCATCGGCAACGGCATGTCGTTGATCATCTTCGCCAGCATCGCCTCGGCGATGCCCGGCGAGGGCCAGACCATCCTGCAGAGCCGCGGCGGCCTGGTGTTCGCGCTGGTCTGCGCGGGAGCGCTGGCGATCATCATCGGCGTGGTGTTCGTCGAGCAGGGTCAACGCCGTATCCCCGTGCAGTACGCCAAGCGCATGGTGGGCCGGCGCATGTACGGCGGCACCTCGACCTACCTCCCGCTGAAGGTCAACCAGGCGGGCGTCATCCCGGTCATCTTCGCCTCGTCGCTGATCTACATCCCGCAGCTGATCACGCAGCTGATCCAGAGCGGCAGTTCGGATCCGAACAGCACCAACTGGTGGAGCCGGTTCGTCGCCGAATACCTGTCCGATCCGAGCAGCCCGGTCTACATCGCGGTCTACTTCGGCCTGATCGTCTTCTTCACGTACTTCTATGTGTCGATCACGTTCAACCCGGACGAGCGCGCCGACGAGATGAAGAAGTTCGGCGGCTTCATCCCCGGCATCCGCCCCGGCAAGCCGACCGCCGACTACCTGCGTTACGTGCTGAGCCGGATCACCCTGCCCGGCTCGATCTACCTGGGCACCATCGCCGTGCTGCCGAACCTGTTCCTGACGGTCGGCAGCAGCGGTCCCGTACAGAACCTGCCGTTCGGCGGCGTCGGCGTGCTGATCATGGTGGGCGTCGGCTTGGATACCGTGAAACAGATCGAGAGCCAGCTCATGCAACGCAATTACGAAGGGTTCCTGAAGTGAGAGTCGTTCTGCTCGGACCGCCGGGTGCCGGCAAGGGCACGCAGGCTCAGAGGCTCTCCGAGAAGTTGGGCATCCCGCAGATCTCGACAGGCGACCTGTTCCGGCAGAACATCGGCGACGGCACCCCGCTCGGGCTGGAGGCCAAGGCCTACCTCGACGCCGGCGACCTGGTGCCCTCGGAGCTGACCAACAAGCTGGTCGAGGATCGCATCGAGCAGGAGGATGCGGCTGCAGGGTTCATTCTCGACGGCTACCCCCGCTCGGTGGAGCAGGCCAAGGCTCTCGACGACATGCTCGAGCACCACGACACCAAGCTCGACGCCGTGCTGGAGTTCAAGGTCTCCGAGGACGAGCTGTTCAAGCGGCTCAAGGCCCGCGGCCGCGACGACGACACCGAGGACGTCATCCGCAACCGGATGCAGGTGTACCGCGACGAGACCTTTCCGCTGCTCGAGTACTACGGCCAGATGGGGAGCCACGCCAACCTGCAGCAGGTCGACGCGGTCGGCGGGCTCGACGAGGTCTTCGCGCGAGCGCTGCGGGCACTCGGTAAGTGATCGGACTGCCCGGACTGCGGGGCCGCAAGGTCGTCGCGCAGCGCACCTCCGGGGAACTCGACGCGATGGCCGCCGCCGGGTCGCTGGTGGCGGCCGCGCTGCTCGCGGTTCGCCGGGCCGCCGCGCCCGGCGTGTCCACCCTCGAACTCGACGAGATCGCGGAATCGGTGATCCGCGGCGGCGGCGGCGTGCCGTCCTTCCTCGGCTATCATGGCTACCCGGCCAGCATCTGCTCCTCGGTCAACGACCGCGTGGTGCACGGGATCCCCTCGGCGAGCGAGAAACTGGCGCCCGGCGACCTGGTGTCCATCGACTGCGGTGCGATCCTCGACGGCTGGCACGGCGATTCGGCGGTCACGTTCGGCGTCGGGCAGCTGATCCAGGTCGACGAGGCGCTGTCGCAGGCCACCAGGGACGCCATGCTGGCCGGTGCCGCCGCCATGGTGCCCGGCAACCGGCTCACCGACGTGTCGCACGCCATCGAGACCGCGACGCGCGCCGCCGAGAAGCGCTACGACCGCAAGTTCGGCATCGTCGCCAACTACGGCGGCCACGGCATCGGCAGGCAGATGCACATGGACCCGTTCCTGCCCAACGAGGGCGCGCCGGGGCGTGGTCCGTATCTGGAGGCCGGCTCGGTTCTCGCGATCGAACCGATGCTGAGCCTGGGCACCACCAAGACGATTGTGCTGGAAGACGAATGGACCGTCGTCACGGCCGACGGATCCCGCGCGGCGCACTGGGAGCACACCGTCGCCGTCACCGAGGACGGACCGCGCATCCTCACCCAATAATCGGCGGATACTGAACCGGACGCCTGACAACCTCGTATTCAAAATGGAGGTTGAATTTGGACGACCCGGAGGCCGCCGTGATGCGGGTGCTCTACGAGGAGCACGCCGCTGCCATCTGGCGCTATGCGGTCCGGCTGACGGGCGATACGGCTCGGGCGGAGGATGTCGTGCAGGAGACGCTACTGCGTGCATGGCGCCATCCCGAGGTGACCGCGGACAGTGAGAGGTCGGCGCGAGCCTGGCTGTTCACCGTCGCGCGCAACCTCGTCATCGACGAGCGACGCAGCGCACGGTTTCGCAGCGAATCCGGCACTGCCGACATGGAGAAGGCCGCCGACCGGCCCGGGCCCGACGAGGTGGAGTCAGCGTTGAACCGGATGCTGCTCGGTGAGGCGATCGGCGCACTGAGCGAAGACCACCGCGCGGTCATTCGCCGCGCGTACTACCAGGGTTGGACCACCGCACAGATCGCCGCGGACCTGAAGATCGCCGAGGGCACGGTCAAGTCGCGGCTGCACTACGGTGTGCGGGCGCTCAAGCTGCGGCTACAGGAGATGGGGGTGACACCATGACCGTCCCCGCCGGCGATCGCTATGCGACCTGGGACGCCGCCTACGTGCTCGGCTCGCTGTCGGGTGAGGACCGTCGTGAGTACGAGGCACACCTGCAGACGTGTGCGCACTGCCGGGCCGCGGTCGACGAGTTGCGCGGCATCCCCGTGCTCCTGGGCACCATCGACGCGGCGGACATCGGCGGCGCCGAGGTGGCTCCGCCACCGCAGCTTCTGGACTCGGTGTTGGACAGGATGCGGGCGCGACGGCGGCGGCAGAAGTGGATCACCTCGGCTGCGGTGGTGGGGCTGGCGGCCGCGCTGATCGCGGTCGGCCTGCTGATCGTGGTCCGGCCGGACACGTTCGGCCAGCAGCCGGGTACCCCCCAGGCGACGAATCAACTGGCGATGGAGAAGGTGTCCGACACTCCGATCAACGCCACCGTGGCGGTGACCGGCTTCGGCTGGGGCACCCGCATCGACATGGCCTGCACGTACGGCGACTGGGGTCGGCGCGACGCGCCGCCACAGAACCTGGGGATGGTGGTCGTCGGGCGCGACGGCAGCCGCAACCAGGTCGCCACGTGGCTGGGGCTGTCCGGCGCCACCGCGCTGCCGAGCGCCAACACCCCGCTGCAGGTCGACGAAATCGCCGCCGTGCAACTGGTTTCGCCTGACTCGGGACGGGTTCTGCTCGAACGTCCGCTGTGAATCACGCCGGCGGGTGAACCCGATCCGGCCGGACGCCGTGTCATGGGTGAGCGTCGGGAAGGCGGGTGAACAATGGCACATCGGGTGGTCGATCACATCGTCTCCTCTCTCGCGGCGCGCGGCGTCGGCCACATCTTCGGAGTCGACGGCGCCAATATCGAAGACCTCTACGACGCAGCGCATTTGCGCAGCGACATCAGCGCGGTGCTGGCCAAGCACGAGTTCTCCGCCGCGACCATGGCCGACGGCTACAGCCGCAGCGGATGCGGCCTCGGCGTGCTGGCCGCGACCTCCGGCGGCGGCTGTCTGAACACCGTGCCCGGACTGGGTGAGGCCCTCGCCAGCCGGGTTCCGGTGCTCGCACTGATCGGGCAGCCGCCGACCGGACTCGACGGCCGAGGCTCCTTCCAGGACACCAGCGGCCGCAACGGGGCGCTCGACGGTCATGCGCTGTTCTCCGCGGTGTCGGTGTACTGCAGGCGGGTGCTGACCCCGACCGACATCTCGACCGCGCTGGCGGATGCGGTCGCCGCGGCACAGACCCGGCGCGGGCCAGCGGTCCTGTTGCTGCCCAAGGACGTTCAGCAGGCCGCCATGCCGAGCAACGGCACCGCGGTACTCGATGTGCCGTCCCGCCAGGTGGGTGATCCGCATGTGGTGACCCGTGCCCTGCGCCGCGCCGCCGGCCCGGTCACCATCATCGCCGGTGAGCAGGTGGCACGCGACGACGCCCGCGCCGAACTCGAAGCGCTGCGGGCGATGATGCGCGCGCGAGTGGCCACCGTGCCCGACGCCAAGGACACCGCGGGCACCCCCGGCCGAGGGTCGTCGTCGGCCATCGGGGTGACCGGCGTGATGGGCCATCCCGGCGTCGCGGCGGCCATCGCGGGCAGCGCGGTGTGCCTGCTCGTCGGAACCCGCATGACGGTGACGGCGCGCGCCGGACTCGACGACGCGCTGGCGTCGGTGCCGGTGTACTCGATCGGCTCGGCCGCGCCGCATCTTCCCTGCACCCACGTCCACACCGACGACCTGCGGGCGTCGCTGGCCCGGCTGACCGCCGCCCTGTCCGGGCGGGCCGCCCGGGTGCGGGTGTTCCACGACATGACCCGCAGCGAGTTGCGCCCACCCGAGCACGACGGCCCGGGCATCCGGTACCGCGATGCGATGGCGGTGCTCGACAGGATGCTGCCCGACGGCGTGGACGTCGTCGTCGACGCCGGCAACATCGGAGCGGCGGCAATCCACCACCTGCCGGTGCGCCGCGACGGCAGGTTCCTCGTCGCGCTCGGGATGGGCGGCATGGGGTACAGCTTCGGCGCCGGGCTCGGCATGGCGTTCGGCCGTCGCAGGAGAACCGTGGTGATCGCCGGTGACGGTTCGTTCTTCATGCACGGCATGGAGATTCACACCGCCATGCAGTACCGGCTGCCCGTGACGTTCCTGCTGTTCGACAACCACGCGCACGCGATGTGCGTGACGCGCGAGCAGCTGTTCTACGGCGGCGGCTACAGCTACAACCGGTTCGGCCCCAGCCGGCTCGGCGCCGGGCTCGGCGCGATGTTCCCCGGCCTGCCGTCGGCCGAGGTCGACCACATCGGCGCACTGCCCGCCGCGGTGACCACCGCGCTCGACGCGGACGGCCCGTCGGTGATCGGCGTCGAGTGCTCGGCGGACGAGATCCCGCCGTTCGCAGCCTTTCTCGAGAAGATGAAGGAGAGCACCGCTCATGTCGCTGCCCGCACTCGATGACATCACCGCCCACCGGCTTCGATCGACCGGTGCCGTCGACCCGCTCGACGGCCTGATCCGCATCGAGACATCGCCGCGGGAGAAGGCAACGCCGATCATCATGGAGATGATGCGGTCGGTCTACCCGCACGACGAGGTCTTCGGCGAGTTCTGCACCGTCAACGCCTACATCGACTGTCCACCGGGCGAGCTGTTCGACTACCTGGCCGACACCCGCTGCCTCGAGGAGTGGACGTACAGCCTGCGCGGCTTCACCCAGACCGAGCAGCCGGGGCTGTGGCGCGCCTACGACCGATTGGGTTCGGAGACAGCGATTTTCACCCGCACGGTGGCCAACAGGCAGGCCATGACGGTGGACTACCACTGCGCCTGGGACCAGGGCAGGCACCTGTGGATGATCTACCTGATGCGGGTCGTCGACGCCGCCGTCGTGTTGGACAAGCCCGGGTCGGTGGTGCTGTGGACGAACTGTCACCACCCGTTCTACGACCGCAACCCGTATCCGGACACCGCGCCGCCGCAGCGACCCGTCTGGGTGGGCGACTTCTGGGACATGTTCGGCGCGGGCCACCTGCTCGAGATGCGCAATCTGAAGGCCATCGCCGAATACCGGCACCGCAACGGCCTTCCCGTGACACCGGATTGGATGAGGTGAGGACGCCGTGACGATGGTCAGCCTGGTGGACGTCTCCACCTACCTGCCCGGCGAACCGATCGGCGCCGACTACTACGCGCAGTTCGCCGACTCCGACGACCTGCGCGACAACGTGATGTTCCGCGCCCCGAGGTTGCGCCATCACGTCGCGCCGGAGGAGACGGCCGTCGACATGGTCGAACGTGCGGCCGCGGGCCTGGTCGCCCGACACGGTGACGACGTCCTCGCCGACATCGACGTGCTGATCACCCACACCCAGATGCCCGACATGCCGTTCTACGGCGGTGGCGGCGCGATGGCGCACCGCCTCGGCATGCGGCCGGACTGGGTGCTCGATCTGCACAACGGCGGCTGCGCGGCGTTCGTGCTCGGGCTGAAGGTGGCCCGCCAGCTGCTGTCTTCCGGTGCCGGGCGGACCGCGCTGGTGGCCGTCGCGCAGAACGCCGCGGGACAGGTGTTCGACCAGCCCGGGGTGCGCCGCAAGGCGCAGGCGTCGGTGCCCGGCGACGGCGCGGCGGTCGGCCTGGTGACGGTGTCGGATCGGTCGCCGATCCTGGACGTGGAGTGCCGCACCTACGGCGAGTTCGCCGGTGACATGACCATCGCGGTCGACCCGCCGCGCAAGTGGTGGCAGCCCGGACCGGGGGAGGGCTACATCGGCTTCACCGAAAGCAAGATCACCAAGGTGCTGGCGCGCGGCAACCGCCAGGTACCGGAGGTGTCGTACGCGGTGTGCGACCGCATCGGGCTCAAGCCCAAGGACCTCGACCTGTTCGTCACCAATCAGCCCAACCGGGTGTTCCTGCGCAACTGGCGCGAGGCGCTCGAGCTGCCTGCCGAGCGGCACGTCGACACCTTCGACGAGTGCGGCAACCTGTTCGCCGCGGGCATCCCGGTCAACCTGGACCGCGCGATCCGCGACGGCAGGCTGCGCGCCGGAGAGGTGGTGCTGATGGCGGCGTTCGCCCACGCCGGCGATTTCGCCGGTGCCGCCGCGGTGCGATGGGGCGGTCGGTCCTGATGGCGACCCCGGACCGCGACGGCTGCGAGGCTGTCGGCTCGCTGCCCAGCGCGAGCGACCCGTTCGCGTTGTCGCTCAACGAGAATCCGTTCCCGCCGCTGCCCTCGGTGCGCTCGGCCTTGGCAGCGTCGATCGACGCCGCGAACCGGTATCCGGAGTACTTGCCGCAGCGGCTGCGCTCGCTGATCGCGGCGCACATCGGGGTCCGCGACGAGCTGGTCGTCATCGGTGCGGGCGCGACCGGGGTGGTCATGCAGGTGCTGCACGCGGTGACGGATCCCGGCGACACGATTGTGATGTCGTCGCCCACCTTCGACGGGTATCCGATCTTCGCGCAGATCGCCCGCCTGGTCTCGGTCACGGTCCCGCTGGACCGGCACGGCCATCATGACCTCGACGCGATGGCCGACGCCGCGGCGGGCGCCCGGGTGGTGGTGGTCTGCCGGCCGCACAACCCCACCGGCACCGTCGAAGCCGCCGCGGACGTCGAGCGGTTCCTGCGGCGGGTGCCCACCGATACGGTGGTGGTGCTCGACGAGGCGTATGGCGAGTTCCTGGCTGCCGAGCACCGGCTCGATGCGAATGGGCTGGTGGCGCGTCACCCCAATGTCGTTGTTCTACGGACGTTTTCGAAGGCCTACGGACTGGCCGGGCTGCGCATCGGCTACGGCTTCTGCGCCCCCGGGTTGGCGCACAAACTGTGGACCATGCAGTTGCCGTTCGGTGTCGCGCTCACCGGGCTCGTCGGGGTCGCGGCGTCCTATGACGCCGAAAGAGAGCTGCGACAACGTATTCGGCTGATAACCAACGAACGGCGCTATCTGCGCATGCGGCTGCAGTCGATGGGGGTGTACAGCACCGACAGCCAGGCGAACTTCGTCTACCTGCCCCGTGACGACCGCCCGTGGCGAGAGGTGTTCGACGGCAGCGGGTTGCAGGTCCGCCACTACGCCGACGGCGGCGTGCGGATCACCGTCGGTGATCGGCGGTCGACGCGCGCGGTGCTGGCGGCGGTGGCGTCGAGCCGGGCGTGAGGTCGGGTCGGTGACGAGGGCGCACTGAACTCTCCTGCCCGCGGCCGCCGATGCGGTATGAAGAGGCGTGTCCTCAGAACCGCCGCAACCGCCGCGACCGCCGCGGCCCGTCGATCGCGATCCGATCGCGTTGGCCCGCGCCAACTGGGAGCGGTCCGGCTGGGGCGCGGTCGCCGACGGCATGGTGGCGGTGACGTCGGTGATGCGCGCACACCAGATCCTGCTGGCGCGCGTCGAGACGGCGCTGCGGCCCTACGATCTGAGCTTCTCGCGGTACGAGTTGCTGCGACTGCTGGCGTTCAGCCGCAACGGCGCGTTGCCGATCACCAAGGCGTCCGACCGGCTGCAGGTCCATGTCACCAGCGTCACGCACGCCATCCGGCGGCTGGAGGCCGACGGCCTGGTGGAGCGGATCCCGCATCCGACCGACGGCCGCACCACGCTGGTGCGGATCACCGACCTCGGCCGCTCGACGGTCGAGGACGCCACGGTCACGCTGAACACAGAGGTGTTCGCCGACATCGGCATGTCCGAGGACGAATCGCGCGCACTCGCGGCCTCCATCCAGACGCTGCGCAAGAACTCCGGCGATTACTAGTCCTGGGCGGGCCGCCGATCAACCTTCATCGCGCACGGCTCAGGTGTCCACCGACGGGGCGGACGGCAACGGGATCGTCGCGGTCACCGCGGTGCCCGCCCCCGGCCGCGACCGGATGTGCAGGCGGCCGCCGACGATCTCGGCCCGCTCCGCCATCGACAGCAGGCCGTAGCCACCCATCTCGTCACCGCCGAGGGGATGCTCGAAGGTGTCGAAACCGACTCCGTCATCGACGATTTCGAGGCGGGCGGTGTCGCCGGACTTGCCCGCGTCGACCGCGAACGTCAGCCGGGCGCTCGTGGCGTTGGCGTGTTTGACGACGTTCTGCAGGCACTCCTGTGCGATCCGGTACAGCGCGAGCTCGATGTGGTCGGGCAGGCGCGTTTCGGTGAGGTCGACGTCGATGCCGATCTGCGGTATCGAGCGCGCCAGGCTCGCCAGCCCGCCGGCCAGACCGAGGTCGTCGAGCACGGGCGGGCGCAGCCCGCTGATCGCGGCGCGTGCCTCCTCCAGCGTCAGCTCGACCAGCTCGCGGGCCTTGCCCAGCTGTTCGGCGACGGTGGCCGGGTCGTCGGAGCGGGTGGCGGCGTCGAGCCGGTAGGACAGCGTCACCAAGCGCTGCGAGATGCCGTCGTGGATGTCACCCGCCAGCCGGCGCCGCTCGAGTTCCTGGGCCTCGATCACCTGCTCGACGAAGTTCTCGTGAGCCCGCTCGCGGGCGACCAGCTGGCGGTGCAGCCGTGCCTGGTGCATCGCGCCGGCGATCAGCCTGCCGATCACCACGAGCAGCTCGACGTCGCGCTCGGTGAACTCGCGCCGCTCGACGGTGTGCACGTTGAGCACGCCGACCAGCCCGCCGGGGTCGGTCTCCATCGGCACCGACACCATCGAGGTGAAGTCCCGGCCCCGCAGCGACTGGAACGGCATGTAGCGCGGATCGGACTCCTTGTCCTCGGTGATCACCACGGGTTCGCGGTGGCTGGCCACCCAACCCGAAATGCCCTGTCCCAGCGGCAGTCTGATCTTGCCGATCTCGGCGTCGAACGGCGGGGTGGCACCGGCCAGGGTGAGTGAGCGGTCGGTGTCGTCGAGGACGTGCACGAAGCAGACGTCGCTGGCGGTGGCGGCGGTGATCATCCGCGCCGCGGCGGCGGCCAGCGGCTCGACGCCGGGCCCCTTCGACGCGGCCTGGATCAGCTCGCGCAGCAGCGCGAGCTCGCGGTCGGCGGCCAGCGCGTACTGGCTGAGCTCGCGCACCGCGTCGGGTGGACCGCCACCGGGGGTCACTGGTAGATCCCCTCTCTGAGCGCGGTCGCGACAGCGCCGGTGCGGTCGCTGACCCCCAGCTTGCGGTAGATCGAGCTGAGGTGCGTCTTGACGGTCTCGTCGCCGATCACCAGCTTGGTGGCGATGGCGCGGTTGGACAGCCCGTTGACGACGAACGACAGGATCTCGCTCTCGCGTTGGGTGAGGCCCTGCCGGGCGCCGGGCCAGAACTCGTCGCGCTGCAGCCGCGCCGCGGTGTCGACGGCGCGGGCCGCCATCCCGGGGTCGATAGCGGTCTCGCCGCGGTGGACGAACTCCAGCTGGCGCACCAGCTCGTCGCTGCTGATGCTCTTGAGCAGATAGCCCGACGCCCCGACCCGCAGCGCCTGGAACAGGTACTGCTCGTCGTCGTAGACCGACAGCATCACGACCTTGCGCTCCGGTTTGCGCTCGCGCAGTTCCAGGCACAGGTCGAGTCCGCTCGAGCCCTGCATGCGGACGTCGGACAACACGATGTCGGGGTCGAGCTCGTCGACGACGCTGAGCGCCCGCTCGGCGCCGACGGCCTGCCCGACCACCTGCACCCGGTCCGAGAATGCCGCGAGCATGGCTTTGAGGCCTTCGATGACCATTTCGTGGTCGTCGACCAGCACTAATCGCACCGGGGGGCTGCTCGGCATGGCACCAACCTTAGAGGTGCCGTTTACGGTGGTAGAACAAGTTGGCATCGCCGATCCCCCGATTGGGGGAGGTTGAGAACTTGTGACTTCGGCCACCCTTGTCTGCATGCCGACAACGCATGAGACGACGTGGCGCGCAGGCCGGTTCTGGTGGGACTGCGCATCGCCCACCGGGCCGGGCTGTTCCATGCGCGCCGTGGTCTTCGACCTCGACGCGCTGACCGACATCGAATGCGACGGCCACCGGGTGGCCTACAACGCGGCCTTCGCGGCCCACGGCTTGGACTGCGAGTGGTCGGTGGCGCGCTACCGGCAGCTGCTGGCGCTGACCGACGAGCGCCAGCGGGTCGCCGCGGAGCTGCGCAAGCGCTGCGTGGCCACCGAGTCCGACGTGCTGACCGCGCTGCTGGCCGACGACATCTACACGACCAAGACCATGATGTTCGACGAGCTGATCCTCGAGCGCGACCTCTCGCCGCGGCCGGGACTGGTCGACTTCGTGATGGATGCCGTCGGCGCCGGCGTCCAGGTGGCCGTCGTGGCCAACGGCCGGCGCGCCTGGGTCGAGCCGCTGGTGCGGCAGCTGGTCGGCGAGGGGCTCGTCGAGACCGTCGTCGCAGGCGAGGACGTCGCCAAGCCGATGCCCGACCCCGAAGCGCATCGTCACGCGCTGGACGAACTGGGCCTGTCGGCCGAGGACGCGATCGCGGTCACCGGTTCCGCCTGCGGGCTGCGGGCCGCGAATGCCGCGGGCCTGGCCACGGTGGTGGTCACCGGCGAGGGCACCCCCGACATCCCGACCGCCGTTGCGGTGCGACCGGACTACGCGGGTGAGGCTCCGTTGACCGTCACCGATTGCCAACGGCTGCACGCGAACTGGTGGAAGGTCCGGAAACCTTCAGCTGCCTGACGGTAGCGTCGGGGAATGACCGACATCCCCACCACCGACGAAGCACTCGCCCGCCTCGACATGCCGTTGGTCGAGGCGATGATGACCCAGCGGGCCGTGCGCCGCGTTCTGCCCGACCCGGTAGACGACGCTGTCGTGTTGAAGTGCATCGAGCTGGCCCTACGCGCGCCCACCGGGTCGAACGGGCAGAACTGGGAGTTCATCGTCGTCAGGGACCAGGCGGTGAAGGACCAGCTCGGCAGACGCTATCGCCAAGCCTGGTCGCTCTACGGCGGGATCGGCCGGCGCGTCGCCGCCGGTGACGAGTCAATGCTGAAGATCCTGCGTGCGGTGCAATGGCAGGTCGACCACTTCAGCGAAATCCCCGTCCTCGTCGTGCCGTGTCTGCGCGGCGGTATGCGGTTGCCGTACGTGCCGTCGCCATTCGTCGGTGAGTCGTCGTTCTTCGGGTCGATCTACCCCAGCGTGCAGAACCTGCTGCTCGCCGCGCGGGCGATGGGGCTGGGGGCGTCGCTGATCACCCTGCCGCTGTGGAGTGTCACGTCGGCAAGGCGAACCCTGGGCCTGCCGCTGACGGTGACGCCCGTTTGCGTCGTGCCCCTGGGTTGGCCGCGTGGCCGGTACGGCCCGACGACGCGCAAGCCGGTCGAGCAGGTCGCCCACCTCGACGGGTACGGCAACCGGGCCTGGCTCGACACGCAGGCGCGGTGAGGTCAGCTGTCGCGGAGCATCTCGATCACCGCGCTGAAGTCCTTGTCGGCGTGGTCGGCCGCGAACGCGGCGTAGATCTCGGCGGCATGGGCGCCCAGCGGGGCACTCGAACTCGTCGACTTCACCGCGTCCATCGCCAGCCCGAGGTCCTTGTTCATCAGCGCGGTCGCGAAACCCGGCTTGAAGTCGTTGTTGGCGGGCGACGTCGGCACCGGACCGGGCACCGGGCAGTTGGTGTGCACCGACCAGCAGTTGCCGGTCGCGCCGGTGATCACGTCGAACAGCGACTGCGCCGACAGCCCCAGCTTCTCGGCCAGCACGAAGGCCTCGCCGATGGCGATCTGCTGCACCGCGAGCACCATGTTGTTGCACAACTTGGCGGCCTGACCGGTGCCCGAGGCGCCGCAGTGAATGACCTTGCCCGCCAGCGGTTCCAGCACCGGCCGTGCCCGCTCGACCGCGGCGTCCTCGCCGCCCACCATGAACGCCAGCGTGCCCGCGGTCGCGCCCTTCACCCCGCCCGAGACCGGCGCGTCCAATTGCGCGAACCGGCGCTCGGCCGCCTGCCGGTTGATGGTGCGGGCGTCGTCGACCGAGATCGTGGACGTGTCGATGAACAAGGTCCCCTCGCGCGCGGCGGGCAGGATCTCGGCGTAACACGACTTGACGACGTCGCCGTTGGGCAGTGACGTGATGACCACGTCGACGTCCGCGGCGGCCGCGGCACCGCTGTCGAACACCTGCGCGCCCTTCTGTGCCGCAGCGTCTTTCAAGGCGGGAACCGGATCGAAGCCGTTGACGGTGTGGCCGGCGGCGAGCAGGTTGGCCGCCATCGGGCCGCCCATGTGGCCAAGGCCAAGAAACGCGATCGTCGTCATTGACTCTCCCTATGCGGACGCGCGCACCTTGGCGGCTTCCGACCGCCCGATGACCACGCGCATGATTTCGTTGGTTCCCTCGAGGATCCGGTGCACCCGTAGGTCCCGGACGATCTTCTCCAGGCCGTATTCGTTGAGATAACCGTAGCCACCGTGCAGCTGCAGCGCCTCATCGGCCACGGTGAAACACGAGTCGGTGACGTAGCGCTTGGCCATCGCGCACAGTTCGACCTTGTCGGGATGGTTCTCGTCGAGCGCACGGGCCGCCCGCCACAACAGGTTTCGCGACGTCTCCAGCGCAGTGGCCATGTCGGCGAGGGTGAAGCGGATGGTGGGTTCGTCGAGCAGCGAGCCGCCGAAGGCCTCCCGGTCGCGCACATAGGCGGCGGCCTTCTGGTAGGCGGCCTGCGCACCGCCGAGCGAGCACGCGGCGATGTTGATGCGGCCGCCGTTGAGCCCGTTCATCGCGATCCCGAACCCGGTGCCCTCACCCTCGGCGCCGCCGAGCATCGCGTCGGCCGGTACCCGCACGCCCTCGAAGACCACCTGCGCGGTGGGCTGGGCGTTCCAGCCCATCTTCGCCTCGTTGGGGCCGAAACTCAGTCCGGGCGCATTCTTTTCGACCAGGAACGTGGAGATGCCCTTTGATTTCGGCTGCGGGCCGTCACCACCCGTGCGCGCCATCACGACGTACATGTCCGACGACCCGGCACCCGAGATGAACTGCTTGACACCGTCGAGCACGAAGTCGGCGTCTTTTCCAGAGCCTGCGCGAACGGCCTTGGTGCGCAACGCACTGGCGTCCGAGCCGGCACCGGGCTCGGTCAGGCAGTAACTCGCGATCGTGTCCATCGACGCCAGCCTGGGCACCCACGCCTTGCGCTGCTCGTCGGTTCCGTAGGTGTCGACCATCCAGGCGCACATGTTGTGGATCGACAGGAACGCCGCAACCGTCGGATCCGCCGTCGACAGCTGCTCGAAGATGCGCACGGCGTCGAGCCGCCGCAACTCACTGCCACCGACGTCGTCGCGGCAGTAGATCGCGGCCATCCCGAGCTCGGCGGCCTCGCGCAGCACATCGGTGGGAAAGTGCTTGGTGGAATCCCACTCCAGAGCGTATGGCGCAAGGCGCTTCTCGGCGAACGCGGCCGCCGTCTCGGCGATCACGCGTTCGTCGTCGTCGAGTCCGAAGAGGTCCATCTACTTCATGGTCGGGATGACGAACTCGGCGCCATCCTTGATGCCCGACGGCCAGCGCTGGGTGACGGTCTTGGTCTTGGTGTAGAACAGGATCGAATGCGGCCCGTGCTGGTTGAGGTCGCCGAAGCCGGAGCGCTTCCAACCGCCGAACGTGTGGTAGGCCACCGGAACCGGGATCGGCACGTTGACGCCGACCATGCCGACCTGCACCCGCGAGACGAAGTCGCGGGCGGCGTCGCCGTCGCGGGTGAAGATCGCCACGCCGTTGCCGTACTCGTGCTCGGAGGGCAGCTTCAACGCTTCCTCGTAGTCATGGGCCCGCACGATGCACAGCACGGGGCCGAAGATCTCGTCGGTGTAGATCGACATGTCGGTGGTGACGTGGTCGAACAGGGTGGGGCCGATGAAGAAGCCGTTTTCCAGGTTCGCATCGCCGAATTGCATGTCGTCACTGGCCCGTTCGCGGCCGTCGACGACGATGTCGGCGCCCGCCTCGACGCCCGCGTCGATGTAGCCGCGCACCCGCTTGAGCGCCGCCTCGGTGACCAGCGGGCCGTAGATGGCCTTCGGGTCGAGGCTGTGCCCGACGCGCAGTTCGCTCACCCGCTCGGCGAGCCTGTTGCGGAGGCGGTTGGCCGTCTCCTCACCGACGGGCACGGCGACGCTGATCGCCATGCACCGTTCGCCCGCACTGCCGTAGCCCGCGCCGATCAACGCGTCGACGACCTGGTCCATGTCGGCGTCGGGCATCACGATCATGTGGTTCTTCGCGCCGCCGAAGCATTGCGCGCGCTTACCGTTGGCGGTCGCGGTGGAATAGATGTACTGCGCGATGTCGGAGCTGCCGACGAAACCGACCGCCTGGATCACCGGGTGGGTGAGGATGGCGTCGACCGCCTCCTTGTCACCCTGCACGACCTGGAACACCCCGGGCGGAAGACCGGCCTCGAGGAACAGCTCGGCGAGCCGGACCGGAACAGACGGGTCGCGCTCGGACGGCTTGAGGATGAACGCGTTGCCGCATGCCAGCGCCGGACCGGCCTTCCACAGCGGAATCATCGCCGGGAAGTTGAACGGGGTGATGCCCGCGACGACGCCGAGCGGCTGACGCAGCGAGTAGACGTCGATGCCGGTGCCCGCGCCCTCGGTGTACTCGCCCTTGAGCAGGTGCGGGATGCCGACGGAGAACTCGATGACCTCGATGCCGCGCTGGATGTCGCCCAGCGAGTCGGCGTGGGTCTTGCCGTGCTCGAGACTCAGGAGCTCGGCCAGTTCTTCCGCGTGCTGGTTCACCAGTTCGACGAACTTCATCAGCACGCGGGCGCGGCGCTGAGGGTTCCACGCCGCCCACTCGCGCTGCGCCTCGGCGGCGCCGGCAACCGCGGCGTCGACGTCGGTGGCCGAGGCCATCGCGACCTGCGCCTGCACCTCACCGGTGCTGGGGTTGAAGACGTCGGCCGTGCGCGTCGACTGGCCGGTGGTCCGCTGGCCGTTGATGAAATGCGGAATTTGCGTGGTCATGAGCGTGCCCCTTGCTGCTAGATACTTGGATATCCTAGTAACGCCGGAACGGCGCACGCAAGGGGCCCCGAGATCAGCCTTATGGCACACCACGCGGTTCTGCGTACCGGAACCTTATTTCGGCGAACGGCGGGTCAGAGGCCGAGCAGTCGGACCATCTCGGCGCGCATGTCGACCTTGCGCACCTTGCCGGTCACGGTCATCGGGAACTCATCGACGATGCGGACATGGCGGGGGACCTTGTAGTACGCGAGCTCGCCGGCGCAGAACTCCCGCACCATGTCGGCATCCAGAGGCCGTGCACCCGCCCGCATCTTGATCCACGCGCAGACCTCCTCGCCGTACTTCTCGTCGGGAACCCCGATGACCTGAACGTCCTCGATGTCGGGATGGGTGTGCAGGAATTCCTCGATCTCGCGTGGATACACGTTCTCGCCGCCGCGGATCACCATGTCCTTGATGCGCCCGACGATCTGGCAGTACCCGTCCTCCCGCATCACCGCCAGATCGCCGGTGTGCATCCAGCCGCCGTCGTCGACGGCCTCCCGGGTCTTGTCGTCGTCGCGCCAATAGCCGGTCATCACCGAGTAGCCGCGGGTGCAGAATTCGCCGGGCACACCGCGTTTGACCGTTTGTCCGGTGTCCGGATCGACGATCTGGACCTCGACGTGCGGGTGCGCGCGCCCGACGGTGGCGGTCCGTCGCTCCAGGTCGTCGTCGATGAGTGTCTGGCAGGAAACCGGAGACGTCTCGGTCATGCCGTAGGCGATCGCCACCTCCGACATGTTGAGGTCGTTGATGCAGCGCTTCATCAGCTCCATGGGGCAGGTGGCACCCGCCATGATCCCGGTCCGCAGCGACGAGACGTCGCGTCGAGCCAGATCCGGCTGGGCAAGCATCGCGATGAACATCGTCGGCACGCCGTAGACCGCGGTGCACCGTTCGGTCTCGATGGCGGCCAAGGTCGCCGCGGGATCGAACCCCGCTGCCGGAATCACCATGGTGGCGCCGTGGGTCGTGCAGCCGAGGTTGCCCATCACCATGCCGAAGCAGTGGTAGAAGGGCACGGGGATGCACAGGCGGTCGGCGGGGCCGAAGCCGATGAGCTCGGTGACGAAGAAACCATTGTTGAGGATGTTGCGGTGTGTCAGCACCGCGCCCTTCGGGGAACCCGTTGTGCCGGAGGTGTACTGGATGTTGATCGGGTCGGACGGCGCCAACCCGTCCATTCGGGACCGCAGCGCCTCGGCCGGCACCCGCTCGGCCCGCCGTCGCAGCTCGTCCCAGTCGGAGCCCAAGAACACCACCTCGGTCAGATCGGGCACCTCGCCGCGCACCTCGGCGACCATGCCGCGGTAGTCGCAGGACCTGAAATCCGTCGCCGACACCAGCATTCGGACGCCGGAGTGCCGCAGCAGGTAGGCCAACTCGTGGGTGCGGTACGCCGGGTTGATCGTCACCAGGATCGCGCCGATCTTGGCGGTGGCGTATTGCAGGATCGTCCACTCCGCGGAGTTGGGTGCCCAGATTCCGACTCTGTCCCCGGGTTCGATGCCGCTGCCCATCAAGGCGCGAGAGACGACGCCGACGTCGTCGTTGAGTCCGGAGTACGTCCAGCGACGACCAGAGGTGACGTCGACCAGGGCCTCGACGTCGGGGTGGGCCGACACTGTCCGCTCGAGGTTGGCCCCGATCGTCTCCTCCAACAGGGGGATGTCGATCGGGCCCGCCGCATAGGAATTCGCCGTGCCGTGTTGCTCGCGTACGGCTGGTGGGGTGGTCATCGATGGCTCCTCGGGATGCAGTGTTACAGGCCCACGCGGTCGGCGAGCAGCGCCCGGTGACGGGTACTGCTGCCGAAGAGCGCTTCGGTGGTCTTGGCCCGGCGGAAGTAGAGGTGGATGTCGTGCTCCCAGGTGTAGGCGATGCCGCCGTGCACCTGGACGGCCGAGCCGGCGCACAGGGCGAAGGTATCTGCGGCCTGCGCCTTGACCAGCGGCGCGGTGACCGCCAGTTCATCGGGGTCGTCGGCGCTCATCGCGGCGAACATGACCGCCACCCGGGTCGCGTCGATCTCGATCAGCATCTCGGCGCAGGAATGCTTGACCGCCTGGAAGGAGCCGATCGGCCGGTCGAATTGCACTCTGTCGCCGGCATATTCGACCGACATGGCCAGACATGTTTCGGCGCCGCCGAGCATCTCGGCGGCCAACAGCACGCGTGCCGTGTCGAGCACCCGCTCCATCCTGGCGGGAGTGGCTGCGGTCAGCGGCTCCGCCGGGGCCTGGTCCAGCGTCAGCCGGGCGACGGGGCGGGTGACGTCGAACGAGGGCAGGCGCTCGACGGTGACCCCGGGAGCGTCGGCCGCCACCAGGTACACCCCGAGCGCGTCGTCGGTGCGTGCCGGCACGACGAACAGGTCCGCGACGTCACCGTGCAGCACGGGCGAGCACTCGCCGGCCAGGCTGATCCGCTCACCGCTGCGGTGGGCCCGCACCGTGGCCGACGAGGGGTCGGCGGCATCGGGGCCGGCAGCCGCGAAGGCCCCGATCCGCTCTCCGCCGAGCAGGCCGGGAAGCAGCCTGCGGCGTTGGTTCTCGTCCCCCAACCGGAGCACGGCCTCGATGGCGAAGGTGGTGGCGGCCAGGGGGACCGGGGTGAGCCCCCGGCCGAGCTCCTCGAACGCGATCGCGGCATCGAGCACGGTGCCGCCTGCTCCGCCGTACTCGGGCGGGACGGTCAGGGCGGGCAGCTCCAACTCGCCGCACAGCCGCGCCCAGAGCGGTTCGTCGAATCCACCCGCGGCGGCCACGGCGCGCACGCGGGCTAGAGGCGCGGCGTCACGAAGGAAGCCGCGCAGCGACGTGCGGAAGTCCACCTGCTCGGTGCTGTACCGGAAATCCACGTCAGCGCGGCTCCTTCGGAAGTCCCAACAGCTGCTCTCCGATCACGTTGCGCTGGATCTGCGAGCTGCCGGCATAGATCGTGGCGGCCCGCGCGTAGAGCAGTTCGTCCATCCAACAGCCCACCGAGTTCGGCGTACCCGCCACCGGGACCAGCAGTGCCGCACCGTTTCCCGGGCCGTGAGGACTCAGCGCGTCCAGTCCGAGAATCTCCACGGCCAGTTCGGTGTAGCGGCGGAAGTATTCGCTCCAGATCACCTTGTTGATCGCGGCGTCCGCCCCGGGACGCTGTCCGTTCAGCAGCGCGGTCAGCCCGCGGTAGCCCTGATAGCGCAGGATCTGCACGCGCGAGTAGCACCACGCCAGCGCGTCGCGGATGAGGGGATCGGCGTGCCGCCCCCTCTGCCGGGCGAGCACCCGCAACCGGTCCAGGTCGCGGCCGAACTCCGCTGCGGCGGTAGTGATCTGCGACCCGCGTTCGAAGCCGAGCAGCGTCATCGCCGCGGACCACCCGCCGCCGACCCCGCCGAGCACGTCGGCGGCTCGCGCGCGGGCGTCGGTGAAGAAGACCTCGGAGAACGACGCGTGCCCGGCGGCGTTGACGATCGGACGGACCTCGACGCCGGGCTGGTCGATCGGCACCAGCAGCATCGACAGGCCCTTGTGCTTGGGCCGGGCCGGATCCGTGCGGGCCAACACGAAGATCCAGTTCGCCGTCGGGCCTGCCGACGTCCAGATCTTCTGCCCGTTGATCACCCACTCGTCGCCGTCGAGCACGGCCCTGGTTCGCACCGATGCCAGGTCCGAGCCGGCGTCGGGTTCGGAGAACCCCTGGCACCAGCGGTCCTCGCCGGACAGTATCCGGGGCAGGAAGCGCCGCTTCTGTTCCTCCGAGCCGAGCGCGATCATCGTGTTGCCGAGCAGATCGATTCCGAGAGAGTCGTTCTCGGCCCGTTCGGGGGCACCGACGCGGGCGAACTCCTCGGCGAGGACCACCTGCTCGATCGCCGACAGGCCACCGCCGCCGTACTCCTCGGGCCAGGAGACGGCGACCAGTCTGCGATCGGCGAGGACCTTGCGCCACCGCTGCCCCATCTCCGCACGCTCCTCGGGCGAAAGGGCGCCGGCGCCGGGCCAGTCACTCGGCAGGTGTTCGGACAGGAACGCCCGGACCTGGTCGCGGAACACCTGCGCTTCGGGTGGGTAGTCGACGTCCACGTGGCGCCTTACTCAGGGGCGCTGCTTGGTCGCGGGCAGGATCTCGGGAGTCACGCGCCAATCCTCGAGCCCGTACTCGACGGTTCCGATGCCCAACGGGTCGCCGGTCACCTGGGCCCAGTGGGCGTGATTGAGCTGGTGCAGTGAGAAGCACGCGTCGAGCGCGGTGGCGAAGCCCATGGCGTCGACGGTCTGATTCACCGACTCCTTGATCAGCAGCGCGGTCAGCGTGGGCAGCTTGGCGATCCGGCGCGCGAAATCGAGTGTGCACTGCGAGAGTTCGTCGCCGGGGAAGACCTTGCTGACCATGCCCAGGGCGTGGGCGTCGTCGGCGGGGAGCGCGTCGCCGGTGAGCAGCAGCTCCTTGGCCTTGCGTGGGCCGAACTCCCACGGATGACCGAAGTACTCCACCCCGCACATCCCGAGCCGGGTGCCGACGACGTCGGCGAAGATCGTGTCGTCGGCGGCGACGATGAGGTCACAACACCACGCCAGCATCAGCCCGGCCGACAGGACCATGCCGTGTACCTCGGCGACGGTGATCTTGCGCAGGCTCCGCCAGCGTTTGGTGTTCTGGAAGAAGTAGTGCCACTCCTGGCGATGCCGTGTCTCGACGCCGCCGATCGTTCCGCCGTTGCACTGATAGGTGGGGTGCTGTCCGGGACCGGGTGACCGTTCGCGCACGTCGTCGGCGGAACCGAGATCGTGGCCCGCGGAGAAGGACGGTCCCGCGCCGCGCAGGATGACGACCCGCACCGCATCGTCCTCTTCTGCGAGTTCGAACGCCGCCCCGAGCTCGACAAGCATCCCGCGGTTCTGCGCGTTGCGCTGTTTCGGGCGATCGAGCGTGATCACGGCGAGGCGGCCGTCATCGAGCAGTTCGTAGTCGATGTAGTCGAAATGCTGCACGAAGTGCTCCCTTCCAATCGGCACCCCCGCTGCGTGGGATGCCGCTGATTCAGCAGGCTACGCGGACGGAAGCCAAAATGTCCATAGGCGATACGCCTCACGAAGAAGTTGTGAGGACGTAAAGCAGCAAGATATTCCCTACTTGCGCTCAATGAAGTATCTTGCTAGTACTGTGTTGTACATCGCAGGGCAGGATTCCAAACCCAGCTCGGGCCGCTCGGCCCCTGCGGTGCGCGCGAGTGACCACGACTGAGAGGGTGGAACATGGAACTGGGACTTTTCCTGATGCCGGCGCACCCGCCGGAGCGCAGCCTGTACGACGCAACCCAATGGGACCTCGAGGTGATTGCGCTCGCCGACGAGCTGGGTTATGTCGAGGCCTGGGTGGGCGAGCACTTCACCGTGGCATGGGAACCGATCTGTGCGCCCGATCTGCTGCTGGCACAAGCGCTCCAGCGGACGAAGTCGATCAAGCTTGCCCCCGGCGCGCATCTGCTGCCCTACCACCATCCGGTGGAACTTGCGCACCGGGTGGCCTACTTCGACCACCTCGCGCAGGGGCGTTTCATGCTCGGTGTCGGCGCCAGCGGCATACCCGGCGACTGGGCGCTGTTCGATGTGGACGGGCAGAACGGTGAGCACCGTGAGATGACGCGCGAGGCTCTCGAGATCATGCTGCGGGTCTGGACCGAGGACGAGCCATGGGAACATCGGGGAAAGTACTGGAACGCCAACGGCATTGCGCCGATGTTCGAGGGCTTGATGGCCCGCCACATCAAGCCGTTCCAAACGCCCCACCCGCCCATCGGCGTCACCGGCTTCTCCGCCGGATCGGAGACCCTCAAGCTCGCAGGCGAGCGCGGCTACCTCCCGATGAGCCTGGACCTCAACACCGAATACGTCGCGTCACACTGGGATGCGGTGCTCGAAGGCGCCGCCCGCAGTGGGCGCACTCCCGACCGTCGCGACTGGCGGCTCGTGCGTGAGGTGGTCGTCGCCGAGACCGACGAACAGGCCTTCCGCTACGCCGTCGACGGCATGATCGGACGCTTCATGCGTGAGTACGTCCTGCCGACGTTCCGGATGTTCGGCATGACGAAGTACTACAAGCACAACCCATCGGTGCCCGATGAGGACGTCACACCCGAATACCTCGCCGAGAACACCTTCGTGGTCGGGTCGGTGGATACGGTGGTGGACAAGCTGGAGGCCACCTACGACCAGGTCGGCGGCTTCGGGCACCTGCTGATCCTCGGCTGTGACTACAGCGACAACCCCGGTCCGTGGAAGGAGTCCATGCGGCTGCTCGCCGAGGAGGTCATGCCCAGGCTCAACGCGCGGCTGGCGAAGAAACCGGCGATCGCGACCGTCTGATCGTCGGCGCCGAACCGAAGGGGCACCCATGGAGGGTCTTCAGATCACCGTCCGGTATTCGGACGGCACGCAGCAGACGATGCCGATCGGACCGGACCAATCGATCCTCGAGGCGGCGGAGGAACACGGCGTCGCGATCGTCAACGAGTGCCAGAGCGGAATCTGCGGTACATGCGTCGCCTCCTGCGCCTCCGGTGATTACGACATGGGGCGCACCGAGGGCCTGTCCGAGGTCGAGCGGGACGCCCGAAAAATACTGACATGCCAGACCTTCGCCACGTCGGACTGCCTGATCGACCTGCAGTATCCGGCTGACGACAACGCCGCGCGCTTGGTCACCGGCCACGGCGTGGTGGCCGGCGTGGATCTGGTGTCATCGACCACCGCGATCCTGCGGGTCGACGTTTCGGGCATGGGCGACGCCCTCGCCTTCCGGGCAGGGCAATTCGCGCAGTTGCAGGTGCCCGGCACCGACGTGTGGCGCAACTACTCCTACGCGCATCCCGACGATGGCCGGGATGAACTGGAGTTCATCGTCCGGCTGCTGCCGCACGGTGTGATGTCGGATTATCTGCGCGACCGCGCGACACCGGGCGACCGCATCGCGCTGCGGGGCAGCAAGGGCGGCTTCTACCTGCGTCCCCTGGTGCGACCGGTGGTCATGGTGGCCGGTGGTACCGGGTTGTCGGCGATCCTGGCGATGGCCCAGAGCCTGGACGCCGAGGTGGCACAGCCGGTCCACGTGCTCTACGGCGTGACCGACGTCGAGGACCTCTGCAAGCTCGACGAGCTCAAGGCGCTGGCAGGACGTCTCGCCAATTTGCAGGTGCACGTCACCGTCGCGCACGGCGGTGAGCACTGGGACGGGTCCGTCGGACTGGTGACCGACCTGCTGGACGACGACATGCTGGGCGGCGGCGACGCCGACGTCTATCTGTGCGGTCCGGCCGCCATGGTGGAGGCCACCCGGAAGTGGCTGGAGACGAGGGGGTTTCACCGCGCCGGGCTGTATTACGAGAAGTTCGTGCCGAGCGGGGCGGTGCGGCGCCGCCCCCCGCCACGCCTGGACCACGCGAAGCTCGATCTGGCGGACGTGCGCCGTCGCGGCCGCGGGACGGCGGTGATCGTCGGCGGCAGCATCGCGGGAATCGCCGCGGCCAAGGTGTGCAGCGAAATCTTCGAGCGGGTCATCGTCCTGGAGAAGGACGACCCGCACCGGCGCCGCGAAGGCCGGCCCGGCGCCGCACAGGGCTGGCACCTGCACCATCTGCTCACCGCGGGACGCATCGAGTTGGAGCGCATCTTCCCCGGCATCATCGACGACATGGTGCGTGAGGGTGCCTTCGACGTCGACATGGCCGCCGAGTACCGCATCCGGCTCGGCGGTGCCTGGAAGAAGCCGGGAACGGGCGACATCCAGATCGTCTGTGCCGGAAGGCCACTGCTCGAATGGTGTGTGAGACGCCGGCTGGACGACGAGCCGCGCATCAGCTTCCGCTACGAATCGGAGGTCGCCGACCTCGTCTACGACCGGCACGCCAATTCCGTTGTCGGGGTCGCAGTGGAACGCGACGGCGAACTGGAGGTCGTGCCCGCCGAGTTCGTCGTGGACGCCTCGGGCAAGAACACCAGGATTCCGGAGTTTCTGCAGCGCAATGGAATCGGGGCACCGGAGGTCGAACAGGACATCATCAACTGCTTCTACTCCACGATGCAGCACAAGGTGCCACCCGAACGGCAGTGGCGCGACAAGGTGATGATGATCTGCTACGCCTACCGGCCGTACGAGGACACTTACGCCGCGCAGTACTACACGGACAGCTCACGCACCATCCTGTCCACCTCGCTGGTGGCCTACAACTGCTATTCCCCTCCACGCACCGCGCAGGAGTTTCGGGCCTTCGCCGATCTGATGCCGTCACCGGTGGTCGGGGAGAATATCGACGGGCTGGAACCGGCCTCGCCGATCTACAACTTCCGCTACCCCAACATGCTTCGGCTGCGCTACGAGAAGAAGCGCAATCTCCCGCGCGCGCTGATTGCGGTCGGCGATGCCTACACCAGCGCCGATCCGGTCTCCGGACTGGGTATGACCTTGGCGCTCAAAGAAGTTCGAGAACTGCAGATCCTGCTGCAGAAGCTTGGTCCAGGACACGCCGAGCTCCCGCACCGCTACTATCGGAAGATCAGCCGGTTGGCCGACACGGCCTGGTTCGTGATCCGCGAGCAGAACCTGCGTTTCGATTGGCTCAAGGATGTCGACAAGAAGCGCCCGTTCTACTTTCGCGCGCTGACCTGGTACATGGACCGCGTCCTGGAGTTGGTTCATGACGACCCGCAGGCCTATGGCGAGTTCCTTGCGGTCGTCCATCTGGTCAAGCCGCCATCGGCGCTGATGCGACCGAACGTGGCCGCGCGGGTGATCGGCAAGTGGGCGCGGACCAGATTGTCCGGGCAGAAGACGCTCATCGCCCGCAATTACGAGAACCGTGAGGTGCCGTCTCCCGACCACTTCGTTCCACCCGAGGAAAGCACTGTCGGACTGGCCGGCACCCGGACGCACTGACAACCAGGAAAGAGGCTGGAGATGCCGCAGATTCATCGGATGCTCAACTGCCGGGGCACCCGGATCCACGCCGTGGAAGATGGCGAGGGACCCTTGGTGGTGTTGGTGCACGGCTTCCCGGAGTCGTGGTACTCGTGGCGCCATCAGATTCCAGCGCTGGCCGCCGCGGGGTACCGCGTCGTCGCCATCGACCAGCGCGGCTACGGGCGCTCGTCGAAGTACCGCGTGCAGTCGGCGTACCGCATCAAGGAACTGGCCGGTGACGTGCTCGCCGTCATCGAGGCATATGGCGAGAAGAGCGCGGTGGTCGTGGGCCATGACTGGGGCGCCCCCGTGGCCTGGACGTTCGCGTGGCTGCATCCGGAAAGGTGCGCGGGCGTGGTCGGCATCAGTGTCCCCTTCGCCGGCCGGGGCGTGATCGCACTGCCGGGCAGCCCGTTCGGTGAGCGCCGGCCCAATGACTACCACCTCGAGATCGCCGGTGAGGGCAAGGTGTGGTACCAGGACTACTTCGCCGCGCAGGACGGCATCATCGCCGAGATAGAGGAAGATCTGCGGGGCTGGCTGCTGGGCCTGACGTACACGGTCTCCGGCGAGGGCATGATCGCGGCTACGAAGGCGGCCGAGGCCGCCGGTGTCGATCTGGCCTCCATGGACCCGATCGACGTGATCCGCGCCGGTCCGCTGTGCATGGCGCAGGGCGCACGACTCAAGGACGCGTTCGTTTGTCCCGAGACGATGCCGGACTGGTTCACCGAGGACGACCTCGATTTCTACACAGGCGAATTCGAGCGCGGAGGCTTCGGTGGACCGCTGAGCTTCTATCACAACATCGACAACGACTGGCAGGATCTGGAGGGTCAGGCCGGCCGGCCGCTCACGCCGCCGGCACTGTTCATCGGCGGACAGTACGACGTCGGCACGACGTGGGGCGCCGAGGCCATCGAGCGCGCGGGCGAAGTGATGCCGAACTATCGCGGCACCCACATGGTGGCCGACGTCGGGCACTGGATTCAGCAGGAGGAGCCGAAGGAAACCAACCGGCTGGTGCTCGACTTCCTGCGGACGTTGGGTTAGCCGGCGGGTTACGACGATATGGAGCAGGTGACCGCACTGCACGCCGACGGCGCCGAGTTGCGCCGCGTGTACGGCTGTTTTCCCTCCGGGGTGACCGCGGTGTGTGCGGTCATCGACGGTGTGCCGGTGGGGATGGCCGCCAGTTCGTTCACCGGAGTCTCGGTCGATCCCCCGTTGGTGTCGGTCTGTGTCCAGAACAGTTCCACGACGTGGCCGAAGCTGCGGCGTCGTCACCGACTCGGCCTGAGCGTGCTGGCCGAGGACCACGACGAGGTCTGCCTGAGCCTGTCGCGCAAGGTCGGCGACCGCTTCGCCGGGGTGCACTGGCTCGAACAGCCCAGTGGAAGCATCTTCGTCCACGGCGCCAGCGCCTGGCTGGATTGCCGCCTGCACACCGAGGTTCCGGCAGGGGACCACACCATCGTTCTGCTGGAGATCTGTGCGGTGGGCGCCGACCCGGATATCCCGCCACTCGTCTTCCACGGCAGTCGATTCCGTCGGCTCGCCGCCAACCCGGCTGCGAAGGGGCAGACATGAAGACAACCGATGTACGGGTCCGGCGCGCGATCACCGCCGTGGCGGTGGGCCGGCCGGTGGTACTCATCGACGACACCGCGCGCGACGCCGACGGGCATCTGGTCTTCGCCGCGGACGGCGCCACCCCGGCGTTGCTGGCGTTCACCATTCGGCACACCTCCGGCTACGTCCGTGTCGCGTTGTCGGGCACAGACTGCGAACGACTCGATCTTCCGCCGATGTGCCACACCGAAAACGGCGCGTTCGGCACCGCCGCCAACCGGGTTTCCGTCGACTGCCTCGGGTCCGGCACCGGGATCTCGGCGACCGATCGCGCGGCAACGATCGCGGCGCTCGCGTCGGCCGATTCCACCGCTTCGGATTTCCTGCGTCCCGGCCACGTGGTCCCCGTGCAGGCTCGAGCCGACGGAGTGCTGGACAGGAGTGCACCGGTCGAAGCCGCGCTCGACCTGGCCCGGCTGGCGGGGCGTCGCCCGGCGGCTGCGCTGTGCGAGATCGTGTCCCGCGACCGGCCCACCGCGATGGCCCGCCGCGGCGAGTTGGTCGAGTTCGCCGTCACGCACGGGCTGCCCGTCGTTTCGATCGGCGAACTGGTCACGTACCGGCGCAGGACCGAGCCTCAGGTCGTTCGGCTGGCGGAGACGCTGCTGCCCACCAGGTTCGGCGACTCCCGCGTGATCGGCTTCCGTGACGTGCACCCGGCCGGCGCCGGCGGTGAGCACCTGGCCGTGATCGTCGGTGCGGTCGGTGCCGGTGTGCCCGTCCCCCTACACGTCCACGTCGAGTGCCTCACCGGGGATGTGTTCGGCTCGACGGCATGCCGCTGCCGACGGGAACTCGACACCGCGCTGACCGGAATGGCCACCCAGGGCGGCGGCGTCATCGTCTACCTGCGGCCAGCCGGATCGGCGCGAGCCTGTGGGCTGTCCGAAGGCGACGCCGCGGCAGTGAATCCCACGTCGGTGGCATGGATCCTGCATGATCTCGGTGTCTATACACTCCGGCTCTCCGAGGACTCGCCGGGAGTGGGCCTGGTGATGTTCGGGGCGATCCGCGAACGTGAAGGAGGTGCGGCGTGAGCCATCCCGACCTGGCCGGCAAGGCCGCGATCGTGACCGGGGCGGGAGCCGGTATCGGGCTGGCGGTCGCGGAGCGGCTCGCGACCGAGGGCTGCCGTGTGCTCTGCGCCGACATCGACGGCGACGCGGCCGACGTCGCGGCGGCGAAGGTCGGCAGCGGCGCCGTCGCTCATGCGGTCGATGTGAGCGACGAGGAACAGGTGATCGGAATGGTCGACGCCTGCGCCGCTGCGTTCGGTGGCGTCGACAAGCTCGTCGCCAACGCGGGCGTGGTGCACTTCGCACCGCTCACCGACACCACCGTCGAGGACTTCGACCGGGTCCTGCGGATCAACCTGCGTGGCGCATGGCTGTGCACCAAGCACGCGGCGCCCAAGATGATCGAGCGGGGCGGCGGCGCGATCGTCAACATGGCTTCACTGGCAGGGCAGGTCGCCGCAGGCGGCACGGTCGCATACGGGCTGTCGAAGGCCGGGATCATCCATCTCAGCCGCATCACCGCCGCCGAATTGCGCTCGGGCAACGTGCGTTCCAACGCGGTGCTGCCCGCCTTCGTCGACACCGCGATGCAGCAGACCGCGATGACGACGTTCGACGAGGCGCTCGGCGAGGGCGGTGCGCGCACGATGATCGATCGTCTGCAGGGGCGGATGGCCGGACCCGACGAGATCGCCGGCGTCGTCGCCTTCCTGCTGTCGGACGACGCCTCGATGGTCAACGGCACCGCTCAGCTTGCCGACGGCGGGACCATGTCCGCGCTATGGTGAGCCCCGGCTGGTCAGGATCGACAGCGCGATAGCGGTGATCTCGTCCGCGACTCCGTCGCGGCGGGTGAGATGCCATGTGCGCGCGGCATCGTCGATGAAGCTGATCGCCGCCGCAACGAGCAGTCGCGCTTCGGCGACCGTGGTCTCGGGCACCAGCTTTCGCACCAGGTCGATCCACACACCGTCGCGGTCCGCCTGGTTTCTGGCATAGCCGTCGCTCACCTCGCTCGACGCGTGGGACAGTTCGGTGATCGAAACCGACACGAGGTCAGGGTCGTCCAGGCTGATGCGGACCCGGCCCGTGACGAGCTCGCGCAGGCACTCAGAGTCCGACCCGTTCGCGCGCAACGCGCGGATGCACTCGAGGCTCCACCACTCGTCCAGGCGGCGGATGAGCGCGTCGAGAATGGCCTGCTTGGACGAGAACGTGCGGTACAGACCCGGGCCCGCGATCCCGGCGCCCTTTCCGATCTCGCTGGTGCTGACCGCGGGGTAGCCCTGCGCCCGGAACAGGCGCGCACCCGCGGCCAGCAGCGTTTCCTGGCGGGAAAACAGCGCGCGCTCTGCGCTTTTGGGCATCATCTCGAGTGGAGCCAGGTCACGGACCGGCGGTGTCCGTGCCGCCGCCATGCAGGCCCGATACAGGAGATGATTGAGCTGCTCGTTCGGCAGCGTCAGGTTGTGCCGCCCCAGGCTGGTGATGGTGCTCGACACCGCCCAGGCGCGCAGCTCGGAGTGCGGAGGGCTCAGTTCCGGCATGTCCAGCCGGACGCTGTCTTGGATGCCCGCGACGATCGCGTTGATGCGGCGCCGTACCTCCGCCCGCTCAACCGGGTCGAGGTAGCGGGCCTCGCGCTGCCACAGCACCGTCAACGAGCGGGATGCGACGGCGGCGGTGATCAGGTCCGGCAGATCGGCGCTCAACGGCCGAGCTGTCGGCGCGGTGTGACCGACGGTCAACTGCCGGGCGCTCTGGTACTGCTCCTGGCCGGCGCGAATGGCCGCAGCGAGCAGCGCCTGCTTGTTCTCGTAGTGGCGGTACAACGCCCGCGCGGTGACTCCGGCCGCGTCGGCGATGTCCTCCAGCTTGACCGAGTGGAATCCGCGGTCGATGAAGAGCGAAACGGCTTGCTCCAGGATCTGCTTCTTGCGGTCCTTCGGCCTGCGCTTGACGGTGGGTACGGCACGGTCGGCCGCGGGCGGTGCGGCGGCCGGGTTACCGGCCACACCGGTCGCCCTGCTCACAGCGTGAACCCGCTCTGGCGCTCGAAGTCCGCCAGATCGAAATAGTCGCTGAAGCGGGTGATCTTGCCATTGTTCACGACGAACACGCCGGTGACGGGGAGCACCACCTTGCGACCGTCGGTCATGGTGAAGTAGTCGACGCGCTCTGCGATCACCAGCCCCGGCTGGGCGGCCAGGGTGACGACATCGAGCTTCGCCTCGGAGAACGCATCGAGGAACGCCCGAAAAATCGCGCGGATGCCTGCGATTCCCTCGATCGGCTCGACCGGTACGTTGTGGTAGACGGCATCGTCGGCGAACGCACCGCAGATGGTTTCGAGATCGCCGCCTTCCCAGGAGCCGAGAAAGTCGCGGACGAGCTTCTCGCTGGCCTGCCTGGTGTCGGTCATGCGAGTGCCTCCTCGGGTATCACGACTCGGGGGCGCCCACCACCACCTCGTGCGTTACGCCAATCAGTACTATCAAGATACATCGTTTGACACAAGCGGTAATTTTCTTCGTATTTCAGCGTCCCGTGCTCGCAGATGAGCGTATCGGCGATGGACATCGGGGGCGCCCGACGGTGACCGTCAGCCGAGTTCGGGAATGCTCGCCAGCCGAACGTAGGCGGAAGCGGCCTCGGCGCGGTTCGTCGCGTGCAGTTTGCGCAGCACGCGTTTGACGTGGGACTTCACCGTGCCGGCAGATATCACCAGTTCGTCGGCGATCTGCTGGTTGGTGCGGCCGGCCGCCATCAGCCGGAGGACCTCGACCTCGCGCCGGGTCAGCATCGCCATGACTCGGGTCTGCACCTCGGCCAACGACTGTGCGGCGGGGCTGCGTTCGATCGGCTCGATCTTGCGCAGGTCCAGATCCGCATCCTGCAGTGCACGGGCCGCCTCGTCGGCGGACGCCAGCGCATTGCGGACCTCCGCGTGCTGGCGGCGCATCCTCTCCAGCAGGACCGTCCGCTCGTAGGCGTATCCGAAACCCTCGGCGAACGCCCACACGGTGTCGCGGTCGATCTCGTCGACCAACCGGCCCGAATAGAGCCGGTCGGCGTGCAGGAATCCGATCACCTTTCCCGTCGGCATCACCGGCGCCGCCACGTAGGAGTGCGTCAGCGAGAAGTCGACGATCGGGCGGTTGACCCGCGGGTCATTGCGCGCGTCGCGCACGATCGCCGGTGCGTGACGGCGGATCATCTGCGTCTCGAGCAGCATGTGGTCGAGCGGCGGCGCAACCGACTGCGCGAAGGCGACCATCTTCGCCGCACCCTCGCGGTCCGCACCGAAATACGCTGACTCCATGACCATTCGGCCTTCGTGCACCCGGAAAAGTACCGCCCGGTCGAAACCGCACGATTCCACCAGCTCGCGCGGTGCCCGATCGACGATCGTCGCGACGTCGTCGACGACCCGCAGCTTGCTCAGGCCCTCTTGCACCTGAAGGAGCGCGAAGGTGCGCCGCCTCGCACCGTCCTCGAGCAATTCGCGTTCCAGCGATGACAGGTCCAGCACCGCGTCGAGCGCGTTGAGTGCGTGCTCGTCACCGAGCGCTTCCAACGCCTTGCGCACGGTGGTGGCCTTCGCGTCGACGGCTTCGGCCACCACCGCCATGGGGTCGTCGGTGGGGTCCACCCCCTCATCGGAAAGCGCCTCCCGGTAGCGGCGCGCGGCCTCGGTCTCCCTGGCCGGACGAGATGCCCAGCCGGGGTGGCCTTCGTCGTCCAACGCGCCGAAGGACGGGGCATCGGGCACACCGCCGGCAACAGTCACATTCTCACTGTTCTCCCAGTGGTGGCGGATTGGGGCCGGAATCCCGAATTCCTCTCCTACGGGAGGGGGAGTCCTCCCCAATGGGGGATCGTTTTGCGGCGGTGGCTGGTAGAGGCTTCTGGCCATGTCATCCACCACCGTGCCGAAGACCACGTCAGCCCTCGATCGTCTGACCACGCCGCAGGGCATCGCGAACCCGTATCCGCTGTACGACCAACTTCGCGAATTCTCACCGGTCGCCGGGTACCGGGACTGGCCGCCGGGGACCGTTCCCGGTGCGGACGAACCGGTCACCGCGTGGGCGCTGTTCCGCTACGACCAGATCTTCCGGGCCGCCAGGGACAGCGCGACCTTCTCGTCGCGCGATCCCCTGCAAGAGGCTTCGTCGGCGCCAAGCCTGATGCTGGTCAACACCGACCCGCCCAAGCACGAAGTGGAACGAAAGCTGGTGAGCCAGGCGTTTTCTCCGCGTCGTGTCAAGCGACTCGAGGGCTGGTTGAACGGACTGATCCCGCGCCTGCTCGACGGCCTCGGCGACGGTGACGTGGAGGTGATGGGGTTCGCGGCCGAGATTCCGACGAGGGCCATGGTGCGCCTGCTGGGCCTGCCCGACGGCGACCACGTGCGCTTCAGGCGGTGGGCCAACGCGTTCATGCTGTCGTCGTCGCTGACCCCGCAAGAGCGCATCGCGAGCAACGAGGAGATGGTGGCGACGTTCGCCACCCGGCTGGCCGAGCACACCGCCCACCTGGCGGAGCGGTCCCCGGACGACGACGTCGACGATGCGGAGGATCTCATCTCGGCACTGTTGCGCGCCGAGGTCGACGGGCAGCGGCTCACCCCGGAGGAGATCGTGCGATTCTGTGTCACGCTGGTGGTCGCCGGTAGTGAGACAACGACGTTCTTGATCGGCAATCTGCTACATGCGTTGGCGCGCGAACCCGAGATCACTGCGCGGATTCGTGCCGACCGAACGCTGCTGAATGTCTTCATCGAAGAGACGATGCGACTCGACGGCCCGCCGCAGCGGCTGTTCAGGATCGCCACCCGAGATGTCGAGGTCGGCGGGAAGATTATCCGCGAAGGCGACTGGGTGGCGTTGTTCTTCGGCTCGGCCAACCGCGACCCGGCGGTGTTCGCAAGTCCCGACCGGTTGGACATCGACCGGCCCAACCTTCGTCAGCAACTCTCGCTGGGTCACGGCCTCCATTTCTGTCTGGGCGCCTCGCTGGCCCGGTTGGAGGTCACGGCCATGCTCAACGCCGTGCTCGATCGCTATCAGTCGATCGGCCTGACCGACGACCCGGGTACCAAGCAGACTGCCAGCCTGCTGACCCATGCCTATGTCCGTCTGCCCCTGCATCTTTCGTGAGCACCACGAACGAGTCGCGTAACATCGAGGCGACGAAGGCCATCTACGCCGCGGTGCCTGCGGGCGATCTCGACATCGCGCTCGAGTACCTCGATCCCGACGTACGCATCACGTACTACGGCACGGACGAGATTCCCTACGCGGGCGACTACCGGGGCATCGAGGAAGCGACGGCGTTCTTCACCACGGTCGGTCAGACGATCGAGATCGCCGAGATGGAGCCGTGGAAGTTCATCGCCGACGGCGATGACCTCGCCACCTGGGGCAGGCAGCGGTTCCGCCGACTCGCCACCGGCCACGAATGGGAGTCGGAGTTCGCCCACATCATCACGCTGCGAAACGGTCGCTGGCTGCACTTCCGGGACTTCATGAACTCCGCTCTGACCCTGCGGGCGTTCACCCGATGAGGGTTCCGTCGGGAGGGCCTCAGGCACCGCCGGAATGACCGGCCGACGAGCGCCCAACTGCGCTCATTGGCGTATCAAGAAAATACATCACCAATCAAGAATTGTTCATAGCATGGCTGTTCGCACATTCTTGACCTCTGATCAAGAGTATCCGCTATGGACATATTGGCCGTGAGCCGCGTACGCTCGCGGATGTCACTCGTCCACTTCGACCTGTCCGGAGGGCCCCCGTGAGCAACTCCACCCGACGGCAGAGCTTCGATGTCATGCGGTGCGCAGCGCCATGGTGATCGACGCTTCGGTGATGGCGAAGCCGGTCCGCGCGGTCGGTGGCTTCTTCGCCATGGCCATGGACACCTTCGTGATGATGTTCCGGCCGCCGTTCGCGTTGCGGGAGTATCTCTTTCAGTGCTGGTTCGTGGCGCGGGTGTCGACGCTTCCTGGACTGCTGATGACGATCCCGTGGGCGGTGATCTCAGGGTTTCTCTTCAACGTCCTGTTGTCCGACATCGGTGCCGCCGACTTCTCCGGCACCGGTGCCGCGATCTTCACTGTGACCCAAAGCGGTCCGATCGTGACGGTGCTGGTGGTCGCGGGTGCCGGTGCCACCGCCATGTGTGCCGATCTGGGCGCGCGAACCATTCGGGAAGAACTCGATGCGCTGCGGGTGATGGGTATCGACCCCATCGCGGCCCTCGTCGTGCCCCGCGTGCTGGCGGCCACGACGGTGTCGCTGGCGCTGAACTCGGTGCTCATCGTGACGGGTCTGGTCGGCGCGTTCGTCTGCTCGGTGTATCTCATGGACGTCTCCGCGGGCGCCTGGGTGGCGGGTCTGACCACGCTGACCCACCTGGCCGACGTCGTCATCTCGATGATCAAGGCAACGCTTTTCGGGCTGGCGGCGGGGCTGATCGCCTGTTATCAGGGCATGTCGGTGGGCGGGGGTCCGGCCGGCGTGGGCCGGGCGGTGAACGAAACGGTCGTGTTCGCATTCATCGTCCTGTTCCTGACCAACATCATCGTCACCGCCGTCGGCGTTCCGTTCATGGTGTCGTGAGGTGATCTCATGACGCTGAGTGTCCCGAGCACGCTCCATCCGCGGTTGCGGCGAATGACGAACACCGCGGTGGGCGGATGGCACCGACTCGGAGCGCAGACCCGGTTCTATGCCACCACGCTGGCCGGAATCCCGGACGCCGCAATCAATTACCGCGGCGAACTGCTGCGGGTGATCGCGCAGATGGGCATGGGTGCCGGGGCCCTCGCGGTGATCGGCGGAACGGTGGTGATCGTGGCGTTCTTGACCATCACGACCGGGGCGATCGTGGCGGTGCAGGGCTACAACCAGTTGGAGTCGGTCGGGGTGGAGGCCCTGACCGGGTTCGTGTCGGCCTTCTTCAACACCCGGGAGATCCAGCCGGGAACGGTGATGGTTGCGCTGGCGGCCACCATCGGCGCCGGCAGCACCGCTCAGCTTGGGGCGATGCGGATCAGTGAGGAGATCGACGCGCTCGAGGCCATCGGCATTCGCAGCGTCAGCTATCTGGCGTCGACCCGGGTGCTGGCCGGCGTCATCGTGGCGGTGCCCTTGTTCTGCGTCGGGCTGATGACGGCGTTCTGGGCCGCTCGCATCGGCACCACTGCCGTCTACGGGCAGGGATCCGGTGTCTACGACCACTACTTCTACACGTACCTGAGCCCCACCGACGTGTTGTGGTCGATGGGCGAAGTCGCCGCGGTGGCTCTGATGATCATGCTGATGTGCACCTACTACGGCTATACGGCGAGCGGCGGGCCGGCCGGCGTGGGAGAAGCGGTGGGCCGCGCCGTGCGCGCGTCGATGGTCGTCGCGTCGTTGTTGATCGTGGTGATGACGCTCGCCATCTACGGACAGTCCGGCGACTTCCAGTTGGCGGCTTAGTGAAATGAACCGCAGGGCTGGGACATACCGCATCTCCACCGGATGGTGGGCGTTCATCCTGCTTTCGGCGATCGCGGTGTTCTTGCTCGGATCCGCCGCGGCCTTCACGGGCACCTTCCGGTCGTACGTCCCGGTGACGCTGACCTCGGATCGAGCGGGCCTGGTGATGGAGACCGACGCAGACGTGATGCTGCGCGGGGTGAAGGTCGGCCGGGTCAGCCGGCTCAGCGGCGACGAGCACAGGACAAGCCTGCAGCTGGAGATCGACCCCGACCAGACCCCCTACATTCCGGCCAACGTCGAGGCCCACATCAGTGCCACCACCGCGTTCGGCTCGAAATTCGTTGAGCTGGTGTATCCGCCGGATCCCAGCGCCGCGCGACTTGCCGCCGGCGCGGTACTGCGTTCGGAGAGTGTCAGCACCGAGATCAACACCGTGTTCGAGAACGTCGTCGAGCTGCTCAAGATGGTCGACCCGCTGAAGCTGAACGCGGTGCTGACCGCGGTGGCCGACGGCGTGCGCGGGCAGGGTGACCGAATGGGTCAATCGATCACCGACCTCAACGAAGTGTTGTTGGCGCTCAACGCCCGCAGCGCAACCATGAAAGAGAACTGGAAGTCGTTGACCGGCTTCACCGACACCTACGATGCCGTCGCCGGCGACATCGTGAGAATCCTGGATGCCGTCAGCACGACAAGCACCACCGTCACCGAGCACGCGAGCGCACTGGACACGTTGCTGTTGAACGTCATCGGCTTCACAAAGGCGGGCACCGACCTGCTTGCCACGAGCAAGGACGATCTGGTCGAAACCGTCAACACCCTCGAGCCGACCACCAACCTGCTGCTCACACACAACCCGGTGTACACCTGCTTTCTGCAGGGAACGACGTGGTATCTCGAGAACGGCGGCTACGCGGCATGGGGCGGTGACGGCCGCACCCTGCAGCTCGATGTCGCACTGCTGTTGGGAAACGATCCCTACGCCTATCCGAATCACCTGCCTGTCGTCGCGGCCAAGGGGGGACCCGGTGGGCGGCCCGGCTGCGGATCGCTGCCGGATGCCACGAGGAACTTTCCGGTCCGTGCGCTCGTCACCGATACCGGTTGGGGCACCGGCGTCGACATCCGCCCCAACCCCGGCATCGGGCATCCCTGCTGGGCCAACTACCTGCCGGTGACCCGCGCGGTGCCGGAACCACCCAGCATTCGTCAGTGCATTCCGGGACCGGCGATCGGGCCGGTCCCGTACCCCGGGGCACCGCCGTACGGCGCGCCCTTGTACGGGCCGGGCGGGGCACCGCTGTGGCCGGGAGTGCCTGCGAATCCTACTGCGCAGCAGACGAATACCGGCACGACGCCGCCGTCGTGACCGTCAACGAACCTTGGAGGCAGGAGAGGAACCGTGGCTGACCTCAGAGGCGTCATCTGGCGTCTGGCCATCTGGCTGATCGTCTGCTCGTTCGTCGCGTTCCTGCTGCTGATCACGTTCGGGCAGTTCCGTTTCGATGCGGGCAACACCTATTACGCCGATTTCACCAACGCGTCGAATCTGCGAAAGGGCACGATCGTTCGGATCGCCGGGGTGGAGGTCGGCAAGGTCGGGGACATCTCCATCAACCCGGATGCGACTGTGCGGGTAAGTTTTTCGGCGGACCATTCGGTGGTGCTCACCGAGGGTTCTCGGGCAGTGATCCGGTACGACAACCTGTTCGGCGACCGCTACCTCGCGCTGGAGGAGGGGACCGGCGGGATCAAGACGCTGCCGCCCGGACAGACCATCCCGCTGACCCGCACGGAACCCGCGCTTGACCTGGACGCGGTGATCGGCGGCTTCAAGCCGCTGTTCCGGGCGCTCGACCCCGAACAGGTCAACACCCTGAGTGTGCAGCTGATCGAGGCCCTCGACGGACAGGGACCGGCCATCGGCTCATTCCTCAACCAGGCCGCGGTGGTGACCAACACGCTGGCCGACCGCGATCTGCTCATCGGGCAGGTCATCGACAATCTCAACGTCGTGCTGGGATCACTTGGCGGACAGAGTGACCGGTTGGACACGGCGGTCGCGTCGCTATCCGAGCTCGTCCACCGGCTGGCGGAACGCAGGACCGACGTCTCCAACGCGGTGGCCTACACCGACGCCGCGGCAGGCTCGCTCGCCGACCTGTTGGCGCAATCGCGGGCCCCGTTTCAGAAGGTGGTTCACGAGACCGACCGCGTGACCGAGATCGCCATGGCGGACCACGAGTACCTCGACAACCTGCTCAACACCTTGCCCGACAAGTACCGGGCGCTGGTCCGGCAGGGGATGTACGGCGACTACTTCAGCTTCTACCTGTGCGATGTCGTGCTCAAACTCAACGGGAAAGGGGGACAGCCGGTGTATGTCAAGGTGGCCGGTCAGAGCACGGGGCGGTGCGCGCCCAAGTGAAGTCGTTCTCGGAGCGCAGCCCGATACTCATCGGCGGCATCGGCGTCGTGACCGTGTCCGCGGTTGTGTTGGCGGCGTTGCAGTACCAGAAGCTGCCCATCCTCAACCCAGGTCAGGTGCACTCGGCCTATTTCGCCGACGCCGGTGGGCTGAACACCGGTGCCGCCGTCGAAGTGTCCGGGTATCCGGTGGGCAGCGTCATGAGTATCGCCTTGGAGGACAACGGGGTTCTCGTCACGTTCAAGATCGGCGACGACGTCCGCCTGGGGACCCGCACCGAGGCCGCGATCAGGACCAAGAGCCTGCTGGGCGCCAAGATCGTCGACGTGACGCCGCGGGGAGACGGCAGGCTCGCCGGCGCCATCACCCTCGATCGGACGGTTTCGCCGTACCAGTTACCCGACGCGCTGGGCGACTTGGCGACCACGATCGGCGGTCTGCACACCGACCAGCTGTCGACCTCGTTGGCCACCTTGGCGCAGACGTTCTCCGACACGCCGTCGGATCTCAAGGATGCGGTTGCGGGGGTGTCGCGGCTCGCTCAGACGCTCGACTCCCGCGACGCCCAGCTGCGCAGCCTGCTCGAGAACGCGGCCGCCGCGACGGGAGTATTGGCCAACCGCACCGACCAGATCGTGGGCCTGGTGCGCGACACCAATGTGCTGCTGGCGCAACTGCGGACACAGAGCGCGGCGGTGGACCGGATATGGGCGAACATCTCGGCCGTGTCACGGCAGCTGCAGGCGTTCATCGACGAGAACCGCCAGCAGCTGCGCCCCGCGCTGGACAAGCTCAACGGGGTGCTCGCGATCGTCGACAACCGCAAAGAGCGGCTGGCCCAGGCCATCAAACTGATCAACACCTATGTCATGTCGCTCGGCGAGTCGATTTCCTCCGGGCCGTTCTTCAAGGCGTATGTGGCCAACCTGTTCCCCGGTCAGTTCGTCCAACCGTTCGTCGACGCCGCGTTCTCCGACCTCGGGTTGGATCCGGCGACGCTGCTGCCCTCGCAGTTGACCGATCCTCAGACCGGGCAGCCGGCGACCCCGGCGCTGCCGATGCCGTACCCTCGGACCGGCCAGGGGGGCGAGCCGAGATTGACTCTGCCCGAGGCGATCACCGGCAAACCCGGTGACCCGCGCTATCCGTACCGCCAACCGCCGCCGCCCCCACCCCCCGGCGGCCCGCCGCCGGGGCCGCCGGCACCCGGAGAGGCGCCGCACGCCCCGCAGCCGCGAGCCCTGCCATGACGCGGCAGCTGAGGCACGCCCGCGCGGTCTTGGCGACGGCACTGGCCCTGATGCTCGGCGCCGGCCTGTTCCTAGCGGTGCGCTTGCCCGCGCAGAGCGCCCGCACGACAGTGGTTGCCTACTTCGAGAACAGCACCGGGTTGTTCGCCGGCGACCATGTGCGGATCCGAGGTGTGTCGGTCGGCAAGGTCGAGAAGATCGAACCGCAGCCCGAGCGGGCCAAGATCACATTCTGGATCGACGGCAAGTACAAGGTTCCTGCCGATGCCATGGCCGTGATCCTGTCGCCGCAACTGGTGACGGCACGGGCGATCCAGCTGACGCCGCCCTACAGCGGGGGCCCGACAATGGCGAGCGGCGCGGTCATCGGCCTCGACCGCACCGCGGTGCCGGTCGAATGGGACGACCTACGGGCTCAACTCGAGCGGTTGACCGAACTGCTCAAACCCGATCAGCCGGGGGGTGTCAGCACGCTCGGAGCGCTGATCAACACCGCCGCAGACAATCTGCGCGGGCAGGGACCCAGCATCCGCGACGCGATCACCACACTGTCGCGGACGGTGTCGACCCTCGCCGAGCAGAGCGACGACGTCTTCGCCACGATCAAAAACCTCTCGACGCTGGTGTCCGCGCTGCGCGACAGCGCCGATCTGCTCGAAGCGCTCAACCACAACCTCGCGGCCGTGACTTCGCTGCTGGCGGATGATCCCGACAAGGTCGGCCGGGCGGTCGAGGACCTCAACGCGGTGGTGTCCGACGTCGGTGACTTCGCCGCCGAGCACACGGAGGCGATCGGCACCGCATCGGACGCGGCGACGTCGATCACCAGCACGCTGGTCGACAGCATCGACGACATCAAGCAGACGCTGCACATCGCACCGACGGTCCTGCAGAACTTCAACAACATCTACGAGCCCGCCAACGGTTCACTGACCGGTGCGCTGGCCATCAACAACTTCGCCGACCCGATCTCCTTCCTCTGCGGGGCAATTCAGTCCGCCTCCCGCCTGGGGGGGGAGCAATCGGCGAAGTTGTGCGTGCAGTACCTGGCGCCCATCGTGAAGAACCGCCAGTACAACTTCCCGCCGTTGGGGGAGAACCTCTTCGTGGGCACGCAGGCGCGGCCGAACGAGGTCACCTACAGCGAGGACTGGATGCGGCCCGACCACGTCCCCGCGGCTCCCGATACGGCGTCGGCCGCGGAGTCGCCGGTGCCCGCCGCGACGGTCGCCACCGACCCCGCCGACGGTCTGCCCGGGATGATGGTGCCGCACGGCGGTGGCTCATGACATGGCGGCGCCGACTCCGCTCGGCGGCCTGCCTGCTCACGGTCCTGATCGTGGTTGCCACCCCCGGCTGCGGTTGGCGGGGGCCGAATTCGTTGCCCCTGCCGGGGGTGCAGGGCAAGGGTCCGAACTCGTTCGAGATCCAGGCGCAATTGCCGGACGTCAACAACGTCCAGCCGAATTCACGGGTCCGTGTCGCAGATGTCACCGTCGGGCATGTCGCGAAAATCGAACGCCAAGGCTGGCATGCGCTGCTGACCATGCGGCTCAACGGCGACGTCAACCTGCCCGCGAACGCCACCGCCAAGATCGGCACCACCAGCCTGCTCGGTTCATTGCACATCGAACTCGCGCCGCCGAAAGACGAACCCCCGCAGGGCAAGCTGGGAGAGGGCTCACTCATTCCGCTGTCGCGCGGCGGTGCGTACCCGAGCACCGAGCAGACGCTGGCGGCGTTATCGATGGTGCTCAACGGCGGCGGACTGGGCCAGGTGCAGGACATCACCGAGGCGTTGTCGACCGCGTTTCGGGGCCGTGAGCAAGACGCGCGCAGCCTGATCGAGCAGCTGCGCGAGTTCACCACCCACCTGAACGACCAGACCGGCGACATCATCGCCGCCACCGACAGCCTGAACCGCCTCGTCGGGCGATTCGCTGCGCAGCAGCCGGTGCTGGACAGGGCGCTGGCCACCGTTCCGGATGCGCTCGCGGTGCTCAACTCCGAACGGGACAACCTGGTGGAGGCGGCCGGCCATCTCGCCAACTTCAGCGCGCTCACCGTCGACACGGTCAACCAGACGAAGGGCAACCTGGTCAAGGAATTGAGGGATGTCGGACCCGTGCTCGAATCGCTGGCCAACGCCGGCCCCAGCCTCACGCGCTCCCTCAGCCTGTTGGCGACCTTCCCCTTTCCGAATGAGACCTTCGAGAACTTCCAGCGCGGCGACTACGCCAATCTGACCGCCATCGTCGACCTCACGCTCAGCCGGATCGACCAGAGCTTCTTCACCGGGACCCGTTGGGAGTGCAACCTGACCGAACTGGAGCTGCAGTGGGGCCGCACCATCGGCCAGTTCCCCAGCCCCTGCATGGCGGGCGGCCCCAACCGCCTCGGGAACCCGCTCGCCATCCCCTACCGATGGGATCAGGGGCCCTAGCATGCACCTGAACCGACGGATAAGACTCCAGCTGGCCATTCTCGCGGTGGTCGCAATCGCCGCGGTCGCCTTGATGACGCTGCACTTCATGAGGTTGCCCGCGACGATGTTCGGCGTCGGCCGGTACACGGTGACGCTGGAACTGCCGAGATCCGGAGGACTCTACGAAACCGGCAACGTCACGTATCGGGGCACCAAAGTCGGTGGGGTGCAATCGGTCCGCCTGACCGATACCGGCGTCGAAGCGGTGCTGTCGCTGACGTCGGGCATCGACATACCGTCGGACCTCGTCGCGGAAGTCCACAGCCAATCGGCGGTCGGCGAATCCTACGTCCTGCTGCTGCCCCGAGACGGCACCGCGCCGCCACTGAAGAACGGCGACGTGATCGCCCTGGCCGACACGTCCGTGCCGCCCGACATCAACGCTCTGCTCGCGACCGCGAACGCCGGGCTGCAGGCGATACCCCGCGACAACCTCAAGACGGTGATCGACGAGTCGTACACCGCGGTGGGCGGACTCGGCCCCGAACTCTCGCGCGTGGTCAAAGGGGCGTCCACCCTGGCCATCGACGCCCGCAAGAACCTGGACTCGTTGACAACGCTGATCGATCAAGCCCAGCCCGTGCTGGACTCGCAGACCGACAGCGCCGACGCGATCCGGGCGTGGGCGGCGCAGCTGGCCGCCGTGACCGCCGAGGTGCGCGACCACGACAAGGCGGTGGCCGGTGTGATCGACACCGGCGGCCCGGCGGCCGCACAGGGGCGCCAACTGGTCGAGCGGTTGGCGCCCACGCTGCCGATCCTGCTTGCCAACCTCGTCACCGTCGGGCAGGTCGCGCTCGCCTACCAGAACGACATCGAACAACTGCTGGTGGTTTTTCCCCAGGCCATCGCCGCCGAACAAGCCGGCATCCTCGGCAATCTGAACACCAGGCAGGACTACAAGGGCCAGTACCTGAGCTTCAACCTGAACCTCAACCTGCCCCCGCCGTGCACCACCGGCTTCCTGCCGGCCCAGCAGCAGCGAATCGCCTCGTTGGAGGACTACCCCGAGCGGCCGGCCGGTGACCTGTACTGCCGGGTGCCGCAGGATTCGCCGTTCAATGTGCGTGGGGCACGCAACATTCCGTGCGAGACCGTGCCCGGCAAGCGGGCGCCCACGGTGGCATTGTGCGAAAGCGACGAACACTACGTGCCGCTCAACGACGGGTTCAATTGGAAGGGCGACCCCAACGCCACGTTGTCGGGGCAGGCGGTTCCTCATCTCCCGCCGGGATCTGCGCCCCCGGACGCCGGGCCGCCCCCCGCGGGCGTGTCGGCAGCGGCACCGGAGCCCGGTGCGCCGCCGCTGGCGGTCGCGGCATACGACCCCGCCACCGGTTCCTACCTCGGCCCCGACGGCCGTCGGTACACCCGGTCGGATCTGGCGCAGGGGGCGCCGCAGGACAAGACCTGGCAGGCGATGCTGCTGCCTCCGGCCGGCTGACCGTCAGGGGTATCTCGATTGCCGCATCGGCCGGATTGGGGTAGCGCTCTACCCCAGTCTCACGGTGGCGCGCCCCTGACACTGAGCCACATCGTTCACCGAACAGGAATGGGGCAGCACATGCGATACCCGAAAATCACAGTGGCGGTGGCCGCCGCGGGGGCAGGGGTCATCTGTCTCGCTCCAGCCGCGGCCGCCGACGACACAGCGCCGGAACCCCGGTCAGGGGCTTCGACCATCACCGTCGGCCCGAAGGCGCCGGTGCCGGGGCGGATGAGCGTCGAGATCATTCCGTGCGTCCGCGTCGGCCTGCCGCGACAGCTCACCGTCGAGATCATTCCGTGCGTCCGCGTGGGCGCGGGCTCGGTCCGCGTGGTGCCGGGTGTCAGTGCGGACGCAACTCCGCCCGACCCGGTCCGCGCCGGCGACGGGTCGGTCGCTGTCGGCTGACCTGGCGTCGGCGTTCGCCGCCGCCGCCGCCGTCCTGGACGACGCGCCGGACGCCGATGCGGAGCGGGCGCGTCAGGCCGCGCACGCGATGACCGTCGCGCTGACTGCGGCCCCGGGCGCCGAGCCCGCCAGCGTGGTCGACGAGTCCGGCATCGACCGCGAGGCGCTGGCCGACGCGCTCAGCCATGCGGCCGATTACATCGTCGACCTCGGCCCGTTGGCGGCGCTGGCCGGTCACCTCCACCCGGCCGGCTGGTGGTGGACCGAGCCCGTGCGGATCTTCGACGACGGGCTCCTCGACGCGCTGCGCGCCGAGGCCGCTCCGGGGGTGACCACCGAGGAGGCGCCAGTGCTTGCTGCGCTGTGCGCCTCCGACGTGGTGGCCGACGCGGCGGGCCGGGCCGCCGGGCGGGCCCTGGTTCCGGCGCTGGCGGCGGCCTACCAGTTCGACGAGGAGCTTCCGATCCACCTTGACCGCGAGCCGTTCTCGTTCGTGCTGCACGTCGTGCTCGAGCACCGCTGTCCCGGCGATTCCCAGCCTGCCCGGCTCCGGGTGCTCGGGCCCGCCGGTGAGCAGTGGCTGTCGCCCGGCGTGGGGGAGGGCCTCGTGCTGGCCGGGCGGGGCACCCTGCACTGCTGGGAACCGCTCGCCGACGGTGAGCACCGCACCATGATCGCCATCGGCCTCACGCCCGGCTGAGCGCCGTCAGCGCGTGCTGCGCAGCCCGTCGACGAACGCCCGGGTCTCCGCCCACGTAGGCAGCAGACCCGCGGCCCGTGCCTCCTCGAGGGTCGGCGCCTGCCGGTCGCGGTCGGAGAGGACCAGCGCGCTGTCGCTGACCGGCCAGTCGATGCCGAGCCCGGGGTCCAGCGGGCTTACGGTGTGCTCGCGCTGCGGGTCGTATCCCGCCGAGCACAGGTACATCACCGTCGAATCGTCTTCCAGCGCAAGGAAAGCGTGCCCGAGGCCCTCGGAGAGGTAGACCGTGCGACGGGTCCGGTCGTCGAGTTGGACGGCGTCCCACGTTCCGAATGTCGGTGAGCCGAACCGGATGTCGACGGCCACGTCGTAGACGGCGCCGCGCACGCACGTCACGTACTTCGCCTGGCTCGGCGGCACCTGGGCGAAGTGCAGACCGCGCAGCACGCCCGCCGACGACACCGAGCAGTTGGCCTGGCGAAGGTCGAGTCGGTGGCCGGCGAATTCACGGAACGCCGCGTCGGTGAACCATTCGAAGAACATGCCGCGCGCGTCACCGTGCAGCCGGGGGGTGATCTCCCAGGCGCCGGGGACGGCCAGTTCTCGGGCGTTCACTGGCCGCGCTTCCCGTAGGTGGCCTCGACCGCGTCTTTCAATGGCCCCCACCATGATTCGTTGGCGCGATACCAGTCGATGGTGTCGCGCAGGCCGTCCTCGAAGTCGGTGTGCGCCGGTCGCCAGCCCAGTTCGCCGTAGAGCGTCGACGGGTCGATCGCGTACCGCAGGTCGTGGCCGACGCGGTCGGTGACGTGGTCGAAGTCGTCGGGGTCGCGGTCCATCAGCCGCAGGATCGTGCGCAGCACGGACAGGTTGTCGCGTTCGCCCTGGGCGCCGATCAGATACGTGCGGCCGATCTGGCCGTCGGCGAGGATCCGCCACACCGCGCTGTTGTGGTCGTCGACGTGGATCCAGTCGCGCACGTTCGCGCCGGTGCCGTAGAGCTTGGGCCGCCTGCCGGTCAGCACGTTGGTGATCTGGCGGGGGATGAACTTCTCGACGTGTTGGTAGGGCCCATAGTTGTTGGAGCAGTTCGAGATCGTCGCGCGCACGCCGTAGGAGCGCACCCAGGCGCGCACCAGCATGTCGGCCGCGGCCTTGGTCGACGAGTACGGGCTCGACGGGTTGTAGGGCGTCGACTCGGTGAAGCGCGCGGCGCTGTCCAACTCGAGGTCGCCGTACACCTCGTCGGTCGACACGTGGTGCAGGCGGACACCGTGCTCGCGCACCGCCTCGAGGATCGTGAAGGTGCCGATGACGTTGGCGCGCAGGAACGGTTCGGGCTCGGCGAGTGCGTTGTCGACGTGGGTCTCGGCGGCGAAGTGCACGACGGCGTCGGCCTCGGCGACGAGCTTGGACACCAGGTGCGCGTCGGTGATGTCGCCCTGCACCAGGTGGATGTCGTCCTCGACGGGAGTCAGCGACTGACGGCTGCCTGCGTAGGTCATCGCGTCGAGAACCGTCACCTGATCGTCGGGGCGGTCGCGCACGCCGGCGTGCACGAAGTTGGCGCCGATGAAGCCTGCGCCGCCAGTGACCAGCAATCGCATCCCTAGACCCTAACCGGGCGGCGTGGGCGTCAGCCCTTCAATCCCAGCGGTTCGGCCAACTCGGTGAGCGTCGGCAGCAGCGCATCCCAGCCGCCGAGCACCTGGATCGCGACGTGGTCGGCGCCGGCCTCCAGATGCTCCTTCAACCGGGCGGCGATGTCGTCGGGTGTGCCGTGCGCGACCACCGCGTCGATCAACCGGTCGCTGCCGGGCTTGGCGACGTCGTCGTCGGTGAAGCCGAGCCGCTTCCAGTTGTTGAGGTAGTTCGACAGGTTCAGGTAGAAGTCGACGGTGTCGCGGCCGATCTTCCGGGACGTCTCGGCGTCGCGGGCGAGCACCACCTTGTGCTCGGGTGCCAGGAACACCGTCGGCCCCAACAGGTTTCGTGCCTCGCCGGTGTGCTGCGGCGTGGTCAGGTACGGGTGCGCCCCGGCGCTGCGCTGTGCCGCCAGCTTGAGCACCTTCGGCCCGAGGGCGGCGATCACCCGGCGGCTGGTCGGCACCTTCGCCGCGTCGAGCGCGTCGAGATACTCGACCAGCACGTCGTAGGGCTTGCGGTACTCCTCGGTGTGCTCGGGATGCCCGATCCCGATGCCGAGCAGGAACCGCCCCGGATAGGCGTCCTCGACGCGGTGATACGCCTCGGCGACCTGTTCGGCGGGCGCCGTCCAGACGTTGACGATGCCGGTGGCCACCTGCAGCGACTCGGTGCGCTCGAGCAGCGGTTCGACGTAGTCCAGGTCGCCCGCGGGTGAACCGCCGATCCACACCGCGCCGTAGCCCAGCTTCTCGATCTCGACGGCCTGCTCGGGCTTCGGTGTCCCGAACGTCCAGACGCCGTAGCGGCCGAGATCGGGCTTGAGCTCAGTCATGCGTTCCCCCTAAGTCACTTCAGGCCGAGCGGACCGGCCAGCTCGGCCAGCGCGTCGACCAGCTTGTCCGGTCCGGTGAGCACCTGCACGGGAACGTGGTCGGCGCCCGCGTCGCGGTGTTCGGTCAGTCGTGCGGCTATCTCGTCGACGGTGCCATACGCGACGACGGCGTCGACGAGGCGGTCGCTTCCCGGCTTGGTGACATCCTCGTCGGTGAAGCCCATCCGCTTCCAACTGTTCAGGTAGTTCGTCAGGTTGAGGTAGACCTCGAGAGCCTTGCGGCCCACCGCGCGCGCCTTGTTCGCATCGGTGGTCATCACCACCTTGTGTTCCGGTGCGATGAACGCGTCGGGCCCGAGCAGCCCGCGCGCCTCGGCGGTGTGCTCGGGCGTCGTCAGATACGGATGCGGGCCCGCGGCCCGCGCGGCGGACAGCTTGAGCACCCGAGGACCGAGCGCCGCCACCACGCGGCGGTCCTTCGGGACGCCGTACTCGTCGAGCTTGTCGAGATAGTCGGTGAGCGCCCGGTACGGCGTGCGGTACTCGTGGCCGGCTTCGGGATGGCCGACGCCGATGCCGAGCAGGAACCGCCCGGGGTAGGCCGCCTCGATGCGGTGGTAGGACTCACTGACCGGACCCGCGTCGGCGGTCCAGATGTTGACGATCCCGGTGGCCACCTTCAGGCTGGTGGTCGGCTCGAGTAGCGGTTCCACCCACGACAACTCGGCCGCCGGCGAACCGCCCGCCCAGATCGCTCCGTAGCCGAGGTCGTCGATCGACCGCAGTTGGCCGGGGCGCAGTTTCTGCCACATCGAGTAGTGGCCGAAGGCGCCGTACGTGCCGAGGTCGGGTGATGAGGACTTGTCCGAAGAACCAACAGCCTGGGCGGTCATGGTCGCTGCAACCCGTCGGCGTCGTCCGGCTATTCCGCGGCGACCGGAAGTTCGGTCGGCGTCTGCGCCAGGGGAGCGGGCGCCACCAGCGGCAGCAGGATGATGAAGCGGGTGTCGCCGGGTGTGGACTCGACCCTGATGTCGCCGTGGTGCTTTTCCACCACGATGCGCCGCGCGAGGTCCAGGCCCAGCCCGGTGCCCTTGCCGAAGGGTTTGGTGGTGAAGAACGGCGTGAAGATGCGGTCGATGATCTGCTCGGGGATGCCCGGTCCGTCGTCGCAGATCTCCACCCGGATCATGTTTTCGCCCTTGCGCGAGGTGCGAATCGTCAGCGTGCCCGCGCCGCCCATCGCCTGGATCGCGTTGTCGATGACGTTGCTCCACACCTCGTTGAGATCGCCTGGATAGCAGGAGATCTCGGGGATTGTCTTGTCAAGCTCCTTGACGATCTTGACCGGTTTGTCACCGCCGACCTTGTCTCCGAAGATGGTCTTGATCGTGCTGTGGATCAGCTCGTGCACATTGGCGGTCTGGTATTCGCCGCGGTCCATCTGCGAGTACTGCTTGGCGCCGGCGAGCAGCGCGGAGATGCGCTTGCTGGCGTCGGCGATCTCGTTCATCCGCAGCTCGGTGTCGATGGTGTACTTCAGCCATCCGATCGCGCTCTGCAGCGTCGCCGAGCAGTCCACGTCGTCGATGGAGGCCTCGACCCGCTCGAGCCAGTCGACGTCGAGGCCCGCCTCGACGAACGTCGGCGCATAGTCCCACGCGCCGACGATGCCGTGGTCTTCCAGCCAGTCGCCGATGTGCTCCTCACGGTCGGAGGTCTCCAGCGCGGACAGTTCCTGCGCCTTGGACTTGGCCACCTGCTCGGCGACCTCGTCCTGGATGCTGACCAGGACCCGCAGCGCCTCGGGGGTGAACTTGCCGTCGGCGAGCATCGCCAGCTTGTGGCGCATCTTGTTGACGCCCTCGCGCAGGTCGGCGACCGCCCGCGCGGCGGCTGCTGCCGGGTTGTTCAGCTGATGGGTGAGCCCGGCGGTGATGGTGCCGAGCGCCAACAGCTTCTCGCGCTGGCCAAGGATCTGGCTCTGGCGCCGGCCACCGACCTTGTGCCCCTCGAGCAGATGCACCGCCATCGGGAACTGCGACTGCATGAACGCGGCGAACGCGTCGGCGTCGAGGACGAAGAACCGCGACGGCTTGGTCACCCGCACCGACGCCTCGTAGACGTGCTCCTCGCCCGGGACGTAGGCCGACCAGGCGCCGCAGTAGACGCCGCGCTGGGAGGTGCGATTGGTTTCGACGTCGACGCCGCCGGAGCGCTTGGACATCACGAGTTCACCGTCGAGCAGCACGTAGAAGCACGTCGCCGGATCGCCCTCGATGCAGATCGGGCCCGGTGCGAAGTCGGCGATGTGCCCGTTGTCGCACAGGATCTGCAGCTGCGCGTCGGTCAGCTTCTCGAACAGGAACAGCGTGCGCAGTTCGTCCGGCAGGCATCTGCTTCCCGCGTCGCCCATGTCCGTCCTCCTCAGGCTTCCGCCGGCGGTGCCGGCAATCAAGCTTCCGCCGGCGGTGCCGGCAATCAAGCTTCCGCCGGCGGTGCCGGCAATCAAGCTTCCGCCAGATACCGGTGCACCAACATCACCGCCATCGACCCTTCGCCGACGGCGGCCGCCACCCGTTTGGCGGATTCGGAACGCACGTCTCCTGCAACAAACACACCCGGCACACTTGTTTCCAGGTGGTGCGGCGGGCGGTCCAACGTCCAGCCGGCGACCTTCATGACGTCCGGACCGGACAGGATGAACCCGTGGTCGTCCTTGGCGACGAGGTCGAGCCAGTCGGTGCGCGGCTCGGCGCCGATGAAACAGCACATCCGGTCGCATTTGACGCGTTCGGTGTCGCCGGTCTGCCGGTCGATCAGCTTCAAACCGGTGAGATGACCGTCCTCGCCGTACGTGTCGACCACCTCGGTGCAGGTCCGGACGAAGATCGTCGGATTCCTCTCGATCCGCTCGACGAGGTAGTGCGACATCGACGCCGCCAGCGACGGACCGCGCACCAGCAGCGTCACCGACTTGGCCTTCTGCGACATGAAGATGGCGGCCTGGCCGGCCGAATTGGCGCCGCCGACGATGTAGACGTCCTCGCCTTCGCACTCCGAGGAGTCGGACACCGAGGCGCCGTAGAACACGCCGCGGCCGATGTAGTTGCAGGCGTTCTCGTCGGGGTCGTCCCAGCAGCCGGGCACGTTGCGCAGCTCCCGGTAGGCGACGCCGGTCGCGAGGATGACGGCCTGGGCGGCGATGGTCCCGCCGTCGGCGAACTCGATCGTGCGCGCCGAACCGCTGTCGTCGGCGTGCAGCTTGACCGCCTTGCGCGTCGTGATCACCTCGGCGCCGAAGCGCTCGGCCTGCCGGCGCGCCGACGTGGTCAGCTCGGCGCCGGAGATTCCGGTCGGGAAGCCGAGGTAGTTCTCGATCCGCGAGCTGCGGCCCGCCTGCCCGCCGGTGGTCGTCTGCTCGATCAGGACCGTGTTGAGACCCTCCGATGCGCCGTACACGGCGGCGGCGAGTCCCGCCGGTCCACCGCCGATCACCGCGAGGTGGTACAGCTCGAGCGCCGGATCGGTCGACAGCCCCAGCATCGCGGCCAGCTCGGCGTCGGTCGGGTCGACCATCGTCTCGCCCTGCTCGGAGATGACCACGGGAAGGCGGAACTCGTCGAGCCCGGCGGCGTCGAGAAGCTGTTTGCCCTTGGGTTCGTCGGCCATGAACGAGCGGAACGAGTGCTGGTTGCGGGCCAGGAACTGGCGCACCTGCCACGACCGCTCGTTCCAGCGGTGTCCGATCACCTTGGTGTGGGGGATGGCGCGGTCGCCGGTCTCCCGCCAGGCCTCGATGAGCGCGTCGATGACGGGGTAGAGCTTCTCTTCCGGCGGGTCCCACGGCTTGAGCAGGTAGTGGTCGAGGTCGACGACGTTGATCGCGTCGATGGCGGCATGGGTGTCGGCGTAGGCGGTGAGCAGCACCCGGCGGGCCATCGGGAAGATGTCCATCGCCTCTTCGAGGAACTCGATGCCGCTCATCCGTGGCATCCGGTAGTCGGCGACGAACACCGCGACGGTCTCGCCGCGCAGCTTCAGTTCGTTGAGCGTCTCGAGGGCGTCGGGTCCCGACTCGGCGCGCACGATGCGGAAGTTCTCGCCGTAGTGGCGGCGCAGGTCGCGGGCCACGGCGCGCGACACGGCAGGGTCATCGTCGACGGAGAGGATCACGGGCTTGCGGGGCTGGGGAGTGGGGCCGGTCATCGTGATCAAGTATGCGCCCGTTGTCCAGCGGATATGAGGCGAGCAGTCGCCGGGCGCGCAGCCACTTGTCCGCGGCGACGGCCACGCTGACCAGGGCCGCGATCCCGACGACGCGCAGCCAGGCGTCGGCGCTCAAGGGCGCCGTCTGGAACACAGCGTTCATGGCCGGCAGGTAGGTGATCGCGAGTTGCGCGACGGCTTGGGTCACGACACCGACGACCAGCCAGCGGTTGCTGAACACGCCGACGCGCCAGGCCGAGCGGGTCAGGGAGCGGCAGCTGAACAGATAGAACGCCTCCACCACGACGAACAGATTCAACGCCGCGGTGCGCGCTTCCGGCAGCGAGGCGCCGTGGGCGAGCTCCCATTCGAACATCCACCACGATCCGGCGACGAGAAGGCCCGACACCAGAAGGATCCGGAACATCAGCGCCCGGGTGAGCAGCGGTTCGCCCGGATCACGCGGCGGGCGCGACATGATGCCGGCCTCTTTCGGCTCGAACGCGAGCATCAGGCCGAGCGCGACGGCGGTCGTCATGTTGATCCACAGGATCTGGGTCGGCAGGATCGGCAGCGCCGTGCCCAACGCGATCGCCACCAGGATCACCAGTCCCTCACCGATATTCGTCGGCAGCGTCCACGCGATGAACTTCGTCAGGTTGTCGAAGACGCCGCGCCCCTCCTCGACGGCGGCCTCGATGGTCGCGAAGTCGTCGTCGGTGAGCACCATGTCGGCCGCGTCCTTGGCCACTTCGGTGCCGCTTCGGCCCATCGCGACGCCGATGCTGGCCTGCCGCAACGCCGGTGCGTCGTTGACCCCGTCGCCGGTCATCGCCACGACATGGCCCTTCGCCTGCAGGGCCTCGACCAGGCGCAGTTTCTGTTCCGGCGACACCCGGGCGAAGACGCTGGCCCGCTCGACGGCGTCGGGCAACTCCTCGGTCGGCAGGGCGGCCAGCATGGCGCCGGTCAGGACGGCCCCGTCGGGAATCTCGTCGCCGTCCAGCAGGCCGACGGATGCGGCGACCGCGCTGGCGGTGCCGGCATGGTCGCCGGTGATCATCTTCACCGCGATGCCCGCGGAGTGGCAGGCGGCGACGGCCGGGGTGGCGGCGGTCCGCGGCGGGTCCAGCATCGCGTGCAGGCCGGTCAGGGTGACCCCTCCGGGGATGGCCTCCTCGTCGAAGGTATCGGCGTCGCCGACGATGCCGACTCCCGTCGCCAGCACCCGCAGGCCCTTGGCGGCGAGCCGTTCGGCCGCGGCCGACACGGCGGACCGGTCGATCGTCCGCACCGAACCGTCGCGCGCCATCTCGGCGCGGCACAGTTCGAGCACGCGCTCGACGGCGCCCTTGACGAGGACGACATGGTGGCCGTGGTCGTCGCGGTGCAGGGTGGCCATGTACTTGCGCTCCGAACTGAACGGAACCGTCGCGATGCGGGGGAGGTTCTCGCTGATCCGCTGGGGCGCCAGGCCGGCTTTCGCGGCGACGACCACCATGGCCGCCTCGGTGGGGTCGCCGACGACAGCCCAGCGCTGTCCGTCGTGGTGCAGCGCGGCGTCGTTGCACGCCGTTCCGGCCAACAGAGACCAGCGCAGTGCGGCGTTCTCGTCGATCGAGGCAGGCACGCCGTCCGGATCGAGCAGCGCACCGTCGGGTGCGTAGCCCGAGCCCGTCACCTCGACCTGCTCGTCGGGCGTCCAGATCGCGCGCACCGTCATCTGGTTCTCGGTGAGCGTGCCGGTCTTGTCCGAGCAGATCACCGTCGTGCTGCCCAGGGTTTCCACGGCGGGCAGACGACGAATGACGGCGCGGCGCTTGGCCATTCGGGACACCCCGATGGCAAGGGTGATCGTCACGGCGGCGGGCAGACCCTCGGGAATCGCGCCGACCGCGAGTGCGACGGCCGCGGTGAAGGTCTCCACCGCATCCTGCCCCCGCAGTAAGCCGATCGCGAAGGTCAGGGCGGCCAGGCCGAGGATGCCGACCGTCAGCACCTTGCTGAACCACGCCAGCTTGGCGGTCAGCGGTGTCGCCAGTGTCTCCGCCGCACCGACGAGGCGGTGGATCTCGCCGATCTCGGTCTCGGCGCCGGTGGCGACCACGATCCCGGCGCCGGTGCCGGCGGTCACCAGGGTGCCCGAATACGCCATGTTGCGCCGGTCCGCGACGATGGTGGCCTCGGGAAGCACCAGCTCGTCCTTCGTAACCGACACCGACTCACCGGTCAGGGCCGACTCGTCGGCGCGCAGTTCCGTCTGACGCAGCAGCCGGATGTCGGCGGGCACTTTGTCCCCCGCTTCCAACAGCACCAGGTCGCCCGGCACGAGCTCGTCCGAGGCGACCATGTGCTCGCGACCGTCGCGGACCACCCTCGCCTCGGTGTGCACCATCGCGCGCAGGCTCTGCAGCGCCGCCTCGGCCTTGGATTCCTGGATGAACCCGACGACGGCGTTGATGGCGACCACCGCGAAGATGACCGCGGAGTCGACATACTCCTGCAGCGCCGCGGTGATCGCGCCCGCGACGAGGAGCACATAGATCAGGGGATGGTGGAACTGGCGCAGGATCCGGCGCACCAGCCCTGAGCCCCGCGGAGCCGGCAGCTCATTCGGGCCGAACCGGTCGAGTCGTTCCCGCGCGTCATCGGCGGTGAGTCCACGGTGCGGATCGGTTTCGAGGAGGAGCACCACCTCGTGGGCGGACAGCGTGTGGTGGGAGTTGGCGGCACCGGAGGTGAGCGCGACCATCAGCTCACCGCCGGGGATGCGTCTCGCGGGCGGCGTCCTCGTCGGCCGACCGGGGCCCGGACGCACCCGCCGGTTCGAGCACGAGCACCGGCACCGAGGAGTTCTCGACGAGATCGGCCGAAACGCTGCCCAGCAGGCGGGCCGACACACCCTGGCCGCGCCGGCCCACCGCGATCATGTCCATGTCCTGCTGACGGGCGAACTCCCGCAGTGCCGGACCGGGAGCGCCGGTGAGCACCTCGGTGTGCACCGTGCAACCGATCCCGGCGTCGGCGGCCAACGCGGCCAGTCGCTGCGTAGCAGCGTCGACCTCGGCGCGGGTGTCGTCGTCGGCCGCCTCGAAATGCACGACCTGAGCCAGCACCAGGCAGCCGAACCGGGACCCGAACAGCTGCAGGAGCATCGCCAGCGCGCGCTCCGAATGGGCCGATCCGTCCAGGCCGACCAACACCCGAGGCCCGGAGGCCGTGCCGGACCGGCGCGGCGGCGCTCCCTTCGCGCCGAAGGTCGCCAACCCGGGACGGCGTTGCACGCGCTCCAGCGCGACGGGCACGAACAGCGGTCCGAGCGGCAGGGCGATCAGGATCCACAGCGGATCGTGTCCCCGGCGGGCCATCCACAATCCGGACAGCAAGCCCACTGCGGCCCACGCGACGATCACGACGATGGTAGTCGTTGGAGTCATGATTCGAGCCTGTCGGTTCTCGGGACTTCGTGCCAGGCCCACTTGGCCGCAGACGTAGGGCCGTTGGACCCAACCGAGACCCGAGGTTGGCGGCGATGCCCAGCGGTTTCGGTGATTTTGGGGCGAGCGCCTCAGCGGGTAACATGGACCGACGGTGCGGTCTTCGCGCCGACTCTTGCGTGCCCTGTTCTGGAATTTCTGGCTGCTGGCTCACGTTTTGTAGTCGGAAGCGTTTGCTGCGCCAGGAGCAGTATCCGCCGCTCGCGGCGGGAAGGCGCCAACGATCAGGACACGGAGGATCTCCGAAACATAATGGCCAAGAAAGACGGTGCCATCGAGGTCGAGGGTCGCGTGGTCGAACCCCTGCCCAATGCGATGTTCCGCATTGAGCTGGAGAACGGTCACAAGGTCCTTGCCCACATCAGCGGCAAGATGCGGCAGCACTACATCCGCATCCTGCCCGAGGACCGCGTCGTCGTGGAGTTGTCTCCCTACGACCTGTCCCGGGGCCGCATCGTTTACCGGTACAAGTAACTAGACCCAGAAGGATCGAACGAGCCGTGAAGGTGAACCCGAGCGTCAAGCCCATTTGCGATAAGTGCAGGGTGATCCGCCGGCATGGGCGGGTCATGGTGATCTGCTCAGATCCACGCCACAAGCAGCGCCAAGGCTAGTACGCGCTAGCTGCCGACAACTCAATGACGAAACCCCAGCACCACTGAGTGGATACGCCGCTCGACACGTCCGGCACGGAGGCCGGACCCCGATACGACGAGGGAACGGGCTGGGACCAGACCTCCGCATAGAAGAAGGAACACTGCCTGATGGCACGTCTCGTGGGCGTCGACCTCCCGCGCGATAAGCGCATGGAGATCGCCCTTACCTACATCTACGGCGTCGGCCGTACCCGGTCGGCGGAGATCCTGGAAGCCACCGGTATCGACCGGAACCTGCGCACCAAGGACCTGACCGACGATCAGGTGACCCAGCTGCGCGACTACATCGAAGCCAACCTCAAGGTGGAGGGCGACCTGCGCCGCGAGGTGCAGGCCGACATCCGCCGCAAGATCGAAATCGGCTGCTACCAGGGTCTGCGGCACCGCCGCGGGCTGCCGGTGCGCGGCCAGCGGACCAAGACCAATGCGCGCACCCGCAAGGGCCCCAAGCGCACCATCGCCGGCAAGAAGAAGGCCAGGTAACCCGAGATGCCACCTGCAAAAAAGGCCGCAGCAGGCCCCAAGAAGGGCCAGAAGACCCGTCGCCGGGAAAAGAAGAACGTCCCGCACGGCGCCGCGCACATCAAGAGCACGTTCAACAACACGATCGTGTCGATCACCGACCCGCAGGGCAACGTCATCGCCTGGGCGTCGTCGGGCCATGTCGGCTTCAAGGGCTCGCGTAAGTCGACCCCGTTCGCCGCGCAGCTGGCCGCCGAGAACGCCGCCCGCAAGGCCCAGGAGCACGGCGTCAAGAAGGTCGACGTGTTCGTGAAGGGCCCGGGTTCGGGCCGCGAGACCGCGATCCGCTCCCTGCAGGCCGCCGGCCTCGAGGTCGGCGCCATTTCCGATGTCACGCCGCAGCCGCACAACGGCTGCCGTCCGCCGAAGCGGCGCCGGGTCTAGGAGGAACTACACGTCATGGCTCGTTACACCGGACCCGCGACCCGCAAGTCCCGCCGCCTCGGCGTCGACCTGGTCGGCGGCGATCAGTCGTTCGAGAAGCGCCCCTACCCGCCCGGCCAGCACGGCCGCGCGCGGATCAAGGAGAGCGAGTACCGCCAGCAGCTGCAGGAGAAGCAGAAGGCCCGCTTCTCCTACGGCGTGATGGAGAAGCAGTTCCGCCGCTACTACGAAGAGGCCAACCGGCTGCCCGGCAAGACCGGTGACAACCTGCTGCGCATCCTCGAGAGCAGGCTGGACAACGTCGTGTACCGCGCCGGCCTGGCCCGCACCCGCCGCATGGCGCGTCAGCTGGTCAGCCACGGCCACTTCCTGGTCAACGGTGTCAAGGTCGACATCCCGAGCTACCGGGTGTCGCAGTACGACATCATCGACGTCAAGGAGAAGTCGCTGAACACGCTGCCGTTCCAGGTGGCGCGCGAGACCGCGGGCGACCGGCCGATCCCGGCGTGGCTGCAGGTCGTCGGCGAGCGTCAGCGCATCCTGGTGCACCAGCTGCCGGAGCGCGCGCAGATCGACATCCCGCTCGCCGAGCAGCTGATCGTCGAGCTCTACTCGAAGTAAGCTTCCCGTCCGCCCGGATGGCGGTACGGGATTTGCGGCATCAAATAGCGGGTGCCGTAGAGGAGGAAAGAAACACATGCTGATTTCTCAGCGACCCACACTGTCCGAAGAGGTCAAGGCCGAGGACCGCTCCCAGTTCGTCATCGAGCCGCTGGAGCCGGGTTTCGGTTACACCCTTGGCAATTCGCTTCGGCGCACGCTGCTGTCGTCCATCCCTGGCGCAGCGGTCACCAGCATCCGCATCGACGGTGTGCTGCACGAGTTCACCACCGTGCCGGGCGTCAAGGAAGACGTCACCGACATCATCCTGAACCTCAAGGGCCTTGTCGTGTCGTCCGAGGAGGACGAGCCGGTCACCATGTACCTGCGCAAGCAGGGCCCGGGTGAAGTCACCGCGGGCGACATCGTTCCGCCCGCCGGTGTGACGGTGCACAACCCGGAGATGCACATCGCCACCCTCAACGACAAGGGCAAGCTCGAGGTCGAACTCGTCGTCGAGCGCGGCCGCGGCTATGTGCCCGCCGTGCAGAACAAGGCGTCGGGCGCCGAGATCGGCCGCATCCCGGTCGATTCCATCTACTCGCCGGTGCTCAAGGTCACCTACAAGGTGGAGGCGACCCGTGTCGAGCAGCGCACCGACTTCGACAAGCTGATCCTCGACGTCGAGACCAAGAACTCGATCACCCCGCGCGACGCCCTGGCCTCGGCCGGTAAGACGCTGGTCGAATTGTTCGGTCTGGCACGGGAACTCAACGTCGAAGCCGAGGGCATCGAGATCGGCCCGTCGCCGGCCGAGGCCGACCACATCGCCTCGTTCGCGCTGCCGATCGATGATCTCGACCTCACGGTGCGGTCCTACAACTGCCTCAAGCGTGAGGGTGTGCACACGGTGGGCGAGCTCGTCGCCCGCACGGAGTCCGATCTGCTGGACATCCGCAACTTCGGCCAGAAGTCCATCGACGAGGTGAAGATCAAGCTGCATCAGCTCGGTCTGTCGCTCAAGGACAGCCCGGCCACGTTCGATCCGTCCGAGGTCGCCGGCTATGACGTCGCCACCGGCACCTGGAACAGCGACGCCGGCTACGACCTGGACGACAACCAGGACTACGCCGAAACCGAACAGCTCTAACCGGGCGAACACCCACCCCAGCTTCGCCCGCCCGAGTCCGTCCCGGTCCTACCTGATACGGGGATCGGCCCCACATAGGAGATAGTCGCAATGCCCAAGCCCACCAAGGGCCCTCGCCTCGGCGGGTCGTCCTCGCACCAGAAGGCGATCCTGGCCAACCTCGCCACGTCGCTGTTCGAGCACGGCCGGATCAAGACGACCGAGCCCAAGGCGCGGGCGTTGCGGCCCTATGCGGAGAAGCTCATCACCCACGCCAAGAAGGGCACGCTGCACAACCGGCGTGAGGTGATGAAGAAGATCCGCGACAAGGACATCGTGCACGTGCTGTTCGCCGAGATCGGCCCGTTTTTCGCCGACCGCAACGGCGGCTACACCCGCATCATCAAGGTCGAGAATCGCAAGGGCGACAACGCGCCCATGGCGGTCATCGAGCTGGTGCGGGAGAAGACGGTGACGTCGGAAGCCAACCGTGCCCGCCGGAGTCGCTCCGGCGCCGACGTCGGGTCGGGTGCCGCCGGCGCCCAGAAGGTCGCGGCCGCCGCTGCGCCGCAGGCCGCCGTCGAGCCCGAGGAGACCGAAGGTCCCCTCGCCGAGGATACGGTCGAGTCGGTCGAAGAGGCCCAGGCGGAGGATGCCGCGATCGAGTCCGCGCAGGAAGCCGAGGCTGCCGAAGAGGTCGCCGAGGAAGCTGAAGCCGACAAGGATGACGACAAGTCCTAGTGGTGCTGTGAACGAGCCCGCCATCGACTCCGATGGCGGGCTTGTTTCTTTGTCCTCCTCGCGTGTGGGGACTCGTCTTCGGCTCGATATCGCCTACGACGGAACCGAGTTCGCCGGTTGGGCGGCGCAGGCGGGGCAGCGCACGGTCGCGGGTGTGCTCGACGACGCGTTGTCGACGGTCTTCCGCACCGCGCTGGTGCTGCGCGCCGCGGGCCGCACGGATGCCGGTGTGCACGCCACCGGTCAGGTCGCCCATGTCGACGTGCCCCACGACGCGCTGCGGCACGCGTATCCGCGCACGACCCGACCCGGAGACAGCGAGTTCCTCGCGCTGGTGCGACGCCTCGGGCGGTTCCTGCCACCCGATGTACGCGTCGTCGACATCGCGCGCGCGGCACCGGGTTTCGACGCGCGGTTCTCGGCACTGCGCCGCCACTACGTCTACCGGCTGTCGACCGCCCCGTACGGCGTCGAACCTCAGGATGCGCGCTTCGTGACGCCGTGGCCGCGGCAACTGGACGTCGACGCCATGGCCTCGGCGTCGCGGGAGTTGGTCGGCCTGCATGACTTCGCCGCCTTCTGCAGGCACCGCGAGGGCGCCACCACGATCCGCGATCTGCAGCGGCTGGACTGGTCCCGCGATGGCGAGCGGGTGACCGCGCACGTGACCGCCGACGCGTTCTGCTGGTCGATGGTCCGGTCTCTGGTCGGCGCGCTGCTCGCGGTCGGTGAGCATCGGCGGGAACCGGGCTGGTGTGCCGGATTGCTGACCGCCCGGCAACGGTCCAGTGAGTTCGCCGCGGCCCCGCCGCAGGGCCTGACGCTCGTCGGGGTGGACTATCCGCCCGACGACCAGCTCGAGGCGCGCACCAAGGTCACCAGGGACCTGCGGGTCGTCGACTAGACGACTAGATGCGGCCCGCGATGAAGTCGGCGGCCTGGTTGACCATGCCGGCGCTGACGTAGGCCCTCGCCGCGTGGTCGGGCCAGTTGCCTTCCCAGGTCTTGGGGTCGGCCGGGCTGCAGATCGGATCGGCGCCGTGGCACAGCTCGATGGTGCGCTCGCGGTAGAGCGGGTTGAAGTTCGTGATGGGCCCGGCCCACGCGACGCCGTTTCCGAACATCGCGACGGCGGCGACGTGCCGGTCCATACCGGGCGGCAGCGGCTTCTCGAACCCCAGCGCCGCGATCGGCGCGGCCAACACGATGGAAGTCACGGCGGCGCCCAGCGAGTACCCACCCAACACCAGCCGGGTGTCCGGGCAGCGCCCCGCCATGTCCTGAATGCGCGAGCTCATGTCATTGGCGCCCACATCGATCTCGTAATCCGCGGGGTAGTTCACGGTGTAGAGGCTGACATTCTTGTCGGTCTTGCCGCGGACGGCGCTGATGAGCGCGTTGCCGATCACCCCCGCGCCGGGCGACTCGGTGCGCCCGCGGGCGAAGATGAGCTCCGCCTGCGGGCAGGACTGGGCGGCGGCGATGGGCGCGGCCCCCTGGTATGCCGGCGTGGCCGGCGCGACGATTCCGGCCGCCGCGAGTAGGACTGCCCCTACGAGAAGCATCCCCCGACGGCCCGGTCGGCGAACAAGATCACTGTGCACCCCGTCGATCCTAACGGAACTAATCGACGCGTAGGCAGGTAAATTTGCTGCCGCCGGATTTCGGTCAGACCAGTCGCGCCACGAATGCGGCAGCCTGGCCCGCCAGACCAGCGGCGACATAGTCGCTGTGCGCGAAGGGATTGCGGCCGCTCGAACAGATCGGGTCGCCGTCCTTGCACAGGTCGATCGCGCGACCCCCGAAGAGCGCCGCGGACGTGATCGGGTTGCCGAACTTCGTCGCGGGGTTGCCGAACACCGCGACCGCGGCGATGTTCGGTGACACGGTCGCCGGCAGCACGGGGCCGATCGCGCCGAGGCGGTTCCCCAGCGGCGGGACGCCGCCGAGCATGTCCACCACCGCCGCCCCCTGCGAGAACCCGCCGAGCACGAACCGGGTCGACGGGCACGCCTGCGCGGTGCTCGTGACGAAGGCGGTGGCGTCGGTGGCGCCGTCGGAGGCCAACGCGAAGTCGTAGCTCGCCGGATAGTTCACCCCGTAGGTCGACAGCGTGCGTGCGCCGAGTTGCGGGCGCAGCGCGTCCACGAACGCCTGACCGACACGGCCGATGCCCGGGGGTTCGCCGGTGCCGCGGGCGAATACGACCATGACGTCGGAACAGGCCTGTGCCGAGGCCATCGGCAGACCACCCGTCACCGGCGGCGACAACGCCGGTGCGACGACGGCCGCCGACGCGGTCATGGTGGCGGCTGCCGCGGCGGCAAGCCCGCGACGGAGGCGATCGAGATTCACGGCCTCAGATGATAACCGGCGTGGTCACACCCGACCGGCGACGAAGTTGGCGGCCTGCTGGACAAGGCCCGCGGTGACATAGTCGTTGTGCGCGAACGGGTTGCGGCCGTCGGAGCAGATGGGGTCGCCGTCCTTGCACAGATCGATGGCCCTGCCGCCGAACACGGACCGGGTGATCGGGTTGCTGAACTTCGTTGCCGGGTTGCCGAACACCGCGACCGCGGCGACGTTGGGGACGTAGCCGGCAGGCAGCGGCGGCGCCGATCCGACGTCGCCGATCTTGTTCCCGAGCGGCGGCACGCCGGCGAGCATGTCCATGACGGCGGCGCCCTGCGAATACCCGCCGAGCACGATGCGGGTGTCGGGGCAGTCCTGCGCCACCATCATCACCCGGTCGGTGGCGTCGGCCGCGCCGTCGGCGGCCGCGAGGAAGTCGTACGAGGCGGGGTAGTCGACGGCGTACGCGGTGAGCGTGCGTCCGCCGACGAGCGGGCGCAGCGCGTTGACGAAGGCGGTGCCCGGCGTTCCGAGGCCCGGGGTGTCGTCGGTTCCGCGGGCGAAGATGACCTCGATGTCGGGGCAGTTCGACGCCGGGGCCACCGTCGGCGCCACGGAGCCCGTCGGTCCCGGCGTCACCGCGGGCCCTGGCGCGTACCCGGGGCCGTGTCCGGGTTCGGTGGGTCCCGGAGCGGGCCCGGGTTGGGCCGCGGCGAAGGGGACCGGCCCGCCGACGAGCGCGGCGACGGTGGCCACGGCGGCGGCCAGGACCGAGGGGCGCAGCAAAGTCACGCCGACATACTCACATACGGGGTCGCCGATGGCCTAGCGGTTTGCCCCGGCCGGCTGCGAATCCTCGAGCGGGCCGTCCGGCCAGGTGGCCTCGGCGAGCGCCTCGGAGCGGTCGCCCGCGCGGGCCAGAACAAGCCCGACCAGGACGATCGCGCCGCCGACCCCCTGGGTCAGGGTCATCGCCTCGCCGAGCAACATCCATGCCGCCAGCACCGCGAACATCACCTCCGACAAGCCGACCAACGAGGCGAACCGGGGTCGCAGCCGGGCGATCCCCATGATGCCCAGCGTGTAGGCGACCGCGGTGGCAACGACGCCGAGCGCGACGACCGGCACCAGCCACGACGTCGTCCACCCGGCGACGACGGCATCGTTCGTCGTGAAGGTCAGCGGCATGGCGCCGGTGAGGCCGAGCAGCGTGACCACGGCCGAGCCGACGATCAGTCCGCCTGCGGCCAGGGTGACCGGGTCGATGCCGTCGTCGTCGTCCGCGTTGTTCACGTTCGCCGACATCAGGAAGTAGCACGCCGCGCAGACGGCCGCGGCCAGGCCCCAGCCGACGCCCACGAGGTCGATGGCAGAACCGGCGAAGACATTGAGCACCAGCATGATTCCCAGCACCGCAAGGGCGACGCCGGCCAGCGTCAGCGCGGTGGGCCGCCGCCGGCTGGTGGCCCACACCCAGCCCACCACGATGATCGGCGCGGTGTACTCGAGCAGCAGGGCGACGCCGACCGACAGGTGCGAGACGGCGTTGTAGTAGAACAGCTGCGCGCCGGCGATCGGTATCGCGCCGTAGGCCAGCACGGTCCTCGGGTGTCGCCGCGCTGCGCGGAACCAGCCGGGCCGCACCATCGTGGCGAAGATCGCCATCACCAGGGCACCGCCGGCCAGTCGGGCCACGACCGCGGCCGTGGGACTCCATCCGGCCGCCATCAGGGACTTGGCGAAAGGTCCCGACGAACCGAAGGCGACGGCCGAGCCGACGGCGAGGAACAGCCCGAGCCGGAAGTGGTCGACGGCCGGACGCGTGGTCGGCTGGGTCGCGGCCATGACGGCACCTCCGGGGTGTAATGAGTAAAATAATCTTTGGTGCTGACACTATCGACGAAGGCGGTCATGAGTCAAATGCTTTTCAGTCATGACACCGAGCTCACCCTGCGGGCTGCGTGTGTGCTCGTCAACAGCGACCGCGTCGACGGCGAGCAGCTGGGCGACATGGCTGCGCTGAACACCTACCTCGACGGCTTCGGCTGGACGGGGCGGCGCGATCACGATGCCGCGGAGCTCGAATCGGTGCACCGGCTGCGCGCTCGGCTCGGCACGATCTGGGCGGTGGCCGCCGACGAAGAGCGGGCCGTCGGCCAGGTCAACGCCTTGCTCAGCGACACCAAGGCCGCGCCGTGGCTGACCCGGCACCCGGAGATGCCGGAGTGGCATCTGCATCTGGCGTCGGTCCACGATCCGCTGTGGCAGCGGATGGGTGCGGAGATGGCGATGGCCCTGGCCGACCTGATCCGCTCCGGCGAGCTTCGCCGGCTGAAGACCTGCGCGGCGTCGGACTGCGAGGCAGTGCTGGTGGACCTGTCGCGCAACCGGTCGGGGAAGTTCTGCGACACCGGCAACTGCGGCAACCGCCAGCATGTGGCGGCCTATCGCGAGCGCCGCGCGAAGGGAAGCTGAGCGCTTACTGTCGGCCGCCCCACTCCTGGGGCGGTGGGACGTCGAGGATGTTCTCGGGCCCCGGTTTGTCTTCGGCGCCCGGCGATCGGCCTCGTCCCGCCTCCCACCATGTCGACGTCGGCTCCGGTGCATTGCGGCGGGAATCCTGACCCGTCTGCATCCCGCCCGCCGTGCCCGGGCCGCGATCGGAGAGCAGTGACCGCGGAATTCCGGGCGGCATGGTGTCGTCGGGGACGCGACCGAGCTTGGCGCCGAACGCCGTACCCGAGGGCTGATCGGCGCTCCCGTAGCGCCGTTCGGGTTCGCGCAGGAGCATGTCTCGGGCCGTGCTGCCGGAACCGGTGTCCATGCGGGTCGCGAAGTCGTCCTCCGGAGCGTCGATGAGCACCGGGTCCGGTTTCGGCGAGCCGGACCCGGTGCCGGATGCCTGAGTCGGGGACGACGGGTAGCCGTCCTGCCCGGGGGCGGCGCCCTGCGCGGCGCCGGCCGCCTGCTCGAGGTGCTGGCGCCACGTCTGCAGATAGGTGAACAGCTGCTGGGCGTAGTCGGCGGGTGGGCTCGTCCCCGGCGGGGTCATGCCGGGCATGGGCGGCACCGGCGGCGCGGCAGTCATCCCCGGCGGGCTCTGCGCGAACGGCACCGCGGACGCCATGGCCGCCGACGCCTCCAGGAGCTGGCGCCACGCCTGCAGGTAGACGAGCAACTGGCGGTTGAAGTCGAACGACGATGTCATCGGTGGGCCTCCCGTGGCTGGTGGGACAAAAGGTGGGATGCTGCCGGTCGGAGGTCCGGCCGAGGGGTCCAATGGGTGGGGTCTGGACTGCTGGTGGTATTGCGCGTCGAGGTTGCGCAGCGGGCGGGTGTCGAGGGGTTCTCGATTCTCCATGTCCACGACGTAGCAGTAATCGCCTGCCGGAGAGGGCATCCGAACGGGAATGGTCAGGCCCTGGTCGAGGAAGCCGTACGGGGATCGCCAACCGATGGTCGTCTTGGCGCGACGGTCGGCGCCCCCGGACTCGACCCAGATGTAGTGATCGAGGATCGCGTTGACGGCGTGGCGGCCCGACTCGCACGCCGCCTCCATCGACGTCATCCGGGTGAACGTCTTGGTCCACGTGCCCGCGAACACCACTGAGTTGTGATGCACCTGATAGCCGCCGTGGCGCGCTTGAAAGACGTTGCGCTGCTGCAGATCTTCGAGCCAGAACTGGTCGGACGGTTTGGTGGTCCATGAGGTCCCGTTCGGGTTCCACGGGTCGGGTCCAGGCCGGTTGTCCCAGTCGCCCACGATGGGAACGAGATACGGGGTCTCGTTGCGGATCGGCCGGCCGGCACCCTGTCCCGGGCCGCCTTCGAGGATCAGCCCCCTGTCGATCGCGTACCAGGCCGGCCACGGCAGCAGTGCTTCGGCGGTGTTGGCGACGCTACTGGTGAGCGCGGTGACGATCTGGCGCCACACCTCGGTGGCGATCTCGTCGGCGGTGCAGTCGCGGGCGGCCTTGCCCTCGCCGGACTGATCCTTCAGGTGCCGCGACGGGGTGTTGAAGTCGCCGATGTCGACCGACAGCACCGAGACGTGACCGTCGCGATCGAGGATCGGCCGTCGCTCCCACAGACCGTGCTGGTTGATCGACGACAGCGCCCACTCCGTGCCGGAGTAGTACATGTGCCCTCGGAGCAGCTGGAACTCGGTGTCGAAGTAGTACTGGATCCCGCCGAGAGTCTGGAACCGGTCCCAGGCCACCCGTCCCATGTCCTCCATCGAGTAGGGGTCGCGCCGCACGAGGGGGCGGGTCGTGGCGGGCTGCAGCGGTCCGTCGAGCGGTGGGGCCGACGTGGTGAAGCCGTCCAACTGAGCGACGGTGCCGCCGGTGCCGGCCGCGCGCAGCGCCGCGGTGATCCGTTCGGCCGCCGGGGCGTCGACGGCGACGACGGTGTAGTCCGGTGTGACCCGGGTGCCGTCGGCCAATCTCACCTGCGCGCGCGGCCGCAGGTGGGGCGGCTGCTGCGGGTCGGCGACGGGCGGTTCCAGGCACGTGATGTCGCCGCGGACGAACCGGACGCCGAGTTCGACGAGATGGCGGTACCAGTGGTCGAACCAGGATTCGGTGGTGGGCCCGTTGAGAACTCCGTCGGCCTTGTTGTCGCGTCGGTCCATCTGCAGTTGCAACTGGAGGTAGGTGGAGAGGTTGGTGCGGGCATCGCCCCAGTGGGTGTCGAACGCGGCGAGCACCCGCGGCATCTCCCGCAGCAGCGCATCGAAGCGGGGCGAATACGAGAACTTTTGCGCGTCCGAGGGGCGGTTGCGCCCGGTGAAGAAGTCGTAGGCGGACAGGTTCTGCAGTTCCGATGCCCGGCGCAGGGGACTGGTGACCAGGTACTGCACCAGCCTGCTGACGAAGGTTCCGATGTCCGCGGCGGTAAACCCGAGCTGGGTCAGTTGTGCTGTGGTGGTGAGGAATTCGGCCAGCGTGCGGGGCGCCTCGCGGGGGAAGACGAGCGATGGCTTGCCCTCGACCGTGGTGCCCTGGGTGACCACGCGTCGGACGTTGTCCATGATCGTGCGCGCGGTCGGCAGCCAGCGGACGGCGCCGTCGCCCTCCGTCGAGGGCTGATACACCGGGATCCGCTGGAACAAGTCCCAGATGTGCAGGTAATAGGCGGGGAAGAAGCGGAAGCCGTGCTCACCGGCGACCGCCCGCCCGGGATGACGGGGCTGACCGCGCCGGCCTGGAAAGGGGCGAAGCTCCGCCAGGCTGCCTGTGTACGGGCCCGGGGTGGAGTACTGGGAGGCGGCAAGGCCGCCGAGTTTCACGGGCGGGTAGCTCTGCGCCGGTTCATCACCGAGTCCGCGACGCTCGTCGGCGCGGGGTTCGTACACCGTCACCTCGAAACCGCGCTCGGCGAGTTCGTGGGCGGCGGTCAGGCCGGCGATGCCGGCACCGAGCACCGCGACGGTGCGACGGCGTGTGCACGACGCGGGAGTGGTGATCGCCTCGGTCATGCCGGCCCCGACCGCAGTGCGGCGAGCAGGGCGGGTTGCGATGGCGCCCGGACCGCGGCGTGCACATACGCGAGAAGCGTGTCGTGCGCGCGTTGGACGTCGTCGAGTGTGCCCCGGACGGCGACGGTGCCCGCTTCCACGGCCTCGCCCAGTCCGACCCTGGCGTCCAGTACGTCGAGCACGGCGGGCCGCGAGGTCGCGATCCGGGCATCCGCGGTGTCCGGCGCACCGTCACAGACCTCGAGGCGGTCGCCACCGCGTAACGAGAAGACCTCGCCGTCGACGCGGATCTCGACCACGAGCGGTCCGAGCCGTTCGAGCACCAGGCGGTAGCCGCCGGGCACCTCGTGCGCGAGGTGCTCGACGGAGCGTCGCAACAGCGACGAAACCTGTTCAGCCATGCAGTATCTCGAATACGCCGGTGCCGGCGAAGTGGACGGTCTCGCCGCGGATCGTGCCGCTCATCCGGGCGGTGCCGTCGACCTCGCAGAGCACCGTCGACCGGTCGAGGTGGACCTCGCTGGGCTGAGCCAGCCGTGCGTACGACCGCGGCTGGAATCCGACGTGCACCCAGTCGCCCGCCCGCGACGCGTGGATCTCGACGTGCTCTGGTACATCGGCGACGTCACCGTCGAGCAGAAGGCGCATCGGGGGCGGCAGGGTGCAATCCGCCGGCCGCGCCAGCCGGCCGCGTGAGCGGGTCCGCACCGACGCGTGCCGGAATATCGCGGCGGGTTCGTCGCGATGCCATACGTACAGCGCCTGGGACAGGCAGCGCAACCGTCGGCGGTCCGTCATCCGCAGGAACACCAGTGACCATGGGTCGCCGGGGTCGTGGGACAGGGCCGTGCCCCAGGTCCAGCCGAAGTCGTCGCCCCACCAGAACCGCCCCCAGTTGTGGTCGTGGTAGGCGGGCTCGTCCCGGACGGGATACTCCTCGCCGTCGATGCGCAGCCAGCCGTCGGCGCGCAGCCGTGGGACGAAGAGCCAGCACATCCGGCCGGCGCCGACGGGCTGGTTGTTGACCACGAACGGCATTGAGACGGAGGCGAATCGGAGGGCACCGCGGATGCCCTGACCGGGTATGTCGAGCTCCACCCGATAGCCGTCCGGTTCGATCGTCATCCGGTTAGCGCCGATGGTCAGGACACCGAGGTCTGCCGACATGTCCAGATCGGAGTCGCGATACCGCTCGATCGCGCCCGACCACCGCTGCTCGTGCACGATCGCGATGAGGCGAGGCGTGATACGCGGCTGACCGGTGGGGGAGGGTTCGCTGGTGAGGCTGAAGTTGATCAGGATGCGCCGCCCGGCACCGTGGATCACGAAGTGGTGCCATTCCTTGAAGCCGTCCGGCCCGGTGGTGGCGAGCATCGGTGCGCGCAGGAAGTCGCTCGCGGCGAGTACCGCGGTCATCGCAGCCATCTGCCTTCGGGAGGATCCGGCGCCGGACCGGCGGCCGACGACCGAGCGGCCCCCGTCGCCGCCGATCGCTCGACGGCTTGCCCGAGGCCGGCGAGGCCGAGCAGGACATGCACGAAATCGTCGTTGTCGCAACGGGTATCGGTTCGTCGCTGCCCGCCGGCGAGCAGGCGCACCATCCGGGCCAACCCGGCCAGACCCAGCAGATACTCGATGAACGTGCTCTGCTCGGCGAGTGCGTCGTCCGGATCGGTCAGCGTCACGCGAAGCCCTCCGGCCGGAGGCGAGCCAGGACGGAATCGTCGAGGCCGTGCCCGACGACCGCGTCGGCCAGCAGTTCGGCCCACGCGGTGGGTGCGGCATCGGGTGGCGCGGGACCGTCGAGGACGTTGAGGCTCACCGTCTCCCATATGCGGCGGAGGTTCTCGACGGCTTCCGACTCGACCAACGCGTCGCGCAACCGCGCGCCCGCGGGCGTCTCGGCGTAGCGGCGGCCCTCGGCGACGAGCAGGTCGTGCACTCCACGCGCGGCGGCGGGACTGCCGAGCACCGCGCGGCGCGCACCGATCAGCAGGTCGTACATCGACCGCTGGGCGTCGGTGGCATCCTCCGCCGGAGCGGGCAGCAGCCCGGGAGCGTCGCGCTCCACGAGGTCCAGCGTGAGCTCGCGGATGCGCTCCAGTTCGGCGAGCATGGCGACCAGAACCTCGGGGTTCATCGCGTCCGCCCGTGTACGTACTCGACGAGACCTGCCAGCACATCGCGGTGCCGGCTCGCGGGCAGCCAGTCCAGAGAGCCGAGGACGGCGGCCGCGTCCCGGGCATGTCGGGCCGCGACCCGCCGGGCATGCTCGAAGGAGCCCACCCGCTGCATCAACCCGTAGAGCCAGCGGACGTCGTCGAGGTTCTTCGGCCGCTCGCCGCGTTGGCTGCGAACGTGACTCGCGATCTCGGCACGCCCGGCCCGAGACAGGTCACCGCCGGCGACGAGTCGATCGAGCAGGTCGTCGAGCCGTATCTCGCTGTCGGAGCTCGGGCGGCACCTGCCCAGGATCTCGCGGGCGCGGTTGCGGTCCTCGGGCATCGCATTGCGCAACGCGTGCAACACCATCAGGGTGCGCTTGCCCTCCCACAGGTCGCCGCCGATCTCCTTGCCGTACTCCTGCGGGTCGGCCCGCAGGTTGAGCAGGTCGTCGGTGATCTGGAACGCCGCGCCCAGGTGCCTGCCGAGCGACTCCAGCGGCGCCAACTGCTCGGGCGGGGCGCCTGCGGCCACGGCGCCGACCTGCAGCGGCGTGATGAACGAGTACCAGCTGGTCTTCAACTCCACCATCTCGAGGTAGTGAGCGTCGTCGAGCTGCCAGGTGTTGGCGCGGACCCAGTCGAGCTCGATCGCCTGGCCCTCGACGGTGCGGCGGGTCATGTGGGCGACGGCCCGCAGGATGCGCAGCGCCGGCCCGAGCCCGACGCGCTCGACGTTGTCGAGAAGTGGCTGCAACGACAGCGAGAGCATGGCATCGCCGACATTGACCGCGACGGGGACACCGTGGTCGATGTGCAACGTGGGTTTGCCTCGCCGCCACCGCGATTCGTCCTCGATGTCGTCGTGGATGAGGAAGGCGTTGTGGTAGAGCTCGAGGGTCGCCGCGGTCGGCAGGATCGCTTCGAGCTGGCCGCCGAGCCCGAGGCACATCGCGATGCTCAGCGCCGGCCGCAGCGCCTTCCCGCCGCGCAGGGGGTAGTCGAGGATCAGGTCGTAGAGCGAGCCCGCCCGGTGCGTGTCCGGCGCGTAGAGGCGCTTGATCTCACCGTCGCAGACTTCCTTGCACGCCCCGAGGTAGTCCTCGAGGACGTTCGGCCGTGCCAGGACTGTCGTTCCGTCAGGGGATGGACTTGACACCGACAACGCCGTACTTGTCTTTGATCCGCGGCGCGAAGCTGATTCGGACGGCGAGCTCGACATTGCCGGTGCTGGTCTCGCCGATGATCTGCAGGCTCGGCGGAACGCTGACGGCGATGTCCACCGGTTCCTCCCCGGGCGACGCCGTTGCCGCGCCTGCGTGCGCGATCCGCTGGCGCCGGGCAAGGAAAATGAAGAAGGCCTTGTCACTGTCGGCGAGTTTGTCGACCCGATGCAGCGAATTGGCGTTCGCGGCGGCGAGCAGCGGCTCGAGAATCGAGTTCCCGCTGTCGAGCAGGCTGAGCCGGGTGAGACCGGCGGTATTGGTCAGCAGACAGGACGGTGCCCGGTACCCGTACTTCTCGGCTTCCACCCGGGCGTTGATGAACGCGGTCTGGAGCTTGGCCGTGGAGGCGTTCTTGTTGTCCTCGGGCGGGGGCTGTGCCGCCGCCTTGAGATCGCCGAGAACTTTGTCGTCGACGGCGTTCGCCAGATACACGGTCCGGGAGATGACGGCAGCAAGCAGGGCGTCGGGGGTCGGGGACATCGCTTGCGCGAGCGTCACCTGAAACGGCACCGAGAGCGGGGTGATCGGGATCGGGGCTGCGCCGAGCGGATTCGGGCTCGGTTGCGTCGGCGGGACGGTCTGGGCCAGGGAGGTGACGTCGCTGCGCACCACCGTCTGCCCCGGGTCCCCGGTGTCCCAGTGGGGGATCGTCTGCCAGGCGACGCAGGCCTGCTCGAAGTTGTCCTTGACCTCTTGATTGGCAAGAGCCAACCGTTCGGCACTGAGATACATGCCTGAGACCCCCCTCGACTTGTACCCCGATGATGGCAGACAAGATCACCGTTTGGTGGCGGTTGGCACTACTACTTCTGCCGAAGCGCGACCTCTTGACCTGGAGACATCTCGCCCCGGACGACGGCGTCACAATGCGCAAGGTGCAGCGAGGCGACCGGGTCGTCGGCCAGCAGTTCGCGGCATCGTTCGAAGGCGGCGCGGGCGCCGTCGACGTCGCCCGCGTCGAACAACGCGAACGCCGTGTCGAAGGCCGGCTGCGCGGCTCGCTTGGCCACCCGCAGCGGCTCCGGATCCTCGTCGAAGACCTCGTAGATGGTGACCGGCTTGCGCCGGTTGACCACCATGACGCGCTCCATCCTGCGGACGTCGAACTCGTCCGGGCTCGACAGCCCCCGGTAGGTCTTGTCCGAGATGAGCAGGGCCGAGCCGTAGCGCTTGGTGATGCTCTCGATGCGCGCCGCCAGGTTGACCGCATCACCGATGATGGTGAGCACCATCCGGTTGACTCCGCCGACGAGCCCGACGCCCACCGGTCCGGTGTTGATGCCGATCCCGGCCTGCAACTCCTGGGAGCCGTGCGCGAGCCGGTCGAGGTTGTGGTCCCGCAACGAGCGCATCATGGCGAGCCCGGCCCGGACGGCGTCGGACTCCGATTCGAAGACCGCGACGATCTCGTCGCCCCGGACATCCTGGATCATGCCGTTGCAGGAGATGATCGGCACTTCGACCGCCCGCAGGAATCCCATCGCGAGATTGCTTGCCTCGGAGACGTTCATGTCCTCGAGCATGGTTGTGTAGCCGCGGATGTCGGAGATGAGCACCGTCATCACCCGTTCGACGCGGTAGCCGCTGCGGACTCGGCGGAGGTCGTCGATGTCGAGAATGCGCAGCAGTTCGTTCGGCACGAACCGCGACTGCACGTCCATCAACGAGCGCCGGTATTCGTCGGCGGCGCGCAGTTGCGCCTCGAGCTGGAAGTTCCACAGTGGCGCCGCCGCCTGGGCGCACAGGAAGGCCACCGCGTCCTCGTGCTCGGCGGTGAAGTGGGCGTTCGGCTGCTGATGTTCGGCATAGATCACGCCGATTATCCTGTCCTGCACCTTGATTGGGACGGCCAGGGTCGGCAGGCTCGCGATGTTGGTGACCATCAGGGGAGCTCCGGTGTCGACGACGCGTCGCACGATCTCACGGTCGTAGCGCACCTCCGTCCACGGGCCGTCCACGCTCTTCGTCTCACCGCGCTCGTGGACGGCCCGGATCGAGAGCTGCTGCCCGTCGCCGGTCAGCCCCAGGACCCGGTTCGCGCCGGTGGTGTCCGCGACCGCGCCGAGCACGATGCTCGCCAGACCGTCCGGTGTCCTGGCGGCCGACAGGGCGCGGATGATGTGGTGGGCTGCCACCGAGTCGAGGCCGGCCGAGCCCGCCTGCACGAGGGTGGGGCTGAGCAGCCACGGATGCTCGCGGGCCATCCTGGCCGTGCGCAGTGTCATGCCCTGGGCCGAGAAGCGTTGATAGGCCGACCGGAGCATCTCGCGGTGGAGCCGCGCACGACCCGTCTCGGCGTGGAGGGTCGCCGCCTCCTCGTACGCGAGGGCGCCGATCAACGGAAGGTGGTGCTGTTCTGCGAGTTCGATGGCCCGCTCCAGGTGCCCCTCGGCCTTCGCGTACCGCTTGCGGGCCCGTTCCGACGCTCCTTCGAGCAGTGCGCACGGAGCCTCGTAGTTGGCGGGCGCGCCTGCCGCCCACTTGCGGTGCAGCCGAATCGCGCGCCGGACCATCTGCTGTGTCGAGCGCTCGCCCGGGGCGACATGAAGCGCACTCAGCGCGCTGATCATGTGCACCAGCTGCTCCACCGCCGTGCCCGCCATCCCGCCGATATGGGCGAGTGCATCCTCGGTGGCGCCCAGCGCGCCCGCGTAGTCACCACCCCAGAAGTACAGGCCCTGTTTGACATTCGCGGCCACGCTCAGCGCCACTTCGTCGCCCTCGCGGCGCGCCGCGGGCAGTGCCTCCCGTTCGTCGTACCCGCTCTCGCCGGCCAGCAGGAACGGATCCTCACTGCGGCCCATCAAGTTCAGGCTCAACTGCTGAAGGGCCTGGCAGAGTGTGCTCGGCACCGGTTGAGACCGGATCTCGGGAACCAGATCCTGTGCGATCGCGTCGATCTCGGCAAGGGGACGGCCGACCCAGAACGACTGGGCGAGCAGAACCGCACAGAGGAAGCCGCCGTACTCCTGGTCGCCGTGGTCCAGCGCCTCGGCGATCGCATCGGGCAACTGGTTGAGGCCGTCGCGGATCGGGTGACGCCAGTGCCGGATGAAGTTGAGGTACATGAACAGCGTCTCGGGCCGGGCCTCCCGGAACTCCGGGCGCTCGGTCAGCTCCAGGGCGGCCTCGCCGAATCGCTGGCTGCCTGCGGTGTCCCCGGTCATCGCCAGCAACAGTCCGTAACCGGCCAGCACCGTCGGCGAGTTGGGGCTGTGGCCGTGGGCGAAGGTGAGGTCGAGCTGCTTGCGCACGATGACGGGAAACAGGTTGGGCCGCACCAGATACGACAAGCTGCGCATCTCAGCGAGGATCCGTTGCATCTCGGTGACGCGCCGGTCCTCGCATAACGGCAGCGCCAGCAGCCGGTCGCTGCTCCAGCGGCGCGTCGTCAACTTCATGCGCACCAGGGCGTTGGCCATCCGCGGCTTGCCGGCGTCGCGCGGCAGCGGCTCGCCCAGGTCGGCGAGCGCGTGCAGGCCGGTGTCCATCGCCTCCTGGAGGTGGTTCTCCGTGAATCGGCCCTTGAGCCGGAGGTAGGCCAACCGGGCGCGGTCGGCGGGATCGTCCAGATGCTCGCCGGCCTCGTCGAGCAGCGAGTGCAACGTCGCCACGTCGCCGACCGCCAGCGCGGCGTCCGCGGCGTCGAGTTGCAGCTCGCGGGTCAGCGCAGGGTGTGCCGCCCACCGCTGCGCACCGAGCAGGTGCAGACCGCGCTGGCAGCACTCCAGGGCCAGCGGGAAGGAGGCCTGGGCGCGGGCCTTGCCCGCCGCGCGGTGCAGCACGTCGACGAAGCGCATGCGCTCCTCGTCGAGCACCTCGAGACCGCCGAACCCGATATGCCGTGCGGCCTCGAACAGCCGGTCGTCGCCCCGCTCGACGATGTGCCGGCCGAGCCGGAGGTGAACGGCCCTCTGCTCGTCTGGCGGGAGTCGGTCCCTGGCGACCTCGGCGAGGCGGTCGTGGCTGAACCGGTACCGCGCGTCGCGGCTGATCGCATTGTGTATCCGCTGGCCACGGGAGTCGACGGCGTCGATCAACCGGAACTCCTGTCCGGCCCACAGGGCCTGGGCCACGACGTCGGGCGCCCGGCCGGCCGCGGCGGAGGCGTCGGCGAGATCGAACTCGCCGCCGATACAGGCCAGTGCGCTCAGCACCTCGAGGTCCGCCGGTCGCAACTTGTCGAGGTAGTCGCCGAGGAATTCGGCGGCGGTCGCGCTGACCTCGATCGAGGCCAGGACGCGCAGGTCCCAGGTCGGACGGCCGCCCGCGCCGACGGGAACGAGGGCGCCTTCCTGCTGCGCGCGGTGAAGTAGCTGACGGACCTGAAGGGGGTTGCCACCGGTCCGGTGGTGGAATTCGGCGGCGACGTCGCTGAGCTCCAGGCCGCGGCCACACACCTCCGCCAGCAGCTCCTCGAGATCGTCGCGAGGCAGCGGGCCGAGGTCGATGCGCCGCACACTGTCCGAGTCGAAACCTGCTGTCGTGGGCTCGAATTCACCGGCACGGTGCGCTCCGAGGATGAGCACGTTGCGGACCGACACCGTGAGTAGTTCCGAGAGCAACGACAGCGAATCCCGGTCTGCCCACTGCAGGTCGTCGATCGCCAGGACGACGGGCCGGTAGCTCGCGGTCGCGGAGAGCAGGCGGATGGCGGCCCGCTGCAGCCGGCGTCGGGCATCCGATGCCTCCAGATCGGCCGGCTGTGGTACGCCGTCGGACACCTGCGCCAGATCCGGCACCAGGTCGCCGAGCACGCCGGTGAGCGTCGACGTCCCGCCGCCGAGATCCGCTCGCCACCGGTCACGCTCGGCTACGGAGGTGGCCTCCATCGTGCGGACCAGCGCGCCGAGCGCATCGCCCAACGCGGAATACGGTGCCACGACACCGTCGCGGTATCGCCCGTAGGCGAATACGCACTCGCGGTCGGAGACCTCGGTGCCGAAGGCCTGCATGAGAGTGGTCTTGCCCACCCCCGGCACGCCGCTGACCAGCACACAGCTGCCGCCGACGCGTTCGGCCGTCTCGACGGCGCTGCGAAGCTCGTCGAACTCGTCCCGGCGGTCGGCCACGCGACCGTCGAGGTCGAGCACGGGCGAGGTCACGGTCCACTACGCACCATGGCGTGCGCCCCTCGGACGGCACGCAAATCGCAAAGCGAACTGCATACCCGGCCTCACCCTTCAACCGCGAACGTCAACATCGTAATGAGCCGACGGCCGCCGCGCGGAGGATGCGCAATTTCGCGCAGTCGAGGCGGTTTCGAGTCCAGCCGCGCGAAGAAGTGGTGTCGGCGTGTCCCAGCGGCCCTTAGGCTGGCCTGCGGGGGAGAGCAATGACGGGGCGATCGAACGTCGGACTTGAGGTCAGCGGACAGCGGTTTCTCATCCGGCGGATGGCGCATGCGTTGGTCCGTGGCGACGTGCGCATGCTCGACGATCCGCTGCGCTCGCAGTCACTTTCCCTGACTGCCGGCTGCGTACTCGCTGTGATCGCGATCGGCGCATGCGCCGTGCTCGCGGTTTTTCAACCGCGCGGCAGCCTCGGCGAGTCGCCGATCATGATGGTGCGTGACTCCGGAGCGATGTACGTGCGCATCGGCGACACCGTGCATCCGGTGCACAACCTGGCGTCGGCACGGCTGGTGACCGGGACCGCCGCCGCACCGGAACTGATCGGTCAATCGGCGGTGAACGACGCACCCCGAGGCGCGATGCTCGGCATCCCCGGTGCACCCGATGCCATCGGAAACCCGTTGACTGCGAAAGAATCCGGGTGGACGGTCTGCGAGGACGCCACGTCGACGACCACGCTGATGGCCGGCACCCCGGCCGGGCCGCCGGCGGCGTACCAGAGCGCGCTGGTCACCGCGCGCGACGGAAGCGACCCGTCGACATATCTGCTCTATGACGGCCGGCGCGCGAAGGTGGACCTGCGCATCCCCGCCGTGGTGAGGGCACTCAAGCTGGACGGTGTTGCGCCGCGGCCTGTTTCGCACGCGCTGCTCGACGCCCTCCCCGAGGCCCCCGAGATCGCCGCTCCCCGGATTCCCCATGCCGGTGCCGCGGGGCCGTCGGTGTTGCACGGGTTCCCGGTGGGCACGGTGATCCGGGTGCCCCGTGCACAGTCGTCCGAATTGTTCGTCGTTCTCGCCGACGGAGTGCAGCGGATCGGTGCGGTGACTGCCGACCTCATCCGGTTCACCCAGTCGCATGGCCGGCGCGAGATCGCCGCCGTGGCGCCGGGGGCCGTCGGCGCCGTGCCCGTCGTGGACCACCTTCCCGTTCGCGGCCATCCCGAGCGGGGCGGCGCCACCGACGCACCGGTGGTGTGTGCGCAGTGGGGATGGTCGGCGGACGCGGGACGGGTCTGGAGCGCGGTGGTCGCGGCGAACGCCCTCCCGCCGGGTGAGCCACGCACGCTGGCGCAGGCCGACGCGGCGGGCCCGCAGATCGACTCCGTCGTCTTCCCCGATGGCCGCAGCGCGTATGTCCGGGCTTGCGGGGTGAGCGGCGACGGTGCGCTGACCGGGCCGCTGTACCTCGTCAGTGACGCCGGTGTCGCGTTCGGCGTTCACGACGAGGACGCGGGCAAGCGACTGGGCCTTGGCGCCCCGGTGCCTGCTCCGTGGCCGGTGCTTGCGCGTCTGCCGCGGGGGCCGGAGTTGAGTGTCGCCGCAGCGTCGGTCGCGCGCGACACCGTCTCAACGCCGTAACCGCCTCGCGGACAGCGTCGTCAAGGTGACGACCGAGCCGGCGAGGCAGAGGAGCGCCCCCTGGACGGCCAGTCGGGCGGGCCGGGGGTCCTGCCTGCCCGGGGCGGGACGCGACACCGTCGACGGCCGGTCGCCGTCGGCGCTGTGCCGCGGCACAGCGCTGCCGGTCACCGCCGCGAGCACGTCGACCACACCGTGGCCGACGACCGGATCCCAACCGCCGGCCGGGTGACGGGCGGTGTCCTCGATGCGCTGCATCACCTGACGAGCCGTCAGCTGCGGTGACCGTGACCGCAACAGCGCGACGACACCGGAGACGACGGGAGCGGCGTAACTCGTTCCGGCGATCGGCTTTTCACCGGACGCCGTCGGCATCGTGTCGATCAACCCCTCACCGTCGGGGTCCAACGAGAGAACCTCTTCACCAGGTGCGGCCACATCGACCCACGGGCCGGCCAGGCTGAACGCCGACGGTGCCCCGTCGGACCCGACCGAACCCACGGTCAACACGTAGTCGTCGTACCAGGCCGGGCTCACCACCACGTTGACGACGGACCAGTCCGGGCGACCGGACCGGGCGGGGTCGGCGGCCGGATTCTGGTCCGGGCACTGGCCGGGAGTGCCCACGTTGCCGGCCGCGGCCACGACGACAACGTTCTTGACGTCGACCGCGTACGCGAGTGCGGCGCCGAGCGCCCGGTCGTCCATGGCCGAGTCTGCGGGCACACATGCGACGGTGGAGATGTTGACGACGGTGGCACCCATGTCGGCCGCGGACCGGACCGCGCGCGCGAGAGTGTCGACGTCACCGAAGCCGCCGACTCCCCCGGGATCGTCGGATGCCCGGAACTTGTTGCTGGACTGCCGGATCCCGATCAGCCTCGCCTCCGGTGCGACACCGCTGAACTCACGTTCTCGATCACCTTCCGGTGAGGCGCCGACGATCCCGGCCACGATGGTGCCGTGTCCGTCGCAGTCGTCGGTGCCGTCTGCGCCCGACACGTAATCACCGCCCGGGATGAGATGCGGCAGCAGACGGTGACGGGTGACGCCGGTGTCGATCACCGCGACGGTCTGACCGGCCCCGCGGGTCAGCGCCCAGACCGACGGCAGATCCATGTCGGCGAGTTGACCGCCGACACCACCGGGTGCCCCCGGGGCGATACACGGGTCGGCTTGTTCGGTGGGTCGCGGCGGCGCCGGGGGACTCGGCGCGGGCAATGCCGAATCATCCACCGCAGGTGGCGTTACCGCGGCGGCATCCGGCGCGATGAGCACGGGGGCGAAGGCCGCGCACGCAGCTGCGCAAGCACGCGCGGTCCGGCAGGCGTTGATCCTCACAGCAGCGCCGCATCCCGAACGAGGCCGTACACGCCGCCGACCCAGCAGGCGAGCGGGACGGTGACCGCCAGCGTCACATACTCGGTGACGTCGGCCATCCGGTGCGCCACCGGCCCGAAGGTCAGGCCGAGCAGAGGAGTCAGCGTACCCGCGGCGGCGGCCACGGCCGGGATGCTGAACCAGTGCGCGGCCTGCGGCGCCGACATTGCGCCGACGGCGAAAGCCGTTGCCACGCCGAGCGAACCAGAGACGATGAGCACGCCGCGTCGCACCGGATCGGGGTGGGTGCGCGCCCGCAGCGTCAGCGCGACACCGACCAGGGCGGTGAAGGCCACCGCGGGCAGCGGTGATGAACGGCCGGTTGCCTGCCCGTACGCGACGAGCACCGCGCCGACGGCCGCCGCGATCGCTGAACCGGACACCATTCCCGTCAGGGTGGTGTGGGCGAGCGCCGCGCGCCGTTCGTCGACATCCGGCGCCGAAGCATCGTCGGCGGTGGGGCCGACCCTGGCGATCGCGATCGCCATTCGTGGCGCGGCGCCGACGGCGGCGAGCGACAGCGTCGCCAGCGACGCACCGACCGCCGCAGGCCGCAGACTCCACATGACGCCGGCCATCGAGGCGGTCGCGACGAGCAGTGTGAGCGGGACCAGCGCGGTCAAAGTGGTTGCGCCGCAGCTGGTCAGCCGGAGCAGCAGTGCCGACACCGCGCACGCCGCCGCGGAGGCGAGCAGGAGGTGCGCGGCGACCGGACCCGCCGGGACGGCGATCGCGCCCGAGACGGCGGCGAACAACACCGCGATCAGGCCGCACGCTGACACGATCGGCAGCGCATGCGGTGTGCGCCGCGCCGCCACCGCTGCGACGAGGCCGGCGGCGCTCAGAGTGGCGCCGACGAGCCAGCGTGCATCGCCGGTCGCGCGGGCCGACCACAGGAGGGCCGCTGCGCCGACGCTCGCCGTGATCATGCCGGCGGCGACGAAGACGGCCGGTGCCGGATCGCGGTCGGCGGCAGCCTTCGCGACGACATGGCAGGGGTCTCGCTCGGTCCACCGGAAGGTCGGCGGGTCGTCGGTGGTGAGCCACAGCAGTTCACCGTCGTGAACCACGTTCTGTCGCAAGGTCAAAGATTCGTCGAGAGGGCGGTCGCCGATGCGATGCAGCCGCCACCGGCCTTCCACGGCATCGTGATCGTCGCGAACGATGTCGACGATGGACGGCAGGAGCTGGGCGAGATCGACAGTGCTCGGCAGCGCGAGATCGACGGTCCTCCCGTCGTGGTGAACCGCCACCCGACAGAGTGTGTCTGGCATCGCAACCCCCCGATGACGTGCGAGGTACTCACCGTAAACCGGTGTGCGGACGGTGTTGTGCGGCAATCGAGCGGCCTGTGGATGGAACCGAACGACGCCCCGCCGCGTCCGATCAGTGATGGAGTTCGATCGCGAGCAGAGGCTGCCGGTGCCGCCGGTCACCACCGGCGAGGTCGCGGTGAAGGCGCCGCCGGCGCTACCGAAGCCCGCTGCCGGGAACGCGGTGGCGCGGCTGCTGCCACTGGTCATGCTCGTCGCGTGCGTGGGGATGATGGCGGTGTACTTCACCACGGGTGTGGCGTCGAAGCGCAGCCCGATGTTCATGTTCTTTCCGGTCATGATGGCGATGTCGGCGCTCGGGTCGGTCGTCTACGGTGCGCGCGGCGGCGCCGCGCGATCGGCCGAGATCGATGCGAGTCGGCGGAACTACCTGCGGTACCTCGATTCGCTCGACGATGCGCTGGCCGCGGCGGTCGATGCGCAACGGCGGTCGCAGCGCTGGAGCCATCCCGGCCCCGAACTCCTGTGGGCGCTGGTGGGTGACCGGCGGATGTGGGAGCGCAGACCGGGTGATTCAGACTGTCTGCGAGTTCGGATCGGGGTCGGCTCGCTCGGCTTGTGCACACCGCTCGCCGCGCCCGACGCGAATCCGGACGAGGACGCCGACCCCGTCACCACCTCGGCCATGCGCACCCTGGTCGGTCGGCGGTCTGCCGTGGACGGACTGCCGGTCGCCCTGCCGCTACGGGAGATCCCCCTGCTGACGATCCACGGTGACCGGGAGACCGCCCGGGCGATGGTTCGGGCGATGGTGTGTCAGCTGGCCGTGTGGCACGGTCCCGACCAGGTGGCGATTGCCGCCGTTGTGGATTCCGCGTATCGGGAGCCGTGGGACTGGCTGAAATGGCTGCCCCAACATCAGGATTCGCACCAGGTGGACGCGGTCGGGCCCGTGCGGCTGGTCTTCGACACCGTCGAGGCGGCGGTGACGGCGCTCGGCACCGGTTCTCGGCACCCCGTGGTGATCCTCGACGGCGGTAGGCCGGGAGACGCCGGGGCGGGCGCGGCCTCCGAGCGCATCACCGTGATCGAGGTGGCGCCGACGTTGTGCGAGAACACGAATCCGGTCTCGGTGACTCTCGACGCGGACGGGATGACCGTGCGCGATTCGGCCGGCTACATGTCCGGCCGCCCCGATGCGCTGACGCAGGTGCAGGCGACGGTGTGTGCCCGCCGGCTGTCACGCTACGTGCTCGGTGCGGCGACGAGCGATCGGCGTCGTTCACCGACCGCGCGGGACTGGCTCGATCTGATGGACATGGCCGATCCGCACGCCCTCGCGACCGAAAGACTCTGGGGCGTGCGGTCGCCGCGGATCAAGCCGGTGCCGATCGGCGTCGCAGAGGACGGATCGCCGGTGACGATCGACATCAACGAGGCGGCCCACGGGGGTATCGGCCCGCATGGCCTGTGCGTCGGCGCGACGGGATCCGGAAAGTCGGAGTTTCTGCGGACGCTCGTGCTGGGCTTGATCACCTGCCATCCACCGGATGTCCTCAACCTCGTGCTGGTCGATTTCAAGGGAGGTGCGACCTTCCTGGGCCTGGAGCGCGCCCGCCATGTCGCCGCGGTGATCACCAACCTCGCGGACGAGGCGCACCTCGTCGCCAGGATGAGCGATGCGCTCGCCGGTGAACTCCATCGCCGTCAGGAAGTGCTCCGGGCGGCAGGCGGATTCGCCAACACCGACGACTACCACCGCGCGCGAGCGCGCGGCGAGGCGCTCGGCCCGCTGCCCGCCTTGGTCGTCATCGTCGACGAGTTCTCCGAGCTGCTCAGCCAGAACCCGGACTTCGCCGAGTTGTTCGTGGCGATCGGCCGGGTGGGCCGCTCGCTGGGCATCCACCTGTTGTTGGCGAGTCAGCGGCTGGACGAGGGGCGGCTGCGCGGCCTGGACACTCACCTGTCGTATCGCATCTGCCTGAAAACGTTCTCGCCCAGCGAATCCCGATCTGTGTTGGGTGTGCCCGACGCCCATCAGTTGCCCAACACTCCCGGCGCCGCATTGCTGAAGACCGCGGCCGGTGACCTGATCCGGTTCCAGACCGCCTTCGTGTCGGAGCCCTGCCGGCCTCCGCAGGACGACGCGGCAGAGCCGGCGGCGCCGCGCGTCTTCACCGCCGCGGCTGTGCGGGAACAAGATCACCGGCGTCAGGAACGCGACGTCGGCGCGCTCACCGTGCTCGAGGCGGTGGTGGACCGGGTGGCCGGCCGGGGCGACGCTGCACACCGGATATGGTTGCCGCCACTGGACGCGTCACCCACGCTCGACATGCTGGAAACCGGCGGCCCGGCGCTGAGCGTCCCGATCGGACTGGTGGACAGCCCATTCGAGCAGCGACGCGGTGTGCTGTCGGCGCAGTTGGGTGGGGCCGGAGGCAATGTTGCGATCGTGGGAGCGCCCCGATCGGGCAAGTCGACGACCCTGCGCACGCTGATGCTCGCGCTCGCCGAAACTCACGGTCCGGCCGAGGTGAGCTTCTACTGCCTCGACTTCGGCGGGGGCACTTTGGCCGGGATGCGTCCGATGCCACATGTCGGATCGGTGGCCGGCAGGCACGACGCGGATCTGTGCCGTCGCACCGTTGCCGTCATGGCATCGTTGATGCGGTCACGCGAGGAGCACTTCCGCCGGTCGGGGATCGACTCGATGACCGAATACCGCGCGCAGCGCGCCACGACCGACTGCGCGGCCGCCGACCCCTACGGTGACGTGTTCCTCGTCGTGGATGGCTGGGCCGCCGTGCGACAGGAATTCGAGCCGCTCGAGGGGCCGATCAGCGCGATCGCCGCGCAGGGCCTGTCCTTCGGGGTGCACGTGGTACTCACCGCTTCGCGCTGGGCGGAGCTGCGGCCTGCGGTCAAGGACCAGATCGCCACGCGCATCGAACTGCGCCTGGGCGATCCGGCCGAATCCGAGATGGACCGCCGTCGTGCCCGCACGCTCGGGAGCTCCCCGCCGGGCCGGGGCATCACGGCCGACGGGCGGGAGATGGTGATAGCCCTGCCGCGATGGGACGGCGAAAGCTCCGCGACGGGTCTGACGGAGGCGATCGGCGCGACCGTCGAGCGATTACTCGAGCGTTGGCCGGATGCCCGTGCCCCACAAGTCGAGTTGCTGCCCAGCGTCGTGCATCACCGCGACCTCCTCCGCGAAGAGGGGTCCGAGCGCTCACCGACCGACGTCGTTCTCGGCCTGGGGGAACACGACTTGCGCCCCGTCGTCGCGGATTTCGCCGAGCAGCCGCACTTGCTGGTGCTCGGCGAGTCCGGATGCGGTAAGTCGGCACTGCTGCGGCTGCTGTGCCGGGAGGTCATCCGCACCGCGAGCGCGGATCAGGTGCAGCTCGAGATCGTCGACTTCCGCCGCGCGCTACTCGGGGTCGTCGAGTCCGAGCACCTCTCGGGTTACGCCGCATCCCCGGCCGCCCTGACGTCCAGGCTGGAGAAGGTGCTCGACCGACTCCGGGCCCGCTTGCCCGGCGAGGACGTGACGCAACGGCAGCTGCGCGACAGATCGTGGTGGTCGGGGCCCGCGATCTTTCTCGTCATCGACGACTACGACCTGGTCGCCGCATCGACGGGTAACCCGCTGACACCGCTGGCCGACTTCCTGCCGCACGCAGCGGATCTCGGGCTGCACGTGGTCGTTGCCCGGCGATCCGGGGGCGCGGCGAGAGCGATGTTCGACCCGGTTCTGGCCCGCATGCGGGAGGTCGGCTGCATGGGTCTGATGATGAGCGCGAGCCCGGAGGAGGGTGTGCTCCTCGGTTCGGTCCGGCCGTCGCCGCAACCTCCCGGGCGCGGCACGCTCACCACCCGAAGCCGCGGCGAACAGCTTGTCCAGATCGGCTGGACGGAGCCTCCGTGAGCGCTGCCGTCGTCGAGGTCGGGCCCGCGGCGGTGCGAGGACCTCAGCGGGCTCCCGACGATTTGGTCGGCGCTGCAATCGAATACATCGACGACGGTCTCGGGCTGCTCGGCGAGCGGCCGGTCTCGGTCGAGGTCCTGTGGACCGGAGTGATGCGGGCAGCGGTGGGTCGCGATGCCGATGCGGTCGTTCTCGTCTGCCCGACGTGGTGGCCTGCCTCTCGTATCGAACGCGTGCGGACGGCCGCGCGGAGGCTGGTGCCCGACGTCGCGGATGTCGAGGTGCTGCGGCGGGGTCCGTTGCTCGGTCAGAATGCGTCTCGGCACGGCACGGTGGTCGTGGAGATCGCCGCCGAGCTGATCGTCGTGACGGGCGACGGGCCAGGCGCCGTCGTTCCGATACTCGGCGACACCGGCGCGGTAGCGGCCAAGGTGCAAGCCGCCGTTGGCGTTTCGACGGCGGTGCTGATCGATGCGCCGGCGGGCGTGGACGGGGCCGCCGCGCTGGGCAGGGCGATCGCCGACCGGCTGCGTCCAGACGGCGTCGCGGTCACGTGGGCCGACGAGGCTGCGGTCCGACGGGCCGCGTCCTCATCGGTTTCTGAGGCGATCGCCACCGACGAGCGCGGATGCTCCGTCGGGCACCTGCGGAGGGCGTCGGCGCTGGCGGGTGTGGTGGCCGCCGTGGCGGTGTGCGCCGGGTTCGCGCTGCGCGGCGGCGCCGAGCAGGAAGGGGCGAGTCGCCTGCTGGTCGAAGGCCGCATCGCGGTCGTGGTGCCCGCGGGGTGGCCGGTGCACCGGGTCACCACCGGTCCGGGATCGGCTCGGCTGCAGCTTGATTCACCATCGGACGGCGATGTCGCCCTGCACCTCACTCAGTCGGTCGGCGGCGCACAAGGCGATCTGGTGACGACTGGCGAGTCGCTGAGGGCGGCGCTGGCCGGCGAGTCGGACGACGTCTTCGTCGGCTTCGAGGCGTCCGGCGTCCGGGCCGGCCGACCTGCCGTGACGTACCGCGAGGTGCGCCGGAACCGGCATGTCGCGTGGACGGTGCTCGTCGACGGAAGTGTGCGCATCGCGATCGGCTGCCAGAGTCCCCCGGCACGCGAGGACCTGGTTCGGGACGTATGCGATCAGGCCGTCGGATCCGCTCACGCGACGCCGTAGGAGTTCGGTGGAACCGAACGGGTACCGGGTGCGTCGAAACAGTCATAACCGATCAGAAAGGACACCCATGACGACAGGCGGATCCCTGAATACCGACTTCGACCTGATGACGTCCGTCGCGAGCAGGACCGATGCCCTCAACGAGGAAATCCGCGCGATGCTGCAGTCGTTCATCGGCCGGATGAGCGCGGTACCGCCATCGGTATGGGGCGGTGCCGCAGCGACGCGCTTCCGCGACGTCGTCGACCGGTGGAACGGCGAATCGCTGAAACTCCATGCGGCACTCGGTCGGATCGCCGAGACGATCCGACTCAATCAGCAGACGCTTCACGAAGCCGCCGATAGCCATTCGCACCGGATCGGTGCGGTCGCCAACCATCTGTAGAGGAGTTCGCTATGGACCATGTGCTGTCGTACAACTTCGACGAGATCGAGTACACGGTGCGTCAGGAGATCCACGCGACGTCCGCCCGGTTCAACGGTGCGCTCGACGAACTGCGGGCCGAGATCGCGCCGCTGCAGCAGGTCTGGACGCGGGACGCGGCCGAGGCGTACCGCGTCGAGCAGCAGCGGTGGGAGCAGGCGGCGACCGCCCTCAACGAGATCCTGGTCAACCTGGGCAACGCGGTTCGCGACGGCGCGGACGACGTCGCCGCCACCGACCGCAGCGCGGCGAGTGCTTGGGGCGGATAGCCGCGCGGGGACCTGTGCGGCCCGTTCGGAGGGGAGCTGGACAATCCGCACCGGATGGTTCTGCGCCACCGTGGTCGTGGGAGAGGCGGCCGCGGTGGCGCAGGGCCTACTCACTCCGGAGGGAGGTGTCCAAATCTCGTAGCAGTTCACCGCCCCGCCCGCCGCCTGGCGGAGCCGGCGGGTAGCGCTTCAGGGACGTCCACCACGACGGCACCCGCGGCGTCGCGGAATCGAGCCAGGTGTTCGTCCGCCACGGACGGATCGCCACCGGCGGCGAGTTGGAACGCCCGCGCGGCGTGCGCTGCCGACCCAAGGATGTGCTTCACCTGGGTTGCTTTCGCCAAGGGGTGCAGATAGGCGGCGCTGGCCGCGCCGACAGCCGCACGAGCAGCGTCGCTCGCTGCGGGCCGTCCTCCGTCACGCGCCTCCTGCGCCGCCCGCATCGCCGCCCACGCCGCGTCCCGGAGCAGCTTGGTGCGTCCCGCTCCGTCTGCGAACTGCTGTGCGGCGTCGACCGCGGCGCACGGCCGCCGATCGCCGGGGAATTCGGCTACGAAGATCGGCAGCGCGGTCCGCGCGCAGGCCGCGGCATACCGGGCGACCTCACGGAGTTCGGCCACGTCGAGTTCGAATGCCGTCTCCGCCACGCCCGCCATTGTGGCTACGACTCGCAGCCGATGCCATCCCGGTCGTGGTCCATCCCCCGACCCGTGAGGATGTCCGGGTGAAGGCGTTTTGACCTGCGATGACGCCGACGGGTAAGCTGCCTCGTTGGCGTGCGGTATGCACGGGTCCTCGGGTCAACGTCGGTCGCCGGGAACCATCCGCCGCAAACGCCTGACCGGCACCCGGGTCACCGGGATCCAACCCGATACAGGAGAGGTAGCACTGTGCCTACATACACGCCGAAGGCGGGTGACACCACGCGTTCGTGGTACGTCATCGACGCCACCGACGTGGTGCTCGGCCGGCTCGCCGTGGCGGCAGCCAACCTGCTGCGCGGCAAGCACAAGCCGACATTCACCCCCAACGTCGACGGTGGCGACTTCGTCATCGTCATCAACGCAGACAAGGTCGCCATCGGCGGCGACAAGCTGCAGAAGAAGTTCGCCTACCGCCACTCGGGTTATCCCGGCGGTCTGCGTAAGCGGTCGCTCGGCGACGAGATGGAAAAGCACGCGGACCGGGTCGTCGAGCGGGCGATCCTGGGCATGATTCCGCACACCAAGCTCGGCCGTCAGATTCAGAAGAAGCTGCGCGTCTACGTGGGGCCGGAGCATCCGCACACCGCTCAGCAGCCGATTCCGTACGAGATCAAGCAGGTGGCCCAGTGACCGAGACCGTTGACACCACTGAAGCCGTGACCGACGCCGCCGCCGAAGCGGCTCCGCGTGAGCCGGTCTTCCTCGACCGTCCCATTCAGACCGTCGGCCGCCGCAAGGAGGCCGTCGTCCGGGTACGCCTGGTTCCCGGCACCGGCCAGTTCAACCTCGATGGCCGCAGTCTTGAGGCCTACTTCCCGAACAAGGTGCACCAGCAGTTGATCAAGGCTCCGCTGGTCACCGTCGACCGGCTGGAGAGCTTCGACATCTACGCCCACCTCGACGGTGGCGGCCCGTCCGGCCAGGCCGGCGCGCTGCGACTGGCCATTGCGCGGGCGCTGATCCTGGTGCAGCCGGAGGACCGTCCGGCGCTGAAGAAGGCTGGCTTCCTGACCCGCGACCCGCGGGCCATCGAGCGCAAGAAGTACGGCCTGAAGAAGGCGCGCAAGGCGCCTCAGTACAGCAAACGCTGATCGAACCGATCGAAGACGCCGGGCGTGCTTGCACGCCCGGCGTTTCGTTTGCTGGATACCGCCGCGATAATTTTTCTGGCGGCGCGAGTAACGTCGCGGGCGGTACGGACAGGATCGCTGTCATAGGCCCGACCTGCGACTACAAGCGAAAATATTTTCGAGTCAGTTAATTAGCAGATTTACCTTATGTGCCGGGGTCCCGATCCAATTCCCGATTTCCTGTTTGGCTTCCCGGTCGTTCGTGGAACCCCTGGCGCGGAAGCAGAGGCGTCTTTTGCGTCACGGCAGGCAGGCCCTGCCACCGGTGGCGTAAGCCCGTCGGGGGTCCGGATCCATTGCTTCCCGACCGAAAGGGAATTACGAATGCGAGACATGATGAAGCGGGCGACCGCTGGTGCCGTTATGGGTGGAGCGCTGCTGTTCACCGGCGGAATGGGTGTGGCAGCTGCACAGCCGCTCCAACTTCAAGACGGACTGGTGAACTTGGCGATCGGCGACGTATCAGTGCTCAACGACGTGAACGTCGGGGTCGCGGCGCAGATATCTGCCTTGCTCTGCGACACCGTCGATGTTGGCCAGCTCGGAGTCTTGGCCGAGCAGATCGACAGCGGTGCGGAGGAAAGCTACACGTGCACGAGCGAGGTCGGTGACATCACCATGTCGCAGAATGGCTCGGGGAACTCGGAGAACGCTCCGGGCGCGGCAAATCGTCCCGCGCGGTAAGTTCTGACCAGCAATCACCGCCCGCATCCCGTCCAGGGGTGCGGGCGGTGACCCGTTTCCGGTCTCGCCCAGGTACCGGTTCGGCGTAGAGACGGTCGATGACCACGTCGGTTGTGTTTGAACGGTCCATCTATGAGAAGTTTGTCCGCATGGGTCGGATGTTCGGCACCGACGGGGTGCGCGGTGTCGCCAACCGTGATCTGACCGCTGAGCTGGCGTTGGCTTTGGGCTCCGCGGCGGCTCGGCGGCTGGGCAGCGCTGGGGGGCATGCCCGACGGGTGGCCGTTGTCGGCCGCGATCCGCGCGCCAGCGGCGAGATGCTGGAGGCTGCGGTCATTGCAGGCCTGACCAGCGAGGGCGTGGACGCCCTGCGCGTCGGCGTCCTTCCGACCCCGGCGGTGGCCTACCTGACGAGCGCCTACGACGCCGACTTCGGCGTGATGATCAGCGCATCGCACAACCCGATGCCCGACAACGGCATCAAGATCTTCGGGCCGGGCGGTCACAAGCTCGACGACGCCACCGAGGACCGCATCGAGGAACTGGTCCATCAGGGACCGGGTGAGCGGCCCACCGGCGCCGCTCTGGGCCGCGTCGTCGACGCCGAGGACGCACTCGACCGTTACCTGCGTCATGCAGGCAAGGCCGTGACCACGCGGCTGGACCAGCTCACCGTCGTCGTCGATTGCGCCAACGGCGCCGCCTCCACGGCGGCGCCGAGCGCGTATCGCGCCGCGGGCGCCAACGTCATCGCGATCAACGCGCAACCCGACGGCCTCAACATCAACCACCAGTGCGGGTCGACCCACATGGAGGCGCTGCGCTCGGCGGTGGTGTCCTACGGCGCCGATCTCGGCCTCGCGCACGACGGCGACGCCGACCGCTGCCTTGCCGTGGACGCCGGCGGTCGCGTGGTCGACGGCGACGCCATCATGGTGATCCTCGCGTTGGCGATGCAGGCGACCGGCGAACTGTCGTCCGACACCCTGGTCACGACGGTGATGAGCAACCTGGGCCTGCACCTCGCGATGCGTGCGGCGGGCATCGAGGTCCGCACCACGAGCGTCGGCGACCGTTACGTGCTCGAGGAGCTGCGGGCCGGCGAGTACTCGCTGGGCGGCGAGCAGTCCGGCCACATCGTGATGCCGGCGATGGGAACGACCGGCGACGGCATCGTAACCGGCCTGCGCCTGATGTCGCGCATGGCGCAGACGCGGGCCACCCTCGCGGCGCTGGCCGCGCCGATGCGGACCCTGCCTCAGGTCCTCATCAACGTCGAGGTCGCGGACAAGGCGACGGTGGCCGACGCTCCCTCGGTCCGCACGGCGGTCGCCGAGGCGGAAGCGGAACTCGGCGACACCGGGCGAATCCTGTTGCGGCCATCCGGGACCGAACAGGTTGTGCGGGTGATGGTGGAGGCGGCCGACGAGGACACCGCACGGCAGTTGGCGGTCCGCGTGGCCGAGACGGTCAGCGCTCAGCGCTGAGGGCGGAACCGCCGGGCGCGCTGCTGCGTCCAAGCCATACATGGGAGAAACTGACGCTGCCCGCGTCGACGTGGCCGCTTTGGTGAATGTCGCCCGGCAGTACCAGGCCGTCGCCGACACCGTCGACGATGCGGTGCGGATGCATCTGAGCAGCTTGGTTTTCGACGGCGCCGCCGCGGGCCGGGCGTACACCGGTCGCGGCGATGTCCTGCGGACGAGCGTCAATGACGTGGTGCACGGACTGCGGCAGTGGTCACGGGCGTCGGCGGAGATCGCGGCGACGCTGCGAGCCTCTGCTGATCGATATGCCGATGCCGACGCCCGCACGGCCGACCGAGTGAGTTGACGTGGCCGAGGCCTTCGATGCTCCAGCGCGATTGGCTGAGGGGCTGCCCGGTGTCGCCGACATCGAGCGCTACGTCTCGGCGTGCCATGCGCTGGGCTACCGGCATCCCGATCTGACGGCCCATGCCGCACAGGTGCGCGACTGGTACGCCAGTGAAGACGGCATGAATCTTCGGGCCTTGCAGGCGGATTGCGCTGCGCTACAGTCGGTTACCGCTGCATTCGACGAGGCGCTCGTCCGGCAGGACGCGCAGCGGACGGTGCTCGCGGCGGCGTGGCAGGGCGCCGGCGCGCTTGCGTCGCAGGAGTTCCTTGCGCGGCATGCGGAGACCTCGGCACTTGCACTGGCGGCCGTTCGAACCGCCACGCATGCGCTGGCCGACTTGCGCGACCGCCTATGGCAGGCCGTCGACGGCAAGGTGGCGACCGTGCTGGCCATCGACGACAGCGCGCAGCCGCGCCGCGATCAGTGGCTGTCAGCGGCACAGACGGTGATCACCGGGGCGGGTGATCGCGCGGCGGCGAGCGAGCTTGTCGATCAGGAGGTGAAGCCGTTCGTGGACAGCGTGATCGGAGGGCAGTGGCTGTCGGCGATGCGCGCGGCCGTCGACGCCGTCGAAGCGGCCTACGACGCCGCGACAGCCGACCTCGCCTCGTCGGCGGGCACGTCGTTCGAGGTGCCGGGCGAGCTCGGCCCGGCGTGGCCGCCCGCCTCGAGCGACGGCACGGGTGCGGTCGCCCCGGCTGGGACCGTGATGGCGTCGGCGCCGGACGGCGGCGCACCGCCGGTCACCCCGGCTGGATGGATCCCACCTGCCTCGCCGGCCGGTTCTTCGTTCGCACCTCCCGGAGCGGCGCCGCCCGCCGTGGCGGCAGCGCCGCCAGCGCCCGTCGCGCCGCTGCCGGCCGATGCCGGCACGGCCCCGGCGACGGCGGCACCATCCTCGCCCTCTCTCGGTGGCGGCGGCCTGCCCGATATCGGTAGCGGGCTTTCGAGTTTCGGGCAGCAGCTGGGTGACCTCTTCGGCGGATTGCTCGGCCCCGGCGACGGCGGCTTCGACCCGGGTGAGGCCGGGGACGAATTGAACATCGACGAACCCGACGAACCCGACGAACTCGAGGACGCCGACGATCTCGACGAGACCAGTGAGGACCCCGACGATGTCGACGAGGATGGTGAACCGGAAACCGAAGTAGGCGAGGAAGAGTCGGAGGAGCCCGTCGATCCGGCTGCGACCGATGCCTGCCCGCCGCAAGAGGCGCCCGCGAGTTCGCTCGACACGCCGCCGGAGGAACCCGCCGCGACCCCGCCCCCCGAGCCGGCAGACCCCGCGGAGCCGTTAGCCGTTTCGTCCGAGCCGCCTGCTGAACTCGACAGTGGGACACCATGTGAGATCGCGGCCGATGAGTTGCCGCAGATCGGGGAGTAGCGAGTAGCCTCCGTTGCGTGAAATTGCGGCTGCCGGAGGTGTTGTTCCTCTTTCTGTTGGGCGCGGTCGCGTCGCTCATCGGCGATCACAGCCACGTCGTCACCGGCACCACCGAGTACTTCACCGACACGGTGCCGTTCGTGTGGAGCAGCCCGTTCTGGTTCCCGTTGCTGGTCGGCGTGGCCACCGTCTCGTTGGCAGAGATCCGCATGCACCTACCCGCGCCGCGTCGTGATGTCACGGCGCGACAGGCGCTGGCCGGCGTCGCAGCGGTCATCGGGATGTACGTCACCACCGCGTTGGTCCACAGCGCGCCGGTGGTGCCCAGCACCGCTCTCATCGCCGCGATGGCCGTCATCGTCTGGTCTGCGTTGGGCGATGGTCCCGGAGCGATCTGCGGAGCAGTCGCCGCGATCGTCGGGCCGATGGTCGAGATCGTCCTCGTGAAGGTTGGGGTATTCGCCTACAACGACGCCTGTGACGGCCTCGTCGGCGTCGGACCTTGGCTCGTCCCTTTGTATTTCGCGTTCGGCGTCGTCGTCGCGGAGATCAGCGAGGTCTTCGCGAGGAACCGGGACGCCCTCACGCCGCGTGTAGGTCCGTGAGCGCGATGCTGATTCGTGCTTCGACTTCGGCGACCTCGATCGTGAATGGGCCGGGAGTTGCCGGGGCGACCGAGCGGTGGCGTGCACCGGTCGGGGTGAGGAACTCGGCGTGGTGCACGCCGTCGACCTCACATGTGCTGACCTGCCAGCCGGGTGCTTCTTTCTCGTAGTTGCACCGCTCGCACAGGCCTTGCCCGTTGATGCCATCGGTGGGCCCGCCCCGGCTGCGGGGCATGGCGTGGTCGGTGTGGCGGATCGGGGCGTCGCAGTAGGGGGTACGACATCGCTGATCGCGCAGCGCGATGAACTTCGCCAACCCCTTGGGGAATCGCCGCGACCGTGACTCCATGGCCACCAGCGCGGTTTTGTCGGGGCGCCGGTACAAACGCCGCAGTGTCGCGCGTGTGCGCCGGTCCAGTCCGGCGGCTTCGACCAGCCGGCGGGCCACCTCGGCCGGGATGGGCCCGTAGCCGTCGATCACCGCGGCGCTGTCGTCGTCGCCGAGCAGGGTCTGATCCGACATGACCAGGTTGACCGCCACCGGTTCGGGCACCTCGGCAGGCCGCCCGGTGATCCGCTCGTAGGCGGTGTCGGCCATGACCTGACCGCGGGAGCGTTCGTCGAAGGTGGTGTCGGCTTGGCGTTTGAGTGCGGCGTACATGCCGACGCCCTGCTGCACCGGCAGCAGTACGGTCAGGTAGGTCATGGTGTCGGGCGCGGGGCGGATGGTCACCGTGCGGTCCTGGGCCGCTTTGGCCGCGTGCTCGACGAACGCTTGCGGGTCCAGTCGGTAGGCGATCGACCTGGCCGCCGCGGTGATCCGCCCATCGCCCTTGCCGTCCAATCCGGTGACGTCGGCGCACATCTCGGCGTCCAGCGCGCGGCGGTCGGTGATGCTCAGACATGCCGATTCGCGCACGATCAACGTGGCACGCCATTCGGAGAGCGCTCCACATTCCAGCGCGGCCAGGGTGTGGGGCATCTCGTACACCAGGGCCTTCGCGAAGCCCTGATGCCGGCCGCCCCGCGTCGGGGAGTCGCGCCGCGCGAGCGCGATCTCACTGGCCAGCCCGCGGCCCCGCTTCCCCGAGGGCACCCCGGCGGTGGCCTCGGCGGCGCGTCGCTTGGCTTCCAACATTGCCGTCGCGCGGGCCTGACCGGCAGCGGCGGCCGATTTCACCCGCTCCAGCCGGGCGATCTGTTCGACCAACGCCGCCTCGTCGGCGTCCTCGTCGACCATCGCCAGCCCCGCTGTATCGAACATGTGTTCGAGTATGCCACAGCCCGGTGACAGGTCCGGCCGGTGTCTCCGGTGTCTACGGCAACAGGGCGCTCAACTCCTCGACGAACCGCACCGATTCCCGCCGGTCGCCCGACAGCGGTTGCAGTAGCAGGGTCGTCGCACCGGCCTCCGCATAAGCGGCCACTCGCTCGGCGACGAACCCGCGCGGTCCGACCAGCGATACGTTGCGCACCAGGTCGTCCGGCACCGCCGCGATGGCTTCGGTCTTCTTTCCCGCCAGGTAGAGATCCTGGATGTGGTCGGCGACGTCGCCGTATCCGTACCTGGTGGCGAGCTGGTGATAGAAGTTGCGTCCGCGTGCGCCCATGCCGCCGATGTAGAGCGCCAATTGCGGCTTCGCCCATGCCAATCGGCTGTCGACGTCGTCACCGATCGCCAGGGGAGCGCTCACCATCACGTCCAGCGGCCCCAGCGACGGATCGCGCTTGGCGAACCCCGCCCGAAGCGCATCGCCCCAGACGTCCTCGGCCTTCTCCGGATGGAAGAACACCGGCTGCCAGCCCTCGGCGATCTCGGCGGTCAGTTCGACGTTCTTCGGTCCGAGTGCCGCGATGGTGATCGGAATGCGATCGCGGACAGGGTGATTGATCAACTTTAGCGGCTTACCCAGGCCTGTGCCCTGCTCCGCGGGCAGCGGGATCTTGTAGTACCTGCCGTCGTGTTCCACCCGCTCGCGACGCCACACCTGCCTGCAGATCTCGACGACCTCGCGCGTGCGGCCCAGCGGCGCGTCGAACGGCACGCCGTGAAAACCCTCCATCACCTGCGGGCCGGACGTGCCGATGCCCAATCGGAAGCGGCCGTCGGAGACGTAGTCCAGCCCCGCGGCCGTCATCGCCAGCAGCGTCGGGGTCCGGACGTAGATGGGGACGACGCCGGTGCCCAGCTCGATCCGCGAGGTGCGGGCCGCGAGGAAACCGAGCTGGCTGATCGCGTCGTACGAATAGGCCTCGGCGACCAGCGCGATGTCGATGCCGACCTGCTCGAGCTCGACGACGTCGTCGACGGCCTCCTTGAAGCCGCCCGCATAGCCGAGGAAGATTCCGGTGCGCATCACTGGAACGTACACCCAACCGGTTGGTTGGGCCGCACTAGGGCTTCAGCAGCGCGACGACCTTGTTCTCCAGGTCCACCGGATCGTCCGAGAAGGGGTCCAACACGGGAGCCTTCGGGAGCTCGACTTCGGGATCGGCGAAGTCGCGGTAGGCCTTGTCGCCGGTCAGCGTGTGCAGCAGATATCCGGTCACCAGCGCGCGCACGATCTTCTGGGTGCCACGGTCGGCGCCCGGCAGCCCGACCACCCGCGCCAGTCGCCGACCTTCGATCAACCCGCCCGCCTTGACGCTTTTCAACGCCCGCAACGTCGCCGGCCGCCACACCCGCGCCAGCTCGACGGCGTTCGACCGCAGCGACATGGGGTCGCCGGGATCGGCCAGGATCAACCCGGGCACCTGCAGCGTCGACGCCGGTTCCACGGCCGGCGGAGCGCTGATTGTGGGGAACATCGCAACGACGGCATTTGGGCCATGCGGCCCCGCCTGCATCCCGGCCGCGGCGAAGACCGCCGCCGAGCCGCCGAATCCGTGTCCGGCCACGCCCAGCTTGTTGGGATGCACGCTGATCGCGCCCGGGCCCAACCGCACACCGGTGATGATGTCCAGCGCCGTCCCCAGGTCGTAGGCCAGGTTGAGCACCGACGGCGCCAGGCCGGTCTCGGTGGCAGGGGCAGCGGCGACGATGCCCCACGAGGCCAGATGCTCCAGCGTGCCCTCGTAGCGGTCGGCAGCGGCCAGCCAATCGTGACCGAAAGCCACCCCGGGCAGGTTCAGGCCCGCTTCGGGGGTGTAGACGACACCGGAAAGTCCGGCGAAGGCCAGGTCACCGCGCAAAACGCGGTGCGGGCCGCGCCGGGTCAGGGCCTTGAAGAGCTTCTTCGTCCGGGCCACCTGACGACCGTAGCCCACAGGGTCCGAGGCGGCTCTTGGACTACCCTGAATGCTTATGTGTGGAATCGTCGGCTACGTCGGGCAGCGTCCTGCCTGCGAGATCGTGGTCGATGCGCTGCGCCGGATGGAGTACCGCGGGTACGACTCGGCGGGTGTCGCGCTGCTCGACGGCAGTGGCGGGCTGACCGTCCGGCGCCGGGCCGGCCGGCTGGCCAACCTGGAAGCCGCGCTGAGCGACAGCGACGCCGCCGACCTGGCCGGCAGCACCGGCCTGGGCCACACCCGCTGGGCCACCCACGGCAGGCCCACCGACCGCAATGCCCATCCCCACCGCGATGCCGCCGAGAAGATCGCCGTCGTGCACAACGGGATCATCGAGAACTACGCCGTCCTGCGCGCTGAGTTGGAGGCCGCGGGCGTGGAGTTCGCCAGCGACACCGACACCGAGGTGGCAGTGCACCTGGTCGCCCGGCAATACCGGGACGGCGACACCGCAGGCGACTTCGCACAGTCCGTGCTCGCCGTGCTCCGCCGCCTGGAGGGCCACTTCACCCTCGTCTTCGCCAACGCCGACGAGCCGGGCACCATCGTGGCCGCCCGCCGGTCCACCCCGCTGGTGATCGGCGTCGGCGAGGGAGAGATGTTCGTCGGCTCCGACGTCGCCGCGTTCATCGAGCACACCCGCGACGCGGTCGAACTGGGGCAGGACCAGGCGGTGGTCGTGACCGCCGACGGCTACCGCATCACCGACTTCGCCGGAAACGATGACGCCGCGAATGCTCGCCCCTTCCACATCGACTGGGACATCTCGGCCGCCGAGAAGGGTGGCTACGAGTACTTCATGCTCAAGGAGATCGCCGAGCAGCCCGCCGCCGTGTCCGACACGCTGCTCGGCCACTTCGCCGACAACCGCATCGTGCTCGACGAGCAGCGGCTCTCCGACCAGGAGCTGCGCGAGATCGACAAGGTCTTCATCGTGGCCTGCGGCACCGCCTACCACTCCGGGCTGCTGGCCAAGTACGCGATCGAGCACTGGACCCGGCTGCCCGTCGAGGTGGAGCTGGCCAGCGAATTCCGTTACCGCGACTCGGTTCTCGACCGGCACACGCTGGTGGTGGCCATCTCGCAGTCCGGCGAGACGGCCGACACGCTGGAGGCCGTTCGCCACGCCAAGGAGCAGAAGGCCAGGGTGCTGGCGATCTGCAACACCAACGGCAGCCAGATCCCGCGCGAGTGCGACGCGGTGCTCTACACCCGCGCCGGACCCGAGATCGGCGTCGCGTCGACCAAGACGTTCCTCGCCCAGATCACCGCGAATTACCTTGTCGGGCTTGCTCTTGCGCAGGCCCGCGGCACGAAGTACCCCGAAGAGGTGGAGCGTGAGTTCGCCGAACTCGAGGCCATGCCCGACCTCGTCGCGCGGGTCCTCGACACGGTGGGGCCGGTCAACGCTCTGGCGAAGCGGTTCGCGCAATCGCAGACGGTCTTGTTCCTCGGCCGTCACGTCGGCTACCCCGTCGCGCTCGAGGGCGCCCTCAAGCTCAAGGAATTGGCGTACATGCACGCCGAGGGGTTCGCCGCCGGTGAACTCAAGCACGGGCCGATCGCGCTGATCGAGGACGGCCTGCCGGTGATCGTCGTGATGCCGTCGCCCAAGAACGCGCCGATGCTGCACGGCAAACTGCTGAGCAACATCCGCGAGGTCCAGGCGCGCGGCGCGATCACGATCGTCATCGCCGAGGAGGGCGACGACACCGTGCGGCCCTACGCCGACCATCTGATCGAAATTCCCGCGGTGTCAACGCTGTACCAGCCGCTTCTGTCGACCATTCCGCTGCAGGTGTTCGCCGCCGGCGTGGCGCAGGCCCGTGGTTACGACGTCGACAAGCCGCGCAACCTGGCCAAGTCCGTCACCGTCGAGTGATCTTCTGGCTGTCGGCGCCGCCATACGGCGCCGACAGTCCCCCTCGAATCTGGCGGCGATTACGGGTACGACGCTAGCGGCTCAACGAAGTCGGTTGCGTCCGGGTAAACGCCTTGCGAGGAACTAGAGGCAACCACCCCGATTCACCGCCTCGGACAGCTTAGGCAGGATTCGCAGCGACGAATTGCGGGTAGAAGTCGCCATCCGTAGAGCCCAAAGTCCTTCGTGGGGGCGTGCCACTGCTCAAGATGGGTGATCGAGACACAGGAGGGCGAGATCAGTCCAGACGTCGGACCTTCCGCAGCGACCGCGCCCGCGCGCGCTTCGACCCCGATGTGGGCGGTGACGATCAGGCGCACTGGTTCGACGACCTGCTCACCGGCCTGGACCGGTCCTCATCGCATCTCATGGGCGTCTCGTTCGGCGGGTGCCTTCTGGAACCGCGTCGACGGCCGCGGCTGAGCACTCAGTGGTCGAAACCCGTCGGGCGATTCGAGAGTAGGCGATGCCGGTCGTCCAGCTCGGGCAACTCCACCAGGGCGGCATGTGTGAGTACGTCCTCGAGCGCCGCCGCCCAGCTTCGCCAGTACGGCCGCACGTCGTCCTCGGCGATGCGGCGAATCAGGCGGTCCCGGAACGTATCCCAACTGCACGCCCCGGACCGGCACAGGGCCACGGTCACACCGAATGCACGACGTTCCCACGGCTCGGCGAACACGATCTCCCCGTTGTCGCGCGGCGGCGAAACCGGTCCCTGAAGATCGGCATCGATGCGGGCCGCCTCACTGGCCAACGACGTCCGTGGGCGAGCGCGGTCGCCCCACTCCGATCATCGAATCTCGGGTTACGAGTCGCGCCAGCTCGGCCTCGCCGAAATCGTCTGTGCCGGTGGGCCGCTCGGGCAGCACGAGATAACGTGCCTCCGCCGAGCTGTCCCACACCCTGATCGTCACGTCAGCGGGAACGTCGAGTCCCATCTCGGCGAGCAGGGCCCGTGGCTGAGCGACCATCCGCGACCGGTACGCCGGCGACTTGTACCACGCCGGCGGCAGCCCGAGCACCGGCCAGGGATAACAGGAGCACAGCGTGCACACCACCACGTTGTGGGTCGTCGGCGTGTTCGGAACCGCGACGATCAGGTGGCCCTCAGGTCCGCCGAAGCCGAGCTCGGCCACCGCACGGGTCGCGTCGGTGAGCAGCCGGTGCCGATAGTCCTGATCGGCCCAGGCGCGAGCGATCACCTTCGCGCCGTTCATCGGCCCCACGTTCGTCTCGTAGTGTTCGATCACCTCGTCGATGACGTGCGAGTCGACGATTCCCTTTTCCACGAGCAGCGCTTCCAAAGCCTCGACGCGCGTAGCGGTTTCGTCGGTCACTTTGCCTCCAGGTAAGACTCGTAGAGGTCCACCCGTACCTCGGTGCCCGGTTCGGCGGCCGCGCCCCACAGGTCGGAGCCCTGGAAGACGACCGTATACAGCTGTTGCGGCGATGCGCGCCTACCCACCGCGCGGGCGTCGGGGAACACGGTTGCGCCGAGGGTCGCGACGATCACCCCGGGCTTGCCGGACACGTAGCCGGGCCGGCGGGTGAACGGCACCGCGCGGGTGGTGCGTACCCGTACCCGGTCTCCGATTGCGAAGCGCCGCCGCCGAAGCGCCGGACGCGACGTGCCCAGCACCCTAGGCAGTACATATCCGGCCATCCAGCGGGGCTGGGGGAACCGCAGAGTCGACCGCAACAGCCGCTTCGTCAGCGCCAGGCGCGTGCCCGACTGGTGCCGCGCTCCGGTGCGTGCGCTGCCGCCGGCGACTCGGGCATCGACCTCGCCGGGTGCCAGATAACCGGCATCGACGAGGAGGTTCTCGAAGGCCGCCAGCCAACGCCGGTAGTAGGCCGAGAGATAGACGTCGCGCGGGAGCTTCTCCATCGCGAAGCGCAGAATGTCGACGCTGCGGCCGAGCAAGGGCAGCAGGAAGAACGAGATGCCGAAGACGCGGCCCTCCCACGGCTCGTGGAAGACCGGCTCGTCCGGCTCGCGAACGACCGGACCGAAGAACTCGGTTCGGCCGCCCATGTCGCTGACCGGGGCCACGGCGTGACGATACCGCACCCCGACGGGCGTTTCGTCAGCTGACGTAACCCAGTGGGGCGACCTGTCGCGCGGCGAGATACTCCGGCCGGGGCCGAGCGGCCGCGAACGGCTCGGTGGGCGGGTTCTGCACCGAGTTGAACACGAGGAAGATGTTCGACCCGGGAACGGGGTGATGTTCGAACCCGAACCGTGCAGCAGGTTGGCGTCGAACCACAGCGCCGTGCCTGCCGGACCGGTGGACTGGTCGATTCCGCACCGGTCGGCCTCGGTGAGCACCGCCCGATCCGGAACACAAATGTCCTGGCGCAGTGCTGACGAAAGGCTTCATGATCACGGCCGTCCGCCATGCACCGTTATCGGATCGTTATCTGTCGCGGCACGACCGGTGGCGGTGCCAGTAGCCGATTGTGTTGCTCGGGGTGACGGGCGCCACCCTTCTGAGCGGTGCATTCCCGCGTCGCCAACCGAAAAGGGGGTTGGCATGGAATCCTGATCTCGATGCGGCACTACTACACCGCCGATGAGATCCGCGAGGCAGAAGCGCCGCTGTTGGCGAGCCTGCCGGACGGCGTCCTGATGCGCCGAGCCGCCAACGGGCTGGCCGTCGCGATCGCCAGGGAGATGATGATGCGCACCGGCGGTATCGCCGGACGTCATGTGTGCGCGGTGGTGGGTTCCGGTGACAACGGCGGTGACGCGCTCTGGGCGGCCACGCTGCTGTGCAGACGCGGCGCGTCGGCCGCCGCTGTCCTGCTCAATCCCGAGCAGACACACCGCAAGGCGCTGGCCGCCTTCCGCGCAGCAGGTGGCAGGGTCGTCGAAACAGTGCCGAGAACAACGGATCTGGTCGTCGACGGGGTCGTCGGCATCTCCGGCTCGGGTTCATTGCGGCCGAACGCCGCCGAGGTGTTCGCCGCCGTCGACGACGCCGGCGTGCCCGTGGTGGCCGTCGACATCCCCAGCGGCGTCGACGTGCAGACGGGCGCCACTGCGGGCCCGCACGTGCACGCCGCGCTGACCGTGACGTTCGGGGGCTTGAAACCCGTTCACGCGCTGGGCGATTGTGGACGAGTCGAGCTGATCGACATCGGGCTCGACCTGCCGCCGTCGGACGTCATCGGTCTCGACGCGGGCGACGTCGCCGCGCTCTGGCCGGTGCCGGGGCCGAAGGACGACAAGTACACCCAGGGCGTGACCGGCGTCCTCGCCGGATCCGCGACCTATCCGGGCGCGGCCGTGCTGTGTACCGGCGCGGCGGTCGCAGCCACGTCTGGCATGGTGCGTTACGCGGGAAGCGCTGGGCAGCAGGTGCTTTCACACTGGCCCGAGGTGATCGCCGCACCCGGTCCCAGCGCGTCCGGCCGGGTGCAGGCATGGGTGGTCGGCCCCGGCCTCGGCACCGACGAGACCGGTGCGGCGGCGTTGTGGTACGCGCTGGACAGCGATCTTCCGGTGATCGTCGACGCCGACGCGCTGACGATTCTGGCCGCGCACCCCGAGATCGTCATGAACCGTTCCGCGCCGACCGTGCTGACGCCCCATGCCGGCGAGTTCGCGCGCCTTGCCGGTTCGCCCCCCGGCGACGACCGTGTCGGCGCCACCCGTGCGCTGGCCGACCGGTTCGGCGTCACCGTGCTGCTGAAGGGCAACGTCACCGTCGTCGCCGAGCCCGCCGGCCGGGTGTACCTGAACCCCGCGGGCCAATCATGGGCGGCCACAGCCGGATCCGGCGACGTGCTGTCGGGCGTCATCGGCGCGCTGCTGGCCGCGGGGCTGCCCGCCGGCGAGGCAGCCGCCGCCGCGGCGTTCGTGCACGTCCGCGCCGCCAACCTGTCGGCCTGCGACCCCGGGCCGAGCCCCGCACCAACGTCGGCGTCGCGCATCCTCACGCACGTCCGCACCGCCATCGCAAGTCTGTGAACGAAAGGATCTTCCATGTCGCGCACGCGCCCTCACGCGCCGCAGGTCTCCCCGGCGTACACCGGACGGCTGGCGATGTCGCCCGTGCCGTCGCTGCGCCTCCCCGACGACGCGATGGACCCCGACGCCGCCTACCGCTTCATCCACGACGAGCTCATGCTCGACGGAAGCTCGCGGCTCAACCTCGCCACCTTCGTCACGACGTGGATGGACCCGCAGGCCGAGAAGCTGATGGCCGAGACGTTCGACAAGAACATGATCGACAAGGACGAGTACCCGGCGACCGCAGCGATCGAGCAACGCTGCGTGTGCATGGTGGCCGACCTCTTCCACGCCGAGGGGCTGCGCGACGACGACCCGAACAGTGCGGTCGGCGTATCGACGATCGGCTCCAGTGAGGCCGTCATGCTGGCCGGGCTGGCGATGAAATGGCGCTGGCGCGAGCGCGTCGGCGGCGGAAAGGGCGGAAAGGGCGGAAAGAAGGATGCCTGGAAGGGTCGCACCCCGAACCTGGTGATGGGCGCCAACGTGCAGGTGGTGTGGGAGAAGTTCTGCCGCTACTTCGACGTCGAGCCGCGCTACCTGCCGATGGCCGAGGACCGCTACGTCATCACCCCCGAGCAGGTCCTCGCCGCCGTCGACGAGGACACCATCGGCGTGGTCGCGATTCTGGGCACCACCTACACCGGCGAGCTCGAACCGATCGGCGAGATCTGTGCCGCGCTGGACAAGGCGGCCGCCGACGGGGGGCTGGACATCCCGGTGCACGTCGACGCGGCCAGTGGCGGCTTCGTGGTGCCGTTCCTGCATCCCGACCTCGAGTGGGACTTCCGGCTGCCGCGGGTGGTGTCGATCAACGTCAGCGGCCACAAATACGGCCTCACCTACCCGGGCATCGGGTTCGTGGTGTGGCGCAGCCCGGCCTACCTGCCCGAGGACCTGGTATTCAGGGTCAACTACCTCGGCGGCGACATGCCGACGTTCACGCTGAACTTCTCGCGGCCCGGCAACCAGGTGGTGGGGCAGTACTACAACTTCCTGCGCCTCGGCCGGGCCGGTTATTCCCTGGTCATGCAGAGCCTTTCGCAGACCGCGCGGTGGCTGGGCGATCAGTTGAGCGACAGCAGGCACTTCGAAGTGGTGGCCGACGGCTCGGCGATCCCGGTGGTCAGCTTCAAGCTGGTGGGTGATTTCGGCTACACCGAGTTCGACGTGTCGCAGGCGCTGCGGTCGTACGGCTGGCAGGTGCCCGCCTACACCATGCCCGAAGGTGCGACCGGCGTCACGATGCTGCGGATCGTGGTGCGGGAGGGCTTCTCCGCCGACCTGGCCAGGGCGCTGCACGACGACCTGGTGACCGTGTTGGCGCACCTCGACGAGCTCAAGCCGCAGGGCCACTTCGACCACGAGCAGCCGTTCGCGCACTAGCGGCGGACGCGCGTCTGGGACAATCGGTCGTGGTGAGGAGACCATGCACACGACCGAACTGACCACACCCGCCACGACCGCCTCCCCCCAGGCGGTCGTCGACCTCGACGCCATCGCGCACAACGTGCGGCTGCTGGCCGACCACGCGGGCAGCGCGCAGGTCATGGCCGTCGTCAAGGCCGACGGTTACGGCCACGGCGCCGCCGAGGTCGGTCGCGCCGCGCTGGCCGCCGGGGCGGCGGAACTCGGCGTCGCGACAGTCGACGAGGCGCTGGCCCTGCGCCGCGACGGCATCACCGCGCCGGTGCTGGCCTGGCTGCACCCGCCGGGGGTCGACTTCGCCCCCGCGGTGGCCGCCGACGTCCAGCTCGGGGTGTCCTCGGTGCGCCAGCTGGCCGAGGTGCTCGACGCGACCGAGCGGGCCGGCCGTCCCGCCACGCTCACCGTCAAGGCCGACACCGGGCTGAGCCGCAACGGCGTCAGCCCCGCCGACTACCCGGCGATGCTCGCGGTGATCGGGCGCGCCGCGGCCGACGGCGCGATCCGGCCGCGCGGCCTGATGTCGCACCTCGTGCACGGCGACGACCCCGACAACCCGCTCAACGGCGTTCAGGTGCAACGCCTCACCGACATGCGCGCATACGCCGCCGAACAGGGCGTGCACTTCGAGATCGCGCACCTGAGCAATTCGCCAGCCGTTCTGACCCGGCCCGACCTGGCCCTCGACCTCGTCCGCCCCGGTATCGCGGTGTACGGGCAGACCCCGATCCCGCAGCGCGGCGACATGGGGCTGCGCCCGGCGATGACGGTCAAAGCGCCTGTGGCACTGGTACGAAAGGTACGCGCGGGCGCTGGCGTCTCCTACGGCCACACGTGGATCGCCGACCGCGACACCACGCTGGCACTGCTGCCCGTCGGCTACGCCGACGGCATCTTCCGCGGGTTGAGCAACCGCTTCGAGGTGCTGATCAACGGTCGGCTGCACCGCAACGTTGGCCGAATCTGCATGGACCAGTTCGTGGTTGACGTGGGTCCGGACAGCGACGTCACCGAGGGCGACGACGCGATCCTGTTCGGGCCCGGCACGCACGGGGAACCCAGCGCTCAGGACTGGGCGGACCTGCTGGACACCATCAACTACGAGGTGGTCACCAGTCCGCGTGGTCGCATCGTGCGGACTTACGTCCTGTCGACAGGCGAATCACGTTGAGCAAAGACGGAATTCGGCCTGCCCATGGCCGTGCGGCGAACGCGCGCTGGCTGGCCGGTGCCGCGGGCCTGAGTGCCGTCGGCGCGGCCGCCGGGGTGTCCGTCGCCCGGTCGATGCGCCGTCGCGTGATGACCGACGACCCCTATGAGGGCGAGGACTTCGAGCTGCTCGACGCCGACCGCAGCTCAGTGGTCACCACACCGGACGGCGTGTCGTTGGCCGTTCGCGAGGTCGGGCCCCAGGATGCGCCGCTGACCGTCGTCTTCGCGCACGGTTTCTGTCTACGCATGGGCGCCTTCCACTTTCAGCGGGCCCGGCTGGCCGAACAGTGGGGATCCCAGGTGCGGATGGTGTTCTACGACCAGCGTGGGCACGGCCAGTCGGCCGAGGCGCCGCCGGAAACCTACACAGTCACACAGCTGGGTCAGGACCTGGAAGCCGTGCTGGCGGTGACGGCGCCGCGAGGGCCGGTGGTGCTGGTCGGCCACTCGATGGGTGGGATGACCGTGCTGTCGCATGCGCGGCAGTTCCCGCAGCGCTACCCGACACGCGTCGTCGGCGCCGCGATCATCGCCTCGGCGGCCGAGGGCGTTTCGCGCTCGCCGCTGGGCGAGATCCTGCAGAACCCGGCGCTGGAGGCCGTGCAGTTCGCGGTGCGGTACGCCCCGAAGACGGTGCACCGTACCCGCGGCGTCGCCAAGGCGGTGATCGCCCCGGTCCTGCGCGCGGCGTCGTACGGGGACGAGAAGATCAGCCCCAGTGTCGTGGCGTTCTCAGAGGAAATGATGCACGGCACGCCGATCGCCACCCTGGTCGAGTTCCTGCACGCCCTCGAGGTGCACGACGAGACCGACGGGTTGGCGACCCTGGCCAAGGTGCCCACGCTGATCGCGTGCGGTGATCGCGACCTGCTCACGTCGATGGAGTACTCCCAGGCTATGGCGGCCTCGCTGCCGAAGGCCGAATTGGTGATCGTCGGCGGCGCAGGCCATCTCGTCCAGCTCGAGGAGCCCGAGGCCATCAACGACGCGCTGGTGCGGTTGGTGGAGCGCGCGACACCGTCCAAGCTCGTCGCGCTCACCCGCCGCGTGCGCGAGAGGGTCCGCAACCATGGCTGAGCGGGTCTCGGGCACTGCGGAGCTGTCCACCGCCGAGGACACCGTCGCGCTGGGCGCCCGGCTCGGTGAGCAGTTGCGTGCCGGTGACGTCGTGGTGCTGTCCGGGCCGCTCGGCGCCGGAAAGACGGTGTTGGCCAAGGGAATCGCGCAGGCCATGGACGTCGAAGGGCCGGTGATCTCGCCGACGTTCGTGCTGGCGCGGGTGCACCGCCCCCGCCGCCGGGGCACGCCGGCCATGGTGCACGTCGACCTGTACCGGCTCCTCGACCACGGCTCGGTCGACCTGCTCGCCGAACTCGACTCGCTGGACCTCGACACCGATCTCGACGACGCCGTCGTGGTCGTCGAATGGGGGGAGGGGCTGGCCGAACGGCTCTCCGACAGTCACCTCGACATCCGGCTGGAACGCGCCCGCGACACCGAGGTCCGCACGGCGATCTGGCAGTGGAGCGCGCCGTGCTGATCCTGGCGATCGACACCGCCACCCCCGCCGTCACCGCGGGCGTGGTGCGCCTCGACGGCCTCCAGGTGCTCGCCGAGCGCGTCACCGTCGACCCCAGGGCGCACGCCGAACTGCTCACTCCCAATGTCGTCGGCGCGCTCGCCGACGCCGGGGTCACCGTCGCCGATCTCGACGCCGTGGTCGTGGGGTGCGGGCCCGGCCCGTTTACCGGGCTGCGGGTCGGGATGGCGTCGGCCGCCGCGTTCGGGCACGCGCTCGGCGTGCCTGTGCACGGCGTGTGCAGCCTTGACGCGATCGGTATCGGCAGCGCAGCCACCGGGTCCGAGATGCTCGTGGTGACCGACGCCCGCCGCCGTGAGGTGTACTGGGCGCGCTACCGCGACGGGATACGCATCGACGGGCCGGCGGTCAACGCGCCCGCCGATGTGCCGGGAGCGTCGGATGCCCTGGCGCGGCCTCCGGTCTACCCGACCGTCGCCGGCCTGGTGCGCGCGGTGCCCGACTGGACGGCCGAACCGGCGCCGTTGATCCCGCTGTACCTGCGGCGTCCCGACGCCAAGCCCGCCGCGGTGAAGCGGTGAGCATCCACTACGGGCCCTTGAGACCATCCGATGCCGCCCGCTGCGCGGAACTGGAGGCGCAGTTGTTCGACGGCGACGACCCGTGGCCCGAACGGGCGTTCTTGGCCGAGCTCAAGGCCAAGCACATCCGCTACGTCGCCGCGCGCGATGCGGACAAGCTCGTCGGTTACGGCGGCATCGCGCGGCTGGGCCGGAAGAACCCCTACGAGTACGAGATCCACACCATCGGCGTCGACCCGGCCTATCAGGGCCAGGGCATCGGCAGGTGGATGCTCACCGACCTGCTGGAGCACGCCTCGGACGGCACCGTGTTCCTCGAAGTGCGCACCGACAACGTGGCCGCGATCTCGCTGTACGAGAGCTTCGGCTTCGTCAACGTCGGCCTGCGCAGGCGCTACTACCGGGCCAGCGGCGCCGACGCCTATACGATGAGGCGCGATCCGACATGATCATCCTGGCCATCGAGAGTTCCTGCGACGAGACCGGCGTCGGCATCGCCGAATTGGGCGCCGACGGGTCGGTGCGGCTGTTGGCCGACGAGGTGGCGTCCAGCGTCGACGAGCACGCGCGGTTCGGCGGCGTCGTCCCGGAGATCGCCTCGCGCGCGCATCTGGAGGCGCTGGGGCCGACCATGCGCCGCGCACTGCAGGCCGCAGGGATCGACAAGCCCGACGTCGTCGCCGCGACCATCGGCCCCGGACTGGCGGGCGCGCTGCTGGTCGGTGTCGCCGCGGCCAAGGCGTATGCAGCGGCCTGGCAGGTGCCGTTCTACGGGGTCAACCACCTCGGTGGGCACCTGGCCGCCGACGTCTACGACCACGGTCCGCTGCCCGAGAGCATCGGCTTGCTGGTGTCGGGCGGGCACACCAACCTGTTGCACGTGCGGTCCCTTGGCGAGCCGATCATTGAACTCGGCAGCACCGTGGACGACGCGGCGGGGGAGGCCTACGACAAGGTGGCGCGCCTGCTGGGCCTGGGCTATCCCGGCGGCAAGGTGCTCGACGACCTGGCCCGCGAGGGCGACCGGGACGCGATCGCGTTCCCGCGGGGTATGACCGGGCCGCGCGACGACCCGTACGCGTTCAGCTTCTCGGGGCTCAAGACCAGTGTCGCCAGGTATGTCGAGAGCCATTCGGACGCAGCGCAGGCCGACGTGGCGGCGGGTTTCCAGGAGGCGGTCGCCGACGTGCTCACGCGCAAGGCCGTGCGCGCCGCCAAGGACCTGAACGTGTCGACGCTGCTGATCGCGGGCGGGGTGGCGGCCAATTCGCGGTTGCGTGAGCTGGCCGAGGAGCGGTGTGCGGCCGACGGGCTGGCGCTGCGGATTCCGCGGCCGCGGCTGTGCACCGACAACGGCGCGATGATCGCCTCGTTCGCCGCGCACCTGATCGCGGCGGGGGCCGCGCCGTCGCGGTTGGACGCCGCCAGCGATCCCGGGCTGCCGGTGATCCAGGCGCAAGTGGCATGACGCCGGATGTCGCTGCTCGGATCATCGACACCAACGGTGTCCGGTTGCGGACGCTGGAGGCAGGCCGCCCGGGTGATCCGGTGGTGGTACTGGCACACGGCTTTCCGGAGCTGGGCTACTCCTGGCGCCATCAGCTACCCGCGTTGGCCGCGGCGGGTTTTCACGTGCTCGCGCCGGATCAACGCGGATACGGCGGATCGTCGCGTCCTGGGGCGGTGGAGGATTACACCATCGTCGAGTTGACTGCCGACTTGATCGGTCTGCTCGACGACGTGGGTGCCGAGCGGGCGGCTTTCGTGGGCCACGACTGGGGCGCGATCATCTCCTGGCAGATGCCGTTGCTCCACCCGAGCCGCGTCTCGGCCGTCGCAGGGCTGGCCGGACCACCCACTCCTCGGCCGCGACGGCGACCGACGGAGGGCTGGCGTAACAGGTTCGGCGACCACTTCTTCTACATCCTGTATTTCCAGGAGCCCGGAGTCGCCGAGGCCGACCTCGAGCGCGATCCTGCCACGACGCTGCGGCGCACACTCGGCGGTATCGCGGTGGGCGACCGGTTCTTCCGGTCCGGGCCCGAAGGCTACGTGGAGCGGTTGGCCGAACCGGATGGGTTGCCGAACTGGCTGAGCCAAGACGACCTCGACGTCTACATCGAAGTCTTCAGCCAGACCGGCTTCGCCGGCGCATTGAACTGGTACAGGAACTTCGATCGCAACTGGGAACTCACCCGTGACACCCCAGCGGAAAGGATCACGGTCCCGGCGCTGTCGATCATCGGCTCCGACGATCCGATCCTGTCTTTCGCCCCGACCGACCGCCACGCCGAAGTGGTCGCCGGCCCGTACCGAGAGGTGGTCATCGACGGCGCAGGGCACTGGATCCAGCAGGAGCGGCCGCACGAGGTGAGCCGGGAAATACTGAGGCTGCTGTCCCAAGTCACCGATAGGCACCGGGGCGCCCTTGAGTGCTAGCACTCTCGTGTATAGAGTGCTAGATGGCAGCGCGGCCAACCCCTGCGCCGGCACCCGCGACGACGGCGCGTGGCACGGACGCTTTGCCGAACACCTGGTAACTAAGGAATCCGGGATCCCCCGGATCGATACCCGAACTAGTGGAGGGCTCCATCGTGGCGAGCGTGAACATCAAGCCACTCGAGGACAAGATCCTCGTACAGGCCAACGAGGCCGAGACCACGACCGCTTCCGGTCTGGTCATTCCGGATACCGCCAAGGAGAAGCCGCAGGAAGGCACCGTCGTTGCGGTCGGCCCCGGCCGCTGGGACGACGAGGGCGAAAAGCGTATTCCGCTGGACGTCTCCGAGGGCGACACCGTCATCTACAGCAAGTACGGCGGCACCGAGATCAAGTACAACGGTGAGGAGTACCTGATCCTCTCCGCCCGCGACGTGCTGGCAGTCGTCAACAAGTAAGCACCCGTGTACCGCCCCGGGAATCCCCGCACAGAACGGGTGATTTCCGGGGCGGCATGCGTCCTAACGGAAGACAACTATGAGCAAGCAGATTGAGTTCAACGAAACTGCGCGCCGCGCAATGGAAGCCGGCGTAGACAAGCTCGCCGACACGGTGCGGGTGACGCTGGGCCCGCGGGGTCGCAACGTGGTGCTGGCCAAGGCGTGGGGCGGGCCGACCGTCACCAACGACGGCGTCACCATCGCCCGCGAGATCGACCTCGAGGACCCGTTCGAGAATCTCGGGGCGCAGCTGGTGAAGTCGGTGGCCACCAAGACCAACGACGTCGCAGGCGACGGCACCACCACCGCGACGGTGGTGGCGCAGGCGATCATCAAGGCGGGGCTGCGCAACGTCGCCGCCGGGGCCAACCCGATCGCGCTCGGCTCGGGCATCGCCAAGGCTGCCGACGCGGTTTCGGAGGCGCTGCTGGCATCGGCGACGCCGGTGTCGGACAAGACCGGCATCGCACAGGTCGCCACGGTGTCCTCACGCGACGAGCAGGTCGGCGAGCTGGTGGGCGAGGCGATGACCACGGTCGGCGCCGACGGTGTCGTGTCCGTCGAGGAGTCCTCGACGCTGAACACCGAACTGGAGATCACCGAGGGTGTCGGCTTCGACAAGGGCTACCTGTCGGCGTACTTCATGACCGATTTCGACGCCCAGGAGGCGGTGCTCGAGGATGCGCTGGTGCTGCTGCACCGCGAGAAGATCAGCTCGCTGCCCGACCTGCTGCCGCTGCTGGAGAAGGTCGCCGAAGCCGGCAAGCCGCTGCTGATCGTCGCTGAAGACGTTGAGGGCGAAGCACTTTCGACGCTGGTCGTCAACGCCATTCGGAAGACGCTGAAGGCCGTCGCGGTCAAGGCGCCGTTCTTCGGCGACCGTCGCAAGGCGTTCCTCGACGACCTCGCCGTCGTGACCGGTGGTCAGGTCGTCAACCCCGACGTCGGGCTGCTGCTGCGTGAGGTCGGCGTCGACGTGCTCGGCACCGCCCGGCGCGTCGTGGTGGACAAGGACAGCACGGTCATCGTCGACGGCGGCGGCACCAAGGACGCCATCGAGGCGCGCAAGGCTCAGCTGCGCGCCGAGATCGAGGCCAGCGATTCGGACTGGGACCGCGAGAAGCTCGAGGAGCGGCTGGCCAAGCTGGCCGGCGGCGTCGCCGTCATCAAGGTCGGCGCGGCCACCGAGACCGATCTGAAGAAGCGCAAGGAGGCCGTCGAGGACGCCGTCTCGGCGGCCAAGGCCGCGGTCGAGGAGGGCATCATCGCCGGCGGCGGTTCGGCCCTGATCAAGGCCCGCAGCTCGCTGGACAAGCTGCTCGACACTCTGACCGGTGACGAGCGCATCGGCGTCGAGGTCTTCGCCTCGGCGCTGTCGGCGCCGCTGTACTGGATCGCCACCAACGCGGGCTTCGACGGGTCGGTCGTGGTGAACAAGGTCGCCGAACTGCCTGCGGGGCAGGGCTTCAACGCCGCCACGCTGGAATACGGCGATCTCGCGGCCGACGGTGTCGTCGACCCCGTCAAGGTCACCCGCTCGGCGGTGCTCAACGCCGCTTCGGTCGCGCGCATGGTGCTGACCACCGAGACGGCGATCGTCGAGAAGCCGGCCGAGGAGGAGGACGACGGCCACGGCCACGGCCACGGTCATCACCACCACCACTAGAAGTACCTAGTACGAGACACCCCCGGTCCGCGCGGCCGGGGGTGTTTCGTTGGTGCCGCAGCCGCGCGAGCGCTCATCGTTGTACGGTTTCGGGCCGAAAATATGTACAAGGTTGAGCGCTCGGCACACTGATCAGTCGTCACGCCTCGCGCGGCGCGTACATGATCACCGCGACCCCGACCAGGCAGATCACCGCACCGATGATGTCCCAGCGGTCCGGACGGAATTCGTCGAGCGCCACACCCCAGAGCAGCGACCCCGCCACGAAGACGCCGCCATACGCCGCCAGGATCCGGCCGAAGTGCGCATCGGGCTGAAGGGTGGCGACGAATCCGTAGATGCCCAGCGCGATCACTCCCAAGCCCGCCCAGAGCCAACCGCGATGCTCGCGAACCCCTTGCCAGACCAGCCATGCACCGCCGATTTCAGCGACCGCGGCCAGCGCGAAGAGCAGTATTGAACGCACCACCATGAGCTAGAACTCTATGAGACGTCGTGAGCGGTGAGGTCTCGAGAACAGTCACCGACGCCGCCGGACAGCGGCCACCCGCTCGGTCAGCGCGTCCAGCACATCGGTGTGTGACTCGGGAACGCTGACCGACATCACGACGTCAGAACCGGACGCCGCAAATTGAAAATCGAAGAAGGAACAACACTTCGCCTCCTGTTGGGCCAGGTCGCGTGCGGTCTTCTCGGCGTCCGCCGCGAGCACCACGACCAGATCCGTCGCGCTCCTGCGCGTGAGGCGCAATACCGAGTCGTTGAACAGCGCGTCGAACTCGGCCACCCGCAGCGGTCGCTCGGCCGTCGGCAACGAACAGGACTCGGGCACCCATCCCGCACTCTCGGGTAGGGGTTCGGTACGAGCCGCGCGAATCGCATTGAGGATCACCAGCACTTCGGCCAACTCGTGGATGAAAACCACGGTCGCCAACCCGAGAACGCCGAAGGTGGCCAACGGGATCAACGTGATGATGATGGCCAGCGACAACCCGATGTTCTGCACCATGATGCGGCGAGCACGGCGGGCGTGGGCGAGGACGTGCGGGAGGTGGCGCAGATCCTCGCCCATGAGCGCGACGTCCGCGGTCTCGATCGCGACGTCGGTCCCCATGGCGCCCATGGCGATTCCGATGTCGGCCGTGGCCAGCGCGGGTGCATCGTTGACGCCGTCGCCGACCATTGCGATGGGTCGCCCGTCGGAGAGCTCGGGAAGCAACCGGGCCTTGTCCTCGGGTAGCAGCTCGGCGTGAACGGCATCGATACCGGCTTCGGTGGCCAAGGCCTCGGCGGTCCGCCGGTTGTCTCCGGTCAGCATCGCCGTCTCGATTCCCATTCGGCGCAACCGGTTTACGGCCTCGGCGGCCTCGGGACGCAATTCGTCGCGAACGGCGATCGCGGCCAGCACCTCGGCGTCGCGCTCGAGCAGCACTACGGTGGCGCCGGCGGACTGCAACCGCAAGACGTCGTCGGCGAACGGGCCGGCATCGATCCAGCCCGGCTTGCCCAGGCGAACATCGGCGTCGTCGATGCGGCCGTGGATTCCGTGTCCGGCGACCGCGGTCACGTCGTCTGCGGGCACCCCGTCGTCGCCCGCGGCCGCGACGATCGCCTGGGCGAGTGGATGCTCGCTGCGCGACTCCAGGGCGGCGGCGAGTCGCAGCGCGTCGACTTCGGTTGTCGCCGAATCGGTCACCGTCTCGATGACCCGTGGGCTGTTGCGCGTCAGCGTGCCGGTCTTGTCGAGGGCGACGACGCGGACGCGCCCCAGCTCCTCGACGGCCGCGCCGCCTTTGACCAGCGCGCCCTGCCGGCTGGCGGCGCCGATTGCGGCCACGACGGTCAGCGGCACCGCGATGGCGAGAGCGCACGGGGACGCGGCGACCAGCACCACCAGCGCCCGCTCCACCCACAGCAACGGATCCCCGAGCAGGGAGCCGAGGGCGGCGACGGCCGCCGAGAGCACCATGATCGCGGGCACGAGCGGACGGGCGATTCGATCCGCGAGACGTTGCCCGGCGCCCTTGCGCTCCTGCGCCTCTTCGACGATGTGCACGATGCGCGCCAGCGAGCTGTCCGCTGTGACGGCGGTGACGGTGACCTCGATCGCACCGCCGCCGTTGATCGCGCCCGCGTGCACCTCGCTGCCGGGCCCCGCCTCGACCGGGACCGATTCGCCCGTGATGGCCGACAGGTCCAGGCTGGTGCTGCCCGAGGCGATGACCCCGTCGGTGGGGGCGCGCTCGCCCGGCCGCAACACCATCACGTCGCCGACGACGAGTTCATCTGGCCCCAGGGTCGTTTCGCGCCCGACACGGATCACCGAAACGGCCGGTGGCACGAGCGACAACAGCGCGCGCAGACCCCGTCGCGTGCGGGTCACCGCGTAGTGCTCGAGCCCCTCGGCGATCGAGAACAGGACGGCGAGCAGGGCGGCTTCGGCGATCTGGCCCAGCGCGACCGCGCCGATGGCCGCGATCGTCATCAAGGTGCCGACCCCGATGCGGCCATATCGCAGGTTGCGCACCGCGGCCGGGACGAACGTCGCAGCGCCGGCGACAACGGCGCCCAGTTCGATCCCCGTCGCCACGTCGGACAAGCCGAGCCGTCCCACGAACCAGCCCGCGACAAGCAACACCGCTGCCAACGCGGCCAGCTGCAACTCCCTTATCTGCCAGAGCTTTTCGGGACCCGATTCGGGCTCGACCTCGTGCTGCGTGCCGCAGCAGTCATCAGACACGGCCCACCCCCGGCGTCGTGGCCGAAACCATCACGGCCTCCGTCAGCACCCGGCCACGGTCGCTGAGTCGATAGATGACCAACCTGCCCTGTCGCCGCGACGTCACCATGCCCGCGACCTTGAGCTGTCGCAGATGGTGCGAGACAAGGTTCTGTGACTGGCCCACGACCCAGGCCATGTCGCAGACGCACATTTCGTCGCCGTCGAGCAGCGCGGCGGCGATCGTCAGCCGGGTCGGGTCGCCCAATGACCGGGCCGCCGCCGCCGCATCCTCAACCCGGGCTGCCGCCGGCAGCGCCGCACGGATCTCTTCGGCATACGGCAAATCGAGGCACAGCAGATCGCAGGCGTCGCCCGCTACTTCCGTCATACTCACATACTAACGAATATTGATATGACTACCCAGGGTGTGTGCCGTCGGCCGGCTTGCGGGCGACGAGGCGTTCGACCAGCCCCACCTTGAACCGCTCGATCCGCTCGACGTCCATGCCGGCGGCCCGCACCTGCAGGGACGGTCGGCGCAGAAAGTGCTCACCACCGAGCGGCACGGTGAAGGTCTCCAGGAGCCGTTGAACACCGCGCGCGATCCGGGAGGTGCTCGCGACGTGGTCGACGAGGATGAGCTTTCCGCCCGGCCGCAGCACCCGTGTCATCTCGTTGACGGCCTTGGTGTGGTCGGGAATCGCACAGAGACCGAAGGTGCAGACCACGGTGTCGAAGGAGGCGTCGGCGAACGGCAGCGCGTGCGCGTCGGCCTGCTGCAGGGTGGCGGCGCGTCCGAGTTCGGTGGCGCGCTCCCGGGCGACATCGAGCATGGCATCGCTCCAGTCGATGCCGGTCAGCGTGATGCCCTCCGGGTAGGCCTCGAAGTTGAGGCCGGTCCCCACCGCGACCTCCAACACCTCGCCGGTCGCCTGCCCGCACGCCCAGGCGCGGGAGTCGCCGAACACGTGCCGGTCGAAAAAGCCCATCTGTCGGTCATAAGAGCGGGAGTGCTTGTCCCAATAGCGTTGCCAACGGGCGGTCCGGTCGTCGGTCGAAGTCACGGTGGGTCAACTCCTGCGGTTGGTTACGAGCCGAGCGCGCACGGCGCTCCCGCACCCAGAGTGGCACGCCGCCCGGCGCGGCCGCCAGGCCAGTCGAGAGGTGTGCACTCGGTCTCCCTGGCCCCGCGCGATCGGGGCCCAAATTCTCTATCGCGGCGTGCGGACACAGAGCATGCTCGGGCGATGACCGATCGGTCATCGGGCCGATCGATTTGACGTGAGGAACAGGCATGCCACGGTTGATGACCCGTCGCGCGGCTCTCGCCACGTTCGGCGCGCTCGCCGTGGGCAGCGTTCTCGGTGTCGGCTATGTGCTCAGGGAGATCGCCGAATCGCATGCTCCGCGGTTTCGGCTCACGCAGGGACCGGGCGGCGGCGGGATGATGGGCATGGACCCGGCGGACATGCGGACCTACATGGAGATGTTCAGTCGACACACTGAGATCACGCGCCGTGTCGAGCCGATCGACGGCGGTGTTCGCACCGTCACCGAATCCGGCTCGGCCGACCTCACCGCGCAGCTTCAGGCACATGTGTCGCGAATGTATTCGCGTATCGCAGAAGGAAACGAGGTCATGTGTATGAGCTCGAGCCTGCCCGTCCTGTTCCGAAATGGAAACGGGTACCGGCGCCAACTCACCCTCACGCCCACCGGCCTGATCGTCGAGGAGACCGCCGACGACCCCGTCCTGATCGAAGCCATCCGCGCGCACGCCGATGAGGTCACCGGCTTCGTGCGGGACGGAATGCCCGCGATGATGCGGGACATGATGGGGCCCGGAATGATGGGGCCCGGCGGGATGATGGGGCCCGGCGGGATGATGGGGCCGGGCGGAATGATGGGCCCCCGCTGACGCGGATAGGCGGGCTAGATTTCGTCTATGAGGCAGCCCCCGCGGAGGTCAGCTCTCCGCTTCGCCGCGCTGGCGGCGGTCATCATCGCGCTCAGCCTGCTGACGGCCTGTACCGGCGCGCCCGAGCGCCCGGCGCAAGCGCCCGGCGGCACGGCGGAGGTCGCCGGAGCGCCCCCGCCGCAGGACGTGCCCGAGCCGGTCACCGCCAAGCGCGACGTGGTCAAGACCGCGTCGATGATCATCACCGTGGCCAACCCCGCCGACGCCGCCGATAAGGCCGCCGCCATCGTCGAAGACATGCAGGGCCGGGTCGACAACCGGTCCGAGGACGCGGGATCGGGCACGGGCAGGGCGCGCACCTCGGTGGTCCTGCGGGTTCCCGCCGAGAAACTCGACGAGGCGATGAGCGAACTCGAATCGCTGGGCACCGTCGAACGTGCCGAGATCACCACCGAGGACGTCACCGCGCAGCGCGTCGACCTTGACGCACGGATCAAGGCGCTACAGACCTCGGTGGACCGACTGCTGGCCATCATGCGCGACGCCGGGGACCCCGACGCGCTGATCAAGGCCGAGGACGCGTTGTCCGAACGCCAGGCCGAACTCGACAGCCTTCGCGCACAACGCGAGGCACTCGGCGACCGCATCGACTACAGCACCGTCGATGTCAGCTTTGTCGCCGAGGCGATCGGCGGACCCGCGCCGGAGGAGTACCGGGGCTTTCTGGGTCAGATGGAGCGGGGGTGGGACGCACTGGTTTCCGTGGTCGGCAACCTGGTGCTGCTTTTCGGACTACTGCTTCCCTGGTTGGGCGTGCTGGCCGTCGCCGGGGGCATCGGCTACGGCGTCCTTCGCCTGGTGAGCGCCCGCCGTCCCGGCGTCGGGCACCGCCGCGACTCCCGTGCCCGACGAGGCCGCCGAGGACGATTGAGAAGACCCCATCCCGCAGTCGCCGGGATGGGGCCTTCTTCGTTCGGCGCTCAGGACGCGCGGCGGATGCCTCGCTTCAGCAAAAGCTCGCGCTCGGACTCGGACAGGCCGCCCCAGATGCCGTAGGGCTCGCCGACGGCCAACGCGTGCGAGCGGCACTGGGCGATCACGGGGCACGCCCTGCACATCTCCTTGGCGCGCATCTCCCGCTGGGCGCGAGCGCGGCCGCGCTCGCCGTCGGGATGGAAGAACATCGACGAGTCGACGCCCCGGCAAAGCCCGGCCATCTGCCAGTCCCAGATATCGGCGTTGGGCCCGGGAAGTTGTTGCGGCTGTGGCATTGGAAAACCCCTCTCTACGCACCCTTTTCGCGAGCGAACGAATGCGTGAGTTTCAAAACCGATCCGAGCACAAGTCGCCGATGACGGCTCGTGCACACAACGTAGGGGCGCTTATGAAATTCCGTCAATAGCCCGAACATGTGCTCATCGACATAACCGCAGGCCAAGAATTTACATCACGTTCATCATTGCGACGCTTGGGCAGCGCGAGCGGTGCTAGGCAAACGTAAAGCAATCGAAACGGATGCGCATTTCTGCTGTTCGCCTGAAATCGTCGCGCTCCAGCTATTTCGATCGGCTTACATGGAATTAACATCGACCGCACCAACTGTTAACCGAAGCGACGCGGACCGACGTCGCCCGCCCCCACCCGCCCGGTTGGTAGCGTCGCCACTCGATGTCCGTTGAGAGGGTGCTGGCTAACGCCGCGTTCGGCGATGACCCGGGTCGGTGGCCGCTGCCCGCGGCCACGTCGCCACGCGAGCAGTGGCTGCGCGCGGTCGTCGCGGGCGGCCAGGGCCGCTACGCCGGCGCCCGTGCCGACCTCGCGCTGCTGAACCGAAGCCGTGACGCCGGGCCACTGGCCTCGCTGGCCCACAGCACCCGGGCGTCCTTTCTTCGTCAACTCGGCCGGCACACCGAGGCACGGTCGTGGGACGGCCGCGCGATCGCGCTCGCGGGTCAGGACCCCGAGGCGACCGCGGACGCGTTGATCGGGCTGGCCGCCGACGCGCTCGGGGTGGGCCGCTTTGCGGCGTCCGCGTCGGCGTTGCAGCGCTGCGCCGGAGTCGTGACCGGGATGCCACGGGCGCGGGTGCGCGAGGCGTGGGTGTCGGCCGAACTGGCGATGGCCGGCGGCCGGGGCGCGGCGGCCGTCCACCATGCCGAGCGGGCCGTGGCGCATTCTCACGAGTTCGGGTCGGCCCGGCACCGGATGAAGTCGTCGGTCGTGCTGGCCGCGGCGCGGTGCAGTGCCGGTGATCTGGACGGCGCCCGCGCGGTGGCCGACACCGCGTTGGCGGAGACGGAGCGGTACGGAATGATCCCGTTGCGCTGGGCGTTGGCCTGCCTGCTGGTTGACATCGGCAGCGCACGGTACTCGCCACAAGAAATGGTGAGGACGCGCGAGGACTGTGCCATTACAGTGCGGCAACGGGGCGGGGAGTGGTCGGTGCGGTGACCGGGTCGACGCGAGACCGAAAGTTATTGTTTAGCTGAGCAGCCCTTCGTGGTGGGGCCCCGTTCGTAACGTTGGAGAGATCGCCTGCGATGACAATTTCGGGAGAACGTCTCGATGCTGTCGTTGCTGAGGCCGTGGCAGGAAACCGGGACGCGCTCCGGGAGGTGCTGGAGACCATCCGTCCGATCGTTGTGCGGTACTGCCGGGCAAGGGTCGGGTCGACCGAACGTAGTGGCCTTTCAGCAGACGACGTTGCGCAGGAGGTTTGCTTGGCCGCCATCACGGCGCTGCCGCGGTATAAGGATCAGGGACGCCCGTTCCTGGCCTTCGTGTACGGCATTGCCGCCCACAAGGTTGCTGACGCGCATCGCGCAGCGGCCAGGAACCGCTCCGACCCGACCGACGTCGTGCCGGAACGATTCTCGCTGGACGCGGGCCCCGAGCAGATGGCTCTCGACGCCGAATCGTCGGCCCGGATGAAGAAGCTCCTCGCCGTGTTGCCCGAGAAGCAACGCGAAATCCTGATTCTTCGCGTGGTGGTCGGCATGAGCGCCGAAGAGACCGCCGAGGCTGTCGGCAGCACGCCCGGCGCCGTCCGGGTCGCCCAGCACCGCGCACTTGCGCGACTCAAGGCCGAGATCATTTCGACGGGGCCCGAGCATGCCTGACTTCGGACGCTGGACTTCCAACGGGGGCGATCCCTCGCTCAACGAGGTGAACCGCACCGACCGGTTCCTCGACTCGCTGGCCTTCGAACTGCCGGTGTACTCGACCGACCCCGGCGAGGCCGAGCTGGCCCACATGCTGGCCGGTTGGCGCGACGAGGTCCGCGACGCCCCGCTCACCGCGGCGCTGACCCCGCGCGATGCGGTGCTGGCGCTGGACCGGGCGACGATGTCGCGCCGGCGCACCCGCGCCTCACTGGCGGTCGTCGGGTCGGTGGCCGCGGCCGTGCTGTCCATCGGCGGCTTCGGCGCGGTGGTCGCGGGCGCAGGCCCGGGCGACGCGCTCTACGGCCTGCGCACCATGTTGTTCGGCGAGCAGCAGAGCCTCCGCGACGACGCGGTCGTGCTCGCCGCGCAGACCCAGATGGCCGAGGTGCAGCAACTGATCGACCAAGGTCAGTGGGAGGCCGCCCAGGACAAGCTCGAGACGCTGACCACCACCGTTGCGACGGTGGACGACGGTGAGCGCAAGGAAGAACTGGTCAGCCAGTGGCAGGAGCTGACGGTGAAGGTCGAGGCCAAGGACGCCCAGGCCACGATCCCGCCGGATGCGCCGCTGCCGCAACTGCCGGCGATCGTCGCGCCCGAATCGGACGCGTCGGCGACGTCGTCGGACATCACGTCCCCGGGTGCGGAGACCACGTCGTCGGCCGAGGTGCCGCCGACGTCGGTGCCGCCGACGCCGTCGTCGCCGCTGCCGAGCCCGTCGTCGCCGTTGCCGAGCCCGTCGACGCCGCTGCCGACGCCGCTGCCGACCACGCAGACCCCGGTGCCGACGCCGTCGCCGCTGCCGACGCCCACGGCGGTGCCGCCGCTGCCGACGAGCACCATCGTCGTGCCGACGAGGGTGCCGCTGCCGACGCCTCCCGAGCCGCCGTCAGAGGTGGCCGACGTGCCGCCGGCCGCCGAAGAGCCGCCGGTCCTGCAGGCGCCGCCGGTGGTTCAGGCGCCGCAGACGGTCATCACCACGACCGTGCTGGTGCCCGAGCCGGACAACGCGCCGCGCGGGCAGGAAAGCGAGTAGGGGTCAGCGATAGCCGTCGGTGTCCGACGTCGCCTCGTTGAGTGACGCGTCGGCGTAGCCGCGGCAGTAATCCCAGGTCACGTACGCGTCCGGCTCCGGATCGTAGGCCGGCTCATGCGGACGCACGGTGCCGTCGACGAGCAGCTGCAGCAGGTTGGCCCGCAGCATGTCCCAGTCGTGGTAGTGGTCCTGCTGGCATTCGTCACAGCACACCACCAAGCCGCGAATTCCCTTGTGCGCCAAGAGAGCTTCGTACACCGCCAGATCAGCCAGGTCGGCCTCCACCGCGGTCCGCTCCTGCGGGTCCAGCGGCTGGCCGGGCTCCAGGGCGTCGAGTGCCGCTGAAGGGTCGCACGGGTCGTCGGCGAACGGGTCGGGCGGCAAACCCGGTGGCAGGTGATCACGCACGACTCCACACTACGCAGCCACCGTCATATCGCGCCAGCCGTTGAGCGGCATGGCGCGCACGTGTCCGACGCCGCAGTGTGGCACCGAACGGCCGATGTCATTGCCGATAAGATGGGCTTCTGGCTCGACGCCTGTGCTCGGCTGTGTTTGTTACGGAAGGCCCCACCCATGTCGATCGCTGAAAGCAGCATCCCCATCGCGGTGCCGGTCCCGACCGGCGGCGATGACCCGACCAAGATCGCCATGCTCGGACTCACCTTCGACGACGTCCTGCTGTTGCCCGCCGCCTCCGACGTGGTGCCCGCCACCGCCGACACCTCCAGCCAGCTGACGCGCAGGATCCGGCTGAAGGTGCCGCTGGTCAGCTCGGCGATGGACACCGTGACCGAGGGGCGGATGGCGATCGCGATGGCCAGGGCGGGCGGCATGGGCGTGCTGCACCGCAACCTGCCGGTGGCCGAGCAGGCCGGTCAGGTCGAGACCGTCAAGCGCTCGGAGGCCGGTATGGTCACCGACCCCGTCACCTGCTCGCCGGACAACACGCTGGCCGAGGTCGACGCGATGTGCGCACGGTTCCGTATCTCGGGGCTGCCGGTGGTGGATGCTGTCGGCACCCTTGTCGGGATCATCACCAACCGCGACATGCGCTTCGAGGTCGACCAGTCCAAGCCGGTCTCCGAGGTGATGACCAAGGCGCCGCTGATCACCGCGCGCGAGGGCGTTTCGGCCGAAGCCGCGCTGGGTCTGTTGCGGCGCAACAAGATCGAGAAGCTGCCGATCGTCGACGGACACGGCAAGCTGACCGGGCTGATCACCGTCAAGGACTTCGTCAAGACCGAGCAGTTCCCGTTGGCCACCAAGGACAGCGACGGCCGCCTGCTGGTCGGCGCCGCCGTCGGCGTCGGCGAGGACGCGTGGACGCGGGCGATGACCCTGGTGGACGCCGGGGTCGACGTACTGGTCGTCGACACCGCCCACGCCCACAATCGCGGCGTTCTGGACATGGTGCGCAGGGTCAAGAGCGCGGTAGGTGACCGCGTCGAAGTGATCGGCGGCAACGTCGCGACGCGCGCTGCAGCGGCCGCGCTTGTCGAGTCGGGCGCGGACGCGGTGAAGGTGGGCGTGGGCCCCGGCTCGATCTGCACCACCCGGGTGGTCGCCGGTGTCGGCGCTCCCCAGATCACCGCGATCCTCGAGGCCGTCGCCGCGTGCTCCCCGTCGGGCGTGCCGGTCATCGCCGACGGCGGGCTGCAGTACTCCGGTGACATCGCCAAGGCGCTGGCCGCCGGCGCGTCGACGGCCATGCTCGGCTCGCTGCTGGCGGGTACCGCGGAATCGCCGGGCGACCTGATCTTCGTCAACGGCAAGCAGTACAAGAGCTACCGCGGCATGGGATCGCTGGGCGCCATGCAGGGCCGCGGCGCGACGGGCAACCTGCGGGGCTCCTACTCGAAGGACCGCTACTTCCAGGACGACGTGCTCAGCGAGGACAAGCTGGTGCCCGAGGGCATCGAGGGCCGGGTGCCGTTCCGCGGGCCGCTGGCCACGGTCATCCACCAGCTCACCGGCGGGCTGCGCGCGGCCATGGGGTACACCGGGGCGGCGACCATCGAGCAGTTGCAGCAGGCGCAGTTCGTCCAGATCACGGCCGCCGGGCTCAAGGAGAGCCATCCGCACGACATCACCATGACGGTCGAGGCGCCGAACTACTACACCCGCTAAGAGGGGGAGTCCCGCCATGCGCGACATGGTTGAAATCGGCATGGGCAGAACCGCCCGTCGCACCTACGAACTCGACGACATCAACATCGTCCCGTCGCGGCGCACCCGGTCGTCCAAGGACGTCTCGACCGCCTGGCAGCTCGACGCCTACCGGTTCGAGATCCCCGTGGTCGCGCATCCGACCGACGCGCTGGTGTCGCCGGAGTTCGCCATCGAGATGGGCCGGATCGGCGGGCTGGGCGTACTCAACGGCGAGGGCCTGATCGGCAGGCACGCCGACGTCGAGGCCAAGATCGCCCAGGTCATCGAGGCGGCCGACAAGGAGCCGGAATCGTCGGCGGCGATCCGGCTGCTCCAGCAGTTGCACGCGGCGCCGCTGGACCCGGACCTGCTCGGAGCGGCCGTCGCGCGCATCCGGGACGCCGGCGTGACGACGGCGGTGCGCGTCAGCCCGCAGAACGCGCGCTCGTTGACCCCGGCGCTGGTCGCCGCCGGAATCGATCTGCTGGTCGTGCAGGGCACGATCATCTCCGCCGAGCGCGTGGCCTCCGACGGGGAGCCGCTGAATCTCAAGACGTTCATCGCCGAACTCGACGTGCCGGTGGTGGCCGGCGGCGTGCTCGATCACCGCACCGCGTTGCATCTGATGCGCACAGGCGCGGCCGGTGTGATCGTCGGCTACGGTTCGACGTCCGGCGTCACGACCAGCGACGAGGTGCTCGGCATCAGCGTGCCGATGGCCACCGCGATCGCCGACGCGGCCGCCGCACGCCGGGAGTACCTCGACGAGACCGGCGGGCGGTACGTGCACGTGCTGGCCGACGGCGACATGCACACCTCCGGTGACCTGGCCAAGGCGATCGCCTGCGGCGCCGACGCCGTCGTGCTCGGGACCCCGCTGGCCAGTGCGGCCGAGGCGCTGGGTGGCGGCTGGTTCTGGCCCGCCGCCGCGGCGCACCCCTCGCTGCCGCGCGGCGCCTTCCTCCAGGTGGCGGTCGGCGAGCGACCGTCGCTGGCGCAGGTGCTGAACGGGCCGTCCGACGATCCGTTCGGCTCGCTGAACCTCGTCGGCGGTCTGGCCCGTTCGATGGCCAAGGCCGGGTACTGCGATCTCAAGGAGTTCCAGAAGGTCGGGCTGACCGTTGGCGCCTGACTCCGGCCGTTACAGCGACACGTCCTGTTCGTCGCGCCCGAACTCGATGGTCTGGCCGTCGTAGAGGCCGGTGCAGGACGTCACCACGCGGTAGGTGGTGAGCGGCGCCGGCGCGGGAACCGTGAAGCTGGCCGTGCCCTTGGGGTCGATGGTGAAGGTCTTGCTGGCTCCCGGCGTGCCGTTGTCGGCCGTTGCCACATAGGAGCAGTTTCCGGCGAGGTCCGCGGAGTTCGTGACGTTCACGGTCCATTGGATGGGTGCCCGCGAGAAGCTCACGCTGACAGCGTTTTTCGGTACGGGGCAGGTCTGGCCGGCGGGAACCTGCTCGGCGGGTGAGCCTTTGGGGCACTTGACCGGTGGGGGAGGCGGCGGTGGCGGCGGCGGTGCCGACGGAGCGGAGTTGCCGCCTGCCTGCGCCGGCGCGTCCAGACACTTGAACTTCGTGACCGAACTCCACGACGCTGCCACCTCGCCGCTGTAGTCGGACGGGATGTCGCGCAGGCGTTGGCCCCCGCCGCGCACCTGGCCGTCGTCACCCACCGTGCCGTTGAAATCCCAGATGTTGTTCGGCTTGTCGCCCCACACGATCGACAGGTTCACCGTCCTGCCCTGCACGCCGCCGCTGATGATCGTTCCGCTGACCTTGCCGCCGTCGACGAACGAGACCGTCGCCGAACCGGTCGCCGTCGATCCGGTCGAGTCGAAGTTCACCCACCAGCCGTTGCTGCCGGCGAGTTCGACCCGACCGTCGAAGCCGTACTGGCTGCAACCGGGTTCGGCCTGCCCGGGCGGTGCGGCGGTGAGACTCGCTGCGGCGACGGCGGCCGCGGCGACGAGGATCGGGACTTTGCTCAGAATCGGTGCGTGCGGCATCGCGACCCCTCCGATCGGTGCACCGGCGAAGCGGGTGGCGGCGGTTAAGCCCCCCGTAGAAGCGGATGCTACGACCTTTCGCGGACCGGTGCAGCGGCTTCGCCCGATTGCCTGCAGGGGTTTGCCAGAACGGTTGCGTTGGCAAAGTTCTGTTCGGGGTAACCCGTTGTGGTGCTTTTCATCTTCGGCTTCGGCACCAAACAACAACTCCTCGGCGCGGGGGAGGTCCGGACCTGCCCCCGCTGCCACAACACCACGCAGTGGTCGCGGATGAAGGAGTTCCGGCAGTTCATGCTGTTCTTCATTCCGGTCGCGCGGTGGAATCGCAGGCACTTCGAGGTGTGTGGGATCTGCGGCGCCGCGACCGTGGCCTGAGGCGTTCGCACTTTACAAATTTGGCTCTCCTGTCTAGACGTTACCCCTCGGTAACGTCATAATGTTGCGATGCAGCCTGACTATGACGTCCTGGTGATCGGTTCGGGGTTCGGCGGCAGCGTCACCGCGCTGAGGCTCACCGAGAAGGGCTACCGCGTCGGCGTCCTGGAAGCCGGCCGGCGCTACGCCGACGAGGACTTCGCCAAAACCTCGTGGAACCTGCGCAAGTTTCTGTGGGCACCCCGGCTCGGGATGTACGGCATCCAGCGGATCCACCTGCTGCGCAACGTGATGATCCTGGCCGGCGCCGGCGTCGGCGGCGGGTCGCTGAACTACGCCAACACCCTGTACGTGCCGCCGGACCCGTTCTTCAACGACCCGCAGTGGAAGGACATCACCGACTGGCGCGCCGAGTTGATGCCGCATTACGACCAGGCGCAGCGGATGCTCGGCGTGGTGACCAACCCGACGTTCACCGACGCCGACCGGGTGATGAAGGCCGTCGCCGACGACATGGGCGTCGGGGACACCTTCGTGCCCACGCCGGTCGGGGTCTTCTTCGGTCCCGACGGCACCAAGGCGCCGGGCAAGACGGTGCCCGACCCGTACTTCGGCGGTGCGGGGGCCGCGCGCACCGGCTGCATCGAGTGCGGCTCGTGCATGACCGGCTGCCGTTACGGCGCCAAGAACACCCTTCTCAAGAACTATCTCGGGCTGGCGGAAAGCGGTGGGGCCGAGGTGGTCCCGATGACGACCGTCACCGGTTTCGAGCAGCGGCCCGACGGGCTGTGGGACGTGCGGACCGCCCGAACCGGCGCGTGGCTGCGGCGCAAACGCAAGACCTACACCGCACGGCACGTGGTGCTGGCCGCGGGCACGTGGGGCACGCAGCGGCTGCTGTTCAACATGCGCGACAAGGGCAAGCTGCCCAGGCTGTCCGACAAGCTGGGCGTGCTCACCCGCACCAACTCCGAATCCATCGTCGGCGCCGGGCGTCTTTCCGTGGCACCGGATCTGGACCTGACCCACGGTGTGGCGATCACGTCGTCCATCCACCCCACGCCCGACACCCACGTCGAACCGGTGCGCTACGGCAAGGGTTCGAACGCGATGGGGCTGCTGCAGACCCTGATGACCGACGGCGCCGGCCCCGAGGGCACCGATGTGCCACGGTGGAAGCAGTTGTTGGTCAACGCCAAGGCCGACCCGCGCGGTACCGCGCGGCTGCTCAACCCGCGACGATGGAGTGAGCGCACCGTCATCGCCCTGGTCATGCAGCATCTGGACAACTCCATCACCACGTTCACCGAGCGGAACCGGTTCGGCATCCGGCGCTTCCTCTCCAAACAGGGCCACGGCGCGCCCAACCCGACGTGGATCCCGGTCGGCAACGAGGTGACCCGGCGGATCGCCGAGAAGATCGACGGCGTCGCGGGCGGTACCTGGGGTGAGCTGTTCAACATCCCGCTCACCGCGCACTTCCTCGGCGGCGCGGCGATCGGCGACAGCGCCGAACACGGTGTGATCGACCCGTACCACCGGGTGTACGGCTACCCGACGCTGTCGGTCCACGACGGGGCGGCGATCTCGGCGAATCTCGGTGTCAATCCGTCGCTTTCGATCACCGCCCAAGCCGAGCGCGCGGCGGCGCTGTGGCCCAACAAGGGGCAGGCGGATCCGCGGCCGGCGCAGGGTCAGGCGTACCGGCGACTCACGCCGGTGCCGCCGGAACATCCGGTGGTGCCCGCAGATGCGCCCGCCGCGCTGCGGTGGTTGCCGATCGAACCGGTCACATCGGCTGGTTAGAAATACGAGAAATCGGGTAACTAGCCCCCTCTTAGGGGGCAGTGTGGCTCCACGACGAGAGGAGTCGGCCATGCGTACCGCGTTTCACCAGGAGCTGGCGGGCCTGTGCGGCCAGCTCGGCGAGATGTGCGGGCTGGCGGTGAGCGCGATGGAGCGCGCGACTCAGGCGCTGCTCGAAGCCGATCTGTCGCTGGCCGAGCAGGTCATCGCCGACCATGAGCACATCGTCGCGTTGAACCGGAGCACCGAGGAGACAGCGCTGCGACTGCTCGCCCTGCAGCAGCCGGTCGCCGGTGACCTGCGAACCGTGGTGGGTTCCATCCACATCGCCGCCGACATCGACCGGATGGGCGCGCTGGCTGTCCATGTGGCAGGCATCTCGCGGCTGCGTCACCCGGACTGCGCCCTGCCCGAAGACGTCCGCGCCAGCTTCGCCGAGATGGGTTCGAAAGCGGTGCAACTCGCGCGCACCGCCCAGGAGGTGCTGTTGTCGCGTGATCCCGAGAAGGCCGCCCGGCTGCGCGACGAGGACGACGCCGTCGACAGGGAACACCGGCATCTGTTCACGCTGCTGATCGACCACAAGTGGCAGGACGGGGTGTGCTCGGCGGTCGACGTCGCGCTGCTCGGCCGGTACTACGAGCGCTACGCCGACCACGCTGTGGAGATCGGCAAGCGCGTGGTGTTCGAGGCCACCGGCGGTCTGCCGCAACACAAACAGATGGCCTGAGGTTTCCCGGCGCTTCTCAGCGTTTGCGGCGGCGCAGCGGTTCGCGACCGGGCGGCTGCTGCGGCGTCGGCAGCATCGGTTCGCGACGTTCGATGGCCACCGTCGTCGGGCGTTGGGTGTTCAACTCGAGCTCCTTGCCGGCATGGTGAATACTCAGCGCGCAGTCCGGCCCGTCGCGCAGGGTGTAGGTGACGTCGTCGTGGCCGACGTCGACCGTGATGCGAAAGTTGCGCCACCGCAACCGGAACCGTAACCGCGAGATGCCGTCGGGAAGCCGCGGGTCGAGCGAGAGCAGGCCTTCGTCGTCGCGCAGCCCGCCGAACCCGGCCACCAGCGCGGTCCACGCCCCCGCGAGTGAGGCCATGTGCAGGCCGTCGCGGGTGTTGTGGTGCAGATCGCGCAGATCGATCAGCGCCGCCTCGTGCGCGTAGTCGTAAGCGAGTTCGAGGTGTCCGACCTCCGCGCACATCACGGCCTGCGTGCACGCCGACAGCGACGAGTCGCGGGTGGTTCGTCGTTCGTAGTAATCGACGTTGCGCGCCTTCTGTTCTGCGGTGAACGCGTGCCCCTGCCAGTGCATCGCCAGCACCAGGTCGGCCTGCTTGAGCACCTGCGCCGGATACAGGCGGACGTACGGCTCGTTCAACAGCAGGGGATAAGTGGTGTTCACGGTGAAGTTCCATTCGCGCAGGGTGGTGAAGCCCTCGTGCTGCGGATGCACCCCGAGTTCCTCATCGAACGGGATGTGCGCGGCATCGGCTGCGTCGCGCCAGGCGGCCATCTCCTCGGTGGTGACGCCCATCGCGTGGGCCGCCTCGGAGTTGCGCAGACAGGCCGCCGCGGCGGTCCGCAGGTTGTGCGCGGCCATCAGGTTGGTGAAGACGTTGTCGCGCACCACGGCCGTGTACTCGTCGGGTCCCGTCACCCCGTCGACGTGCCAGACTCCGTGCCGATCGTGCTGGCCGAGCGAGGCCCACAACCGGGCGGTCTCGACGAGCACCCGCAGGCCGCACTCCTGCTCGAGAGAGTCGTCGCCGGTCACGACGCGGTACCGCTCGAATGCCATCGCGACGTCGGCGTTGACGTGGAACGCCGCGGTACCCGCCGGCCAGTACGCCGAGCACTCCTGCCCGCGGATCGTCCGCCACGGATACGCGGCGCCGGCGAGGTCCAGCAGCGCAGCGCGCTCCTTGGCCAGCGGCAGGATCGACGCGCGCCAGCGCAGTGCATCCGCGGCCGCCGAGGGCTGCGTGTAGGTGAGCAGCGGCAGCACATAGCCTTCGGTGTCCCAGAACGCATGGCCGTCGTAGCCGGTGCCGGTCAGGCCCTTGCCCGGGATCGCGCGGCGTTCGGCACGGGCGCTGGACTGCAGCACATGGAAGAGCCCGAACCGCACCGCCTGCTGGCAGTCCGGGTCCCCCTCGACCTCGACGTCGGCACCGTCCCAGTAGTCGTCGAGGTAGGCCCGCTGCGCGTCGAGCAGGCCCTGCCATCCGGTGTAGCGGGCGCTGCTCAGCGCCGCGGCGGCCTGGTCCCGCACCGCGGGCCGCGATCGCAGGCTCGACCAGCCGTAGGCCAGGTACTTGACGATCCGCAGTCGCTGCCCCGGCCGCAGACCGCAGATGACCGTGGTGTTGGCCCAGTCCGGACCGGCACCGGTGGTGACCTCGACGCGGCCAGGGACCTCGACATCGTGGTCCATCGCCGCGGCCATCATCAGCTTGCTCTGCCGGGTGCGGTGCAGCAGGATCGCGCCGCCGTCGGAGTGCTCGTGCTGCACCGGCTCCAGCGGCTTGTCGAGCACGGCCGCGACCCGCGGATCGCGCGACGACGACGGCTGCTCCTCGTTGGCGACCAGCTCGGACTGCACGGTGAGCCGGACGAACTCGTCGAGTGCCTCCACGACGTACTCGATCGCGGCGACGCTGCGCTGGGTGAGCGAAACCAGCCGCGTGGAAAGGACTTTCACCCGCTTGCCCGCAGGGGAGCACCAGTGCGCGGTGCGCTCGAGCGTGCCGGCCCGCAGATCGAGGACGCGCTCGTGCTCGAGCAGTTCGCCGTAGCGGACATCGAACGGTTCGTCGTCGACGAGCAGTCGAATCAGCTTGCCGTTGGTGACGTCGACCACCGTCTGACCGGCCTCGGGGTAGCCGTAGCCCGCCTCGGCGTACGGCAGCGGCCGGACCTCGTAGAACGAGTTGAGATAGGTGCCCGGCAGGCCGTGTGGCTCGCCTTCGTCGAGGTTCGCGCGCAACCCGATGTGGCCGTTCGACAGCGCGAAGAGCGACTCGGTTTGCGCGAGAATGGACAGATCCAGCGATGTTTCGCGGACCTGCCACGGCTCGATCGCAAAGACGTCGTTGTTGATCATGACGTCATCAACTCGGCCAGGTCCGTGACCACGATGTCAGCCCCGTTGCGGCGCAACGCTTCTGCCTGCCCGACTCGGTCGACACCCACCACCAGGCCGAAATGTCCGGCGCGCCCGGCCGCCACGCCGGAGAGCGCATCCTCGAACACCGCACCGGCGCTCGGCTCGATGTCGAGCAGCTGGGCGGCGCGCAGGAAGGAATCGGGCGCGGGTTTGCCCGCGAGGTGCTCGTCGCGCAGGACGACGCCGTCGACGCGGTGCTGCACGAACCGGTCCAGGCCGGTCAACTCGAGCACCTGGCGGGTGTTGGCGCTCGCCGACACCACCGCGATCCCCAATCCGGACCCGGCAACCGCCTCCAGGTAGCGGCGCGAGCCCTCGAAAACCTCGACGCCGTCGCGATCCAGCACCTGCTGGAACATGGCGTTCTTGCGGTTGCCGAGCCCGAACACCGTGTCCGAGTGCGGGTCATCGCCCGGATCGCCGTCGGGGAGGTCGATACCGCGGCTGGCCAGGAACGACCGCACCCCGTCCTCGCGCTTCTTGCCGTCGACGTAGGTGAGGTAGTCGGCGTCGACGTCGAACGCGACGAACGCGACGCCGCCGCGTTCGGCCCGTTGGCGCAGGAAGTCGTCGAACATCGCCTGCCACGCCTTCTTGTGCACGCTCGCCGTGTCGGTCAGCACGCCGTCGAGGTCGAACAGAGCGGCACGGACTTGGTCGGGCAGACCGAGGCTGCGGTTGTCTGGCACTAACCCTCCATTCCCGTTATCGCGCGCGGGCATACCCACCGGCGGCATCCCCCCATCAAACCCCGCGCGCACAGCAAACGGGTGCCATATATTGAGCGGGCTCGCCGTTCGGAAGGCCGGCACCGCACGGGTGCTACTCGAGAAAAGGGACACGATGACCTATCCGCCCCAGCAGCCGCCACCTCCGCCGCCTCCCGGGTACGGCGGGTACGGCGCTCCGCAGGGCGGCGTGCCCGCACAGCAGCCGGACAGCAACCTGGTGTGGGGAATCCTGGTGACCGTCCTGTGCTGCCTGCCGTTCGGCATCGTGTCGATCATCAACGCCGCCAAGGTGTCGGGGCTGTGGGCGCAGGGCCAGTACGCCCAGGCGCAGAAGGCCTCCGACGACGCCAAGAAGTGGGCGATCTACGGCGCGATCGCCGGTGTGGTCGTCGGCATCATCTACGCCGTCATCGCCCTCGCGGGCGGAATGTCCTACAGCATGTGACACACGTACACCCGTTCGTCGCACCGCTGGCGGTCGCCGCCGCCGCGGCGTGCGGGTGTGCCGCGATCTGGCTGGCCGATCCCACCGTCCCCGGCGGCGTGCTGCCGGTGTGCCCGACCAAGGCGCTGCTGGGCATCGACTGCCCGGGCTGCGGCAGCCTCCGGATGATCTATTCGCTGCTGCATCTCGACCTACCGGCGGCCGTGGGGTTCAACGCGCTCGGCGTGCTTGCGGTGGTGCTGCTGTTCTGGGCGTACGCGGTGTGGGTGTACGGCCGGGCGGTGGGCAGAGCGATGCGCGGCTGGCAGCATCTGCGGTGGTCCGCTCCGGTCGCGATGGTGCTCACGTTGGCGTGGTTTGTGGTGCGCAACTTGCCGTTTGAACCGTTCACCGCGCTGCACGTGTGACCTGCGAGCCGCCAACTAGACTGTCCGGGTGACGACAGCATCTCCCCGGCCCGTATTGGTGGTCGACTTCGGAGCGCAGTACGCCCAGCTGATCGCCCGACGGGTCCGCGAGGCGCGGGTGTACTCCGAGGTGATCCCGCACACCGCCAGCGTCGAGGAGATCAAGGCCCGCGATCCGCAGGCGATCGTGCTGTCCGGCGGGCCCGCCAGCGTCTACGAGGACGGCGCCCCGCAGCTCAACCCCGAAGTGTTCGACCTCGATGTGCCGGTGTTCGGGATCTGCTACGGCTTCCAGGCGATGGCGCAGGCGCTCGGTGGGACGGTGGCGCACACCGGCACCAGTGAGTACGGCCGCACCGAGCTGAAAGTGACTGGCGGGGAACTGCACTCGGATCTGCCCGCCACCCAGCCGGTGTGGATGAGCCATGGTGACGCGGTCACCGAGGCGCCCGAGGGTTTCGAGGTGGTGGCCGTCAGTTCCGGTGCGCCGGTCGCGGCGTTCGAGAATCGCGGCAGGCGATTGGCCGGCGTCCAGTATCACCCGGAGGTGATGCACACCCCGCACGGCCAACAGGTGCTGAGCCGCTTCCTGCACGAATTCGCCGGTATCGACTCGACATGGACACCTGCCAACATCGCCGACGCGCTCGTCGAGCAGGTGCGCGAACAGATCGGGGACGGCCGCGCGATCTGCGGCCTGTCCGGCGGAGTGGACTCCGCGGTCGCCGCCGCGCTGGTGCAGCGGGCCATCGGCGACCGGCTGACGTGCGTGTTCGTCGACCACGGCCTGCTGCGCGCGGGGGAGCGCGCACAGGTGCAGCGCGACTTCGTCGCGGCGACGAAGGCCAACCTCGTCACCGTCGACGTAGCCGACCGCTTCCTCGAGGCGCTCTCAGGTGTGACGAACCCCGAGGGCAAACGCAAGATCATCGGCAGGCAGTTCATCCGCGCGTTCGAAGAGGCCGTGCGCGGCCTCGTGGAAGACAGCGTCGGTCACGGCGGTCCCGAGGTCGACTTCCTGGTGCAGGGCACGCTGTATCCCGACGTGGTCGAGTCCGGGGGCGGCTCGGGCACGGCCAACATCAAGAGTCACCACAACGTCGGCGGCCTGCCCGACGACCTGAAGTTCAAGCTCGTCGAACCGCTGCGCCTGCTCTTCAAGGACGAGGTCCGCGCGGTGGGTCGTGAGCTCGGACTACCCGAGGAAATCGTTGCGCGCCAACCATTCCCGGGCCCGGGGCTGGGCATCCGGATCGTCGGTGAGGTGACCGCCGCCCGGCTCGACACGCTGCGGCGCGCGGATGCGATTGCGCGCGAGGAACTCACCGCCGCCGGCCTGGACAACCAGATCTGGCAGTGCCCGGTCGTGCTGTTGGCCGACATCCGGTCGGTCGGGGTGCAGGGCGACGGCCGAACCTACGGCCATCCGATCGTGTTGCGGCCGGTGTCCAGCGAAGACGCCATGACCGCGGACTGGACGCGGGTCCCCTACGAGGTGCTGGAACGCATCTCGACCCGGATCACCAACGAGGTGGCCGAGGTCAACCGGGTCGTGCTGGATGTCACCAGCAAGCCGCCGGGCACGATCGAGTGGGAGTGATCAGGCTCGTTCGTCCGGCGGGGCCTCTGAATCGATGAGGTCGCCGAGGATCTGACCGACCGCCGACTCGATCGTCGACTCGATCGAGAACGCCAGCGTCGCCGACACCGCGGACACCGCCGTGGTGCGGAACCGCACCAGCATCGAGATCAATTCGGCGATCTCGGTATCCGGAGGCAGTGCGGCGCCGGGGTTGATGCGGTGCAGCACCTCCTCGATTCCCGCCTGCACCAGGACCCCGCTGATCTGATCGACCAGCGGGGCGATCTGCACGTGCAGGTCGATCAGCTTGTCGGTGGCCACCCCGTACTGCCGGATGTCGTTGAACGCCTCGATCAGCTTGGGGCGCACGACGACCGCCTCCCCGTCTTCGAGCTTGATCAGGTCGAGGCCGACCAACCGGTCGAAGCCGGCCTCGTCGTCGACCAGCCGCCTGGCATCGGCGACGCTCATGCGCTCGGGTTTCTCCGTCGCCCACGTACCCGCGATCGCGGACTCCAGCCCCAGCATGTCGCCGACGCCCTTGCCCTGCTCCCAGGCGGACAGCATCTCGTGCACGTGCGCGATGTTGTAGCCGCGGTCGAGCAGCGAGGTGATCATTCGCAGCCGGGTCAGGTGGGTGTCGTTGAACAGCGCGATCCGGCCCACCCGCAGCGGAGGGTGCAACAGACCGCGGTCCCGGTACACCCGGATGTTGCGGGTGGTGGTGCCGGCGAGGCGGGCCAGCTCCTCGATGCGGTACTCGCCGGACTCCTCGACGCCGTGGGGTTGCACGGCGGCGTCGAACAACTGCGACACGGCGCTCTCGATGATGTCGCGGGAGCCCCGCCGCACGCGCTTGGGTGCGCGACGAAGTCCGTTGAGGATCGCCGAGATCGGTCCCGCCTGTGGTCGCGGCTGTCGAGCTGTCACATCAGGCCGATGTCGTCACCGCGTCGAGGGCATTCTGGGCGGCCCGCCTCATCACGACGTAGTCGTCCAGCCGGAAATCCCGCATCTGTCGAAGATACTGGGTCGCGAACCCCGGGTACATCGATGCGTTGAACCCGTCGGCAGTGAGGTACCAACTGCTGCACCCCGACATCCACGTGGTCTTGGTGAGACGCTGCTGGATGCGTGCGTTGTAGCGCTGCTGGACGTCCTTGCGGACGTCGAGGTAGCGCAGTCGCTCGCCGAGGATCGTCGTGACGGCCCGCACCGTGTAATCGAGTTGGCCCTCGACGTAGACCAGCAGCGAGTTGTGGCCCGGACCCGAGTTCGGCCCGGTCATGAAGAACAGGTTGGGGTAGCCGTGGGCGTTGACGCTCTTGTATGCCTGCGCGCCCGAAGCCCACTCGTCGCCGAGCGAGCGCCCGCCGATGCCGGTGACCGGGTACGGCGGACCGGTGAGGTGGACGTCGTAACCGGTGGCGAAGACGATGCAGTCCAGGTGGTGCTCGACGCCGTCGCTGGTGCGGATGCCGGCCGGGCTCACCGTGGCGATCGGCCAGTCGACGAGCTTGCAGTTGTCGCGCTGCAGCGCGGGGTAGTAGTCATTCGACATCAGCATCCGCTTGCAGCCCGGCGTGAAGCCGGGGGTGAGCTGGCGGCGCAGCCACGGGTCTTTGACCTGCTGGCGCAGATGCGCCTTGGCCAGGCGGGCCACCAGCCCGGTCAGCGGCGTGTCCCACACCAGCGCCGTGGCGGTGATCTCATGACCCCAGAACAACGCCTGCCGGGTAAGGTCCTGCACCGCAGGGACTTTCGCGAACACTGCCCGGGCGGCGGGCGGCGTGGCGATGTCCAGCCGCGGCAGCACCCAGCCCGGTGTCCGCTGGAACACCTTGACGAACCCGGCCCGCTTGACGAGTTCCGGCACGATCTGCACGGCGCTGGCGCCGGTGCCGATGACGGCCACCCGCTTGCCGGTGAAGTCGTAGTCGTGATCCCAGCGCGCGCTGTGGATCTTGTGACCCCGGTAGCTGTCCAAGCCGCGGATCTCGGGCCAGGTGTGATCCGGCAGCGGGCCGGAGGCCAGCACCACGGCGCGTGCCTTGAACCGCTTGCGCCCGGTGGTTTTCACCGTCCAGACGCCCTCGGCCTCGTCGAAGTGCAGACCGTTGACCTCGGTGCCGAACTCGATGAAGCGGCGCAGACCGAAGTCGTCGACCATCTCCTCGATGTGGTCGCGGATCTCGTCGCCGGGAGCATAGGAGCGCGACCAGTTCGGGTTCTTGACGAACGAGAACGAGTACAGCAGCGACGGGATGTCGCAGGCCGCACCGGGATAGGTGTTGTCGCGCCAGGTGCCACCGGCCCGGTCGCTGCGCTCCAGGACGACCAGATCGTCGACGCCGGCCTCGGTGAGTTTGATCGCGGCGCCGATGCCGGTGAAGCCGGCGCCGACGATCAGCGTGTCGTGGATGCGCATGTCAGGCCGCCGGCTCGTGGGTGACCTCTTTGACCCAACTGGGCACCGACGGCAGCAGCGGCCGCGGGTACTGGTCCGACAGCCACACCATCGAGTTGGCAAGCAGGTGGTACGGATGGCGCGGGTTGGTGACCACGCCCGCGTAGCGCCGGAGGAACTGGTAGGTCGGCACGCGCCAGGTGGATTCACCGCGATCGCCGAGTTCCCTGAAGCGCTTCACCGCCCGGTACAGCCGCTCGGGTTCCATGCCCATCTCGACTATTTCGTTGCGGATCCGGTTGATCAGCGGTGCACCGATCAGCAGCCCGACGATCAGCCCCGGCGACGCCACGTTGCCGACCAGTTCGATGGCCAGTCGGCGCGTCTTCGCGTGGCCGATCATGTCGAGAACCTCGAAATCGACGACGAGATGCCGTGATTCGTCATTGTTGATCTTCTCGAAGACCTGATGGCAGACCGGGTCGTGCACTTCGTCGAGCAGGAACTTCAGCAGTGCGCCGTCGAGCGCGACCTCGAGCATGGGAATCACGGTGCCGAGCAATGACAGCGGCATGTCGTCGGCCCAGCGGTCCAACCACTCGATGGCCAACCGGATGTTGACATTCGGTTCGGGGACTTCGCCGTCGGTGAGCATGCCCCACCGCTTCATCAGCGCGAGTTCGGCGTTCGCGTGCCGCTGCTCCTCGGCGTGGAAGTAGCGGTAGATCTCGGCGATCGTCGGCGTCGGCGCCTTCCTGGCCAGCGCGGCGAACCCGCGCGCGCCGATGTTCTCGATCCAGCACAGGTCGGCCATGAAGGCCTTGAGCCTGGGGCGCTGCTCGTCGGTGATCATCTCCGCCCCCGGGGCCTCCCAGTCGATGTCGGCCAGCGCCCACTGCCGGTCCTTGATCTTGTCGAGCATTGCGTCCATGTCGATCGCCATCGCTGCCTCCTAGCTCGTGACGCGGGTGGTGAGGCCGACGGCGCGGGTGTACACCGTCGGGGTGAAACGCTTGATGCCCCAGCCGATCCGGGCATCGGGCTGCGGCATGCAGTACAGGCCGCCACGGTCGAGGGTGTCCAGGCACATGCGGGCCACCCGGTCGGCGGAGAAGCCGGTCCAGCGCATCAGCCGGCTCGCCAGTTGGGTGGACTTGTCCGAGATCCGGCCGGCCTCGACGATATTGGTCTTGACGAACGTCGGGCACAGCACGGTGACGTTCACGCCGGTGCCGCTCAGTTCGGCGGCCAGGGTCTCCGACAGCGACAGCACGCCGGCCTTGCTGACGTTGTAGGCCGCCATTCCCGGTGCGGCGCCGAAAGCGGCGGCGGACGCGACGTTGATGATTCCGCCGTAGTGCGCATCGCGCAGGATCGGCGCGAACACATGGCAGCCGTGGATGGGCCCCCACAGGTTGACGTCGAGCACCCAGTGCCAGTCGTCGAGGCCGGTCTCGCCGATCGGCAGACCGCCGGCACCCACTCCGGCGTTGTTGACAACCAACGTGGGCGGACCGCCGAACCACGTCTGCGCCTCGTCGGCCAGGGCCGTGACGTCGCCCAATCGTGAGACGTCACACCGCAGCGACATCGCCTGTCCGCCATCGGCATTGATCGCGTCGGCGGTGGCGCGGGCCGATACCTCGTCGACGTCGCTGCAGACGACCCGGCCACCGCGGCGGGCGAGTTCGCCGGCGAACGCGGCGCCGATTCCGCTGCCCGCGCCGGTGATGACGGCGGTTGCGTTGTGGCTGCGCTTGCGTCCGAAGATCATGCCTCACCCCGCAACCTGGTCGATACCGATGCCGTGCAACGACTGCGAGATGAACGCGGCGATCCGGCGCATGGCGGAGGCCGCTTCGGGCTCTTCGTTGAGCACGGCCTCAGTGCAGCACCCAATGGTGACATTTGTCAATGTCATCAATTGACAATGGCGTGGATTGGGTGACTCCCGCGCGCTTGACGCTGTCGGTGGGCGGGTGTTTACTCGGGGTATCGAACATATATTCGAATAGCCCGTGAGTCAGACGATGCAGGAGGTGCTGCTGTGACAGCAGCGGTCAACCTGGACCAGCGCCAGCTTACCCGCGCTGAGCAGGTCGAACACCTGCGTCGACAAATGGCCGCGGTGTCCGGCAAGGTGGGCGGCGGCCGGCGCGGGGCGGTGCCGTCGAACGACGAGCTGCCGGCCTCGGAAAGTTTGCTGCCGGTGCCCGAATCACTCGCTGAACTGCTACCTGCGCCGTTGCCGCGCGGGACCGTGGCGGTGGTGTCGGGTGCCCGGTCACTGCCGCTGAGCATGGTGGCGGCGGTGACGGCGCAGGGCGGGCACGCCGCGATCGTCGGGCAACCCGACGTCGGCCTGCTGGCGGCCGTGGAGATGGGCGCCGATCTGAGCCGGATCGCGGTCGTCCCCGAACCCGGCGCCGACCCGGTCGAGGTGGCGGCGGTGCTGATGGACGGTATGGACCTGGTCGTGCTCGGTCTGGGGGGACGCTCGGTGCCCGCCACCCGGGCTCGGGCGGTGGTGGCCAGGGCCCGGCAGAAGGGGTGCACCCTGCTGGTCACCGAGGGTGACTGGGAGGGCGCTTCCGCCCGGCTGGAGGCTCGGGTGTGCGGTTATGAGATCACCGGGCACGGCCGTCCGGGGTTCGGGCGGATCAGCCGGGTGCGGCTGGCCATGCGGGCCAGGGGGCGGTCCTTCGGTTCCGGGCGTGCAGTGGGCGGATGAGTGTCGCAGTCACGCGTGCTGGCCATCTGGTGCATGGACTGGCCCGCGGTCGCCGCGGCGGCCGCGGCGTACCTGCCGTCGACGGCCCCGGTCGCGGTGACGCTGGCCAATCGGGTCATCGCCTGTTCGGCGGCGGCCAGGTCGGTCGGGGTGCGCAGGGGGCTGCGCCGCCGCGAGGCGCAGGCCCGGTGTCCGGAACTGCACGTCGTCGCCGCCGACCCGGCACGTGATGCCCGCCATTTCGAAGACGTGACGCTGGCGGTGGACGATCTGGTGCCGCGTGCCGAGGTGCTGCGGCCGGGTCTGCTGGTGCTGCCGGTCCGGGGAGCGGCCCGCTACTTCGGGTCCGAGCAGGCCGCCGCTGAACGTCTGGTCGACGCGGTGGCCGCGGCCGGTGCCGAATGTCAGGTCGGCATCGCCGACCAGCTGCCCACCGCGGTCCTCGCCGCGCGGGCGGGGCGGATCGTCGAACCCGGGCAGGACGCCCGGTTCCTGGCGGCGCTGTCGATACGGCAACTGTCCACCGAGCCCAGCCTGGCCGCCCCCGGCCGCGATGATCTGGCGGACTTATTGTGGCGCATGGGAATTCGCAATATCGGTCAGTTCGCGGCGTTGTCGCGCAGCGATGTCGCCTCGCGGTTCGGGGCCGATGCAGTGGTGGCGCACCAGTTCGCCCGCGGGGAGCCGGCCCGGGGCCCGTCGGGCCGTGAACCCGAGCCGGAACTCGACGCCGTCATGGACTGTGACCCGCCGATCGACCGGGTGGACGCCGCCGCGTTCGCCGGGCGGTCGCTGGCGTCCGACCTGCACCGCAGCCTGGCGGCGGCCGGAGTGGGCTGCACCCGCCTGGCCATCCGCGCCACCACCGCCAACGGCGAAGAGCTGGAACGGGTTTGGCGGTGTGCCGAACCGCTGACCGAGGACGCCACCGCCGACCGGGTGCGGTGGCAACTCGACGGCTGGCTCAACAGGCGCAATCCCACCGACCGGCCCACCGCAGCCGTCACGGTGATCCGGCTGCGCCCGGTGGAGGTGGTCTCGGCCGAGGCGCTGCAGCTGCCACTGTGGGGCGGCGTTGGCGAAGAGGACCGGATGCGAGCCCGCCGTGCGCTGGTGCGCGTGCAGGGTCTGCTCGGACCGGAGGCGGTACAGGTGCCGGTGCTCAGCGGGGGCCGTGGACCCGCCGAACGCATCACGTTGACGCCGCTGGGCGACGAACCGGTGCCGCGGGCCGACCCGCGTCAGCCGTGGCCCGGCCGGCTGCCCGAACCGTCGCCGACGGTGCTGCTCGACGATCCGGTCGAGTTGTTCGACGCCGACGGCCGTCCGGTGCGGGTGACCGCCCGCGGGTTGTTCTCCGCCCACCCGTCGCGGCTGACCGGGTCCGGCAAGGTCGCCGGCGAGGGCAGGTTGGCAGGCAAATTGGCATGGTGGGCGGGGCCGTGGCCGGTCGACGAACGGTGGTGGGATCCCGACCACGCCAAGGTGGGGCGCACCGCAAGGGCACAGGTGCTGCTCGACGGCGAGGTGGGCCAGGCCCTGCTGCTGTGTTACCGGCAGAGGAGGTGGTACGTCGAGGGGATTTACGAGTAACCCTGAATAGTCGCCGAGCCACGGGGTATGCGCACACCGATGACCGCCATACCCCCGGATCCCGACCCGGCCGACACGCCCGGCCTCGAGCCCGGAGGCGGTGTGCCGCCCGGGTCGACGCCCCCCGACTCGTCGCAGACGGCCGGCGTGGGGGCCGTCGAACCCCGGCCCAGGAGCCGGATCACCCCCACGGCTGTGGTCAGCCTCGTCGCCATCGCGATCTTCGTGCTGCTCTTCCTGGCGGCCGCCGTGTGGGTGTTCGTCGGCTGACGGTGCAGGTTCGTCCGTCGGGCCGGGTCAGCCCAGCCGTCGCGCGAACGTGCCGACCCGACCGATGAAGCGCTCGAAGAACGCTTCGGGGTCGACCTGAACACCGATGAGCGCGTTCGGTTCTCGACCCCACCGGTGACTCCAGTCCGCGATGGTCATGCCGCGGGTCAGGGTGCCGGTCAGTTCGACGTCGACGGTGGTGGCGCGGCACCCGACGAGGTCGGGGTCCAGTGCCACCGCGGCGGCCAGCGGGTCGTGCAGGTGCGCGAGATAACCCTCGCCCTGGTCGAAGTGGAACTCGAAGTAGAACCGCATCGCGTCCTCGAGCGCGGCGATCAGCGGATTGGACGCCGACGACCGGGTGCCGCGGTCGTCGGCGACGCTCATCGACGTCGACGACGAACCGGCCTGGATCGCCAGCCGACGCAGCAGGGCCGGGGTCATCGCGATGTTCTCGGTCAGGTTGAGGCCCAGCACCATCGGCAGATGCCCGGGCCGCCCGTCGGGCCACGCCGACGACCATCCGGTGAACACCTCGGCGGCGGCTTCGGGGTCGACGCTGACGTTCCACTCGGCCACGGGGGTCGTGTTGCCGCGGTAATCGAAGGCGCCACCCATGATCACCAGTCGGCGCAGCAACGTCGGAAGGGCGGGCTCGCGGCGCATCGCGAGCGCCAGGTTGGTCAGGGGGCCTACGGCCACCGCGACCAGGTCGCCGGGATGCTCCCGTGCCGCGCGCACCCACGCTTCGGCGGCGTCGTAGAGGGTGAGCTGCCGGTCGGTCCGCGGCAGCCGCGCGTAGCCAAGGCCTTCGGGACCGTGGGTGTCCTCCGCGGTGCGCAACGGCGCGTTGACCGGTTGCTCGGAGCCCTTCGACACCGGCACGTCGGGCATCCGGCACAGGTCCAACAGAGCCAAGTTGTTGCGGCAGACCTGTTGGACGGGAACGTTTCCCGCCGTGGAGGCGATCCCGACGAGTTCGGCGTCCGCGCTGGCGAACAGGTACGCCAGCGCCATCGCGTCGTCGACACCGGTGTCGACGTCGATGAACACGGGCAGCGTCACGCGGACCACCCTAGGGAACCCCGGCCACCCCGCGCGCGGCACCTACCAGTGCACGCCCGGTACCAACCGCACCGCGGCCTTGACCCGTCGCGGCACCCGCAGCGTCGCTCCCATCCGGCGCGCGGGGCGCCTCGGGCGCCGCGGGGTGCGGGCCGCGGCGGGCTCGGTGGTCATGCCCCGCGCCGCGGCGGAGTCCGGATACCCGAGGTAGACCTGGTGCAGCACGCGCCGCGACAGCTTGGGAGTGAAGAAGATGCCGACGTCGGCCAGGGTCCCGACCGGGGTGTCGATGCGGGCGGGCTTCTCGACCAGGCCACGCACCACCATCGCGGCCGCGTGCTCGGCGCTGATCGGCGGCATGGGGTTGAGCCGACGCGACGGGGCGATCATCGGTGTCCTGACAAGCGGCATATGGATGTTGGTGAACGTGATGTGGTCCGAAAGGGTTTCGGTGCCGACCACGTCGGCGAACGCGTCCAGCGCGGCCTTGGTCGGCACGTAAGCGCTGTACTTGGGGCTGCTCGCCTGCACACCGGCGCTCGACACGTTCACGACATGACCGAATCGTCGCTCGCGCCAGTGGGGGAGTAGCGCGAGCACCATACGCACCGCGCCGAAGTAGTTGACCGCCATCACCCGTTCGTAGTCGTGCAGCCGGTCCGTCGAGGCGGCCACCGAGCGCCGGATCGACCGTCCGGCGTTGTTGACCAGGTAGTCGACGTGGCCGAACCGGCCCAGAATGTCCTTGACGGTGTGCTCGACCGACGTCGAGTCGGTGACGTCGCACGTGAACGCATGCGCCTGCCCGCCGGCCGCCCGGATCTCGGCGACCAGCTCGTCGAGCGCATCGGCGTTGCGCGCCAACGCGAACACGCATCCACCGCGCTCGGCGACCGCGATCGCCGACGCCCGCCCGATGCCGCTGGAGGCGCCGGTGATGATGACGTGCCTGCCCACCAGCGCGCCGGCCGGGTCGTCGCGCCGGGCGCGGTCCGGGTCGAGGTGCGCGGCCCAGTACCGCCACAGCACCGGGGCGTAGGAGGCGAACTCCGGCACGGATATGCCGGTGTGGCGCAGCGCTTCTGCGGTCCGTTCGGAGGTGAACGTCGGTGCGAGGTCCACCACGTCGAGGATCTCGGCGGGAATCCCCAACTGGGTGGCCGCCATGTTGCGCACCACCTTTGCGCGTCCACTGACCTTCAACAGCGGTGCCGCGGTGGCGCGCGGCAGCGAGCCCAGCAGCGGCGGCAGTCCGGCCGCCTTGGCCACGCCGCGGTAGATGCCGCGCAGCCCAATGGTTTTCGGCGCAGTGAGGTGGAACGTATCGCCATCGCGGTCCGGCAGGTGCATGAGCGCGACGAGCGCCTCCACGACGTAGTCGACCGGAACGATGTTGGTCCGGCCGCTGTCGGGCAACGCCATCGGTGTGATCGACGGCAGCTTGGCCAGCTTGGCCAGGATGGGGAAGAAGTAATAGGGGCCGTCGACCTTGTCCATTTCGCCGGTCCGCGAGTCGCCGACGACGACGGCGGGCCGGTACACGCGGAACCGCAGGCCCTTCGCGGCGCGCACCAGTGCCTCGGCCTCGAACTTGGTCTGGTGGTACGGCGTCGGCAACTCCTGGCCGACGTCGAAGTCGTCCTCGGTGAACTCGCCGCGGTGGCTGCCCGCCACGGCGATCGACGACACGTGGTGCAACGTCGCGTCGAGGCGGCGCGCCAGGCCGATCACCGCTCGGGTGCCGTCGACGTTGGCGGCGCGCTGGTCGGCGTCGGATGCGGTGATGTCGTAGACGGCGCCGCAGTGGACGAGGTGGTCGACGTCGCCCAGACCGCCGAGCACGTCGTCCGTCAACCCGAGGTCTGGCGCGGTCAGGTCACCGACCAGCGGCTTCGCCCGCTCACCCCAGTCCGCCGCCAGCCGTTCGAACCGGGACAGGGAGGCGCGGCGGACCAGAACCAGCACCTCGGCGTCGGTGGCGCGCGCCAGGAGTTGCGACACCACCCGCCGGCCGATGAACCCGGTACCGCCGGTAACGACATAGCGCATGCGAGCCATCGTGGCCCCCGGCGCGGTAAAGGTCAATGGCGTCTCGCGGAGCGGTTGTCGTCCGGCGGATATCGTTCGGGTATGGCCCTCGACCCCAACGCCATCGGCGCCAAGACCGACCCGCAGCTGTTCGACTGGACCGACCGCGACACCCTGCTCTATGCGCTGGGCGTCGGCGCCGGCATCGACGATCTTCAGTTCACCACCGAGAACAGCCACGACATCGAGCAGCAGGTGCTGCCCACCTACGCGGTGATCGCGTGCCTGCCGTTCGCGGCCGCGGCCAAGATCGGCACCTTCAACTTCGCGATGCTCCTGCACGGATCGCAGGGCATCCGCCTCTACGAGCCGCTGCCGCCCGCGGGCAAGCTCAGCGTCGTCGCCGAGGTCGCCGACATCCAGGACAAGGGCGAGGGCAAGAACGCGATCGTCATGCTGAAGGCGACCGGAAGCAATCCGGAGACGTCGAAGGTGGTCGTCGAAACCTTCACCACGGCCGTCATCCGCGGCGAGGGCGGCTTCGGCGGGCAGCCAGGGCAGCGGCCCGTCGCACCCGAAATCCCCGACCGCGAACCCGATGCGCGGATCGCGTTGCCGACGCGCGAGGACCAGGCCTTGATCTACCGGCTCTCGGGTGACCGCAACCCGCTGCACAGCGACCCCTGGTTCGCTCGGGAACTGGCCGGTTTCCCGAAGCCGATCCTGCACGGGCTGTGCACCTACGGGGTCGCCGGACGCGCTCTGGTCGCCGAACTCGGCGGCGGCGACGCCACCAAGGTCACCGCGATCGACGCCCGGTTCACCTCGCCGGTGTTCCCGGGCGAGACGCTGACGACGTGGATCTGGCGCACGGAGTCCGGGCGCGCCGTGTTCCGCACCGAGGCTTGCGATCCGGACGGCGCCAACTCGCGTCTGGTGCTCGAAGACGGTGCCGCCGAGTACCGCGACTGATTGGCGGTGCGTCGGTGTCCGACCGGGCGTGGGAAAGTTAGCGGCCTACTTCTTCTTGAAGGCGTCCTTGGCCTTCTCACCGGCTCCTTTGAGGTCCGACTTCGTCTGGTCGCCCCTGCCCTTGTTCTCGATGGTTCTGTCACCGGTGAATCTGCCGAAGGCTGTCTTCACCTTGCCGAGGAGGCCTTGCGCCTGGTTCCTGGCCTTGTCTGCACCGCTCATAACACTTCTCCTTTGCACCCGAACCGCCGGCAGCTGAGCCGTCGGTCGGGACACGTGCCGGGTACCTCGTGAGCGATCGGACGAAACGTCTCTACGGCGCGCCGTACGCCTGCGAGCCGGCGCCTCCATTGCCGTCCTGCCACCCACGCCGCCCCGTCGGCGTAGCGTGACAAACAGCATGCTGAGGAGGTAGGGCATGAGTCGGAACATGTCGACCGTGATCGGTGCGCCGTTCTTTGTCGTCGGGGCGATAGGTATGGCGGTTTGGCTCTGGGTCAAGCGGAAACAATTGGTGGTTGCGGCGGCTAAAGCGGTGCCGGGACAGGCATCTGCGGCGGCCCGAGATGAGGTCTCTGGTGTAGCGAATGCGGTACCGGAGCAGTCATCGACCGTAGTCGACGCCATACCGAAGCAGTCGCCGTCGGAGCACTAGGTGTTCTTCACGGGCAGGTTGTGAACGCGTAGGCGTTCGATGGGTGTCTTTCCGTCGATGCCGGTGTGGGGTCGGTGGTGATTGTAGTGATGCAGCCAGCCCTTGTAGGTCGCTGAGCGGGCTTCATCGGAGAAGTAGGTGTCGGCGTAGGCCCATTCCTGGTTGAGGGTGCGGTTGAATCGCTCCACTTTCCCGTTGGTCTGGGGACGATAAGGTCTGGTCTTCTTGTGAGCGATTTCGGATCCGAGGGCAGATGCGAAAAGCCCTGACCGATAACACGATCCGTTATCGGTCAGCACGCGCTTGACGGTGATGCCGTGGTCGGCGAAGAAGGTCTGGGCCCGGCTCCAGAACGCCGCAGCGGTCTGTTTACGTTCATCGTCGAGGATCTCCGAATACGCCAACCGGGAGTGGTCGTCAACCGCGTGGTGCAAGAAGGCATAACCACGGCCGTGTTTTTTTGTTGTTGCGGTTTCCGAGCGTGCGGCCCAGTTTGCGGTGCCCACCACCGTCGGGGATGCGGCCCAGCTTCTTGATGTCCACATGAACCAGGTCTCCGGGGGCAGGATGCTCGTAACGGCGGGGTTTGGGCCGGCGCACCGGCAGCCCGCTGGCCTGGTCAAGGTGGCGCAGCAGCGGCATCCGGTAGCGGCGCAGCACCGCCTCGACGGTGGAACGAGGCAGGCGCAGATGCGCGGCGATGCGGTGCGGGCCCCAGCGGCGGGTGAAGCGCACTTTGACAATCCGGCGCTCCCGGCGTTGAGCAAGGCGTCGCGGACTGCGGTGCGGGCGACTGGAGCGATCTGCCATCGCAGCTTCGCCGCCGTCGCGGTAGCGATCCGCCCACTTCTTGGCCGTCGCGGTCGAACACTGGAACCGCTCAGCGGCCCGCGCATAGGTCCAGCCGCCGTCGACAATGGCCGACGCGAGCCGCAACCGGCCCTTGGGAGTCAAACAGGCATTAGCGTGGGACATGAGGACCTTTCGGTGTCGATGTGCGTGTGGTAACCACACCGATACCGGAGGTCCTCACCTACTTTGCGTCAGCCACGCCGTTCACAACCTGTCCAGGAGTTACAACTAGGCGGTTCGATCGGGCCTCCCGGTCCACGACTGAATTGAGGCGATCCGCCGGTGTCCGCGGCCGCCAGTTGACAGGATGACCGCTATGCGGCTTGTCGTGGGTTACCTGGCCACCCCCGGGGGTGCCGATGCGCTGGCGCTCGGCGTCCGCTTGGCCCGAACGCTCGGCGCCGAACTCGATTTGTGCATCATCCTTCCGCCCGACCGGGTGATTCCATCGCTGAAGCCCGTCGGCGACTACGAGCAGCATCTGGTCGAGCAGGCCGAGGAGTGGTTGGCGACCGCGTGTGCGTCCGTGCCCGACGACGTCGTCGTCCGCAGCCACGTCCGGTTCGACGACTCGTCGGCCGACGGACTCATCAAGGAGACGGCGCGGGTCGAGGGCGACTTGATCGTCGTCGGCGGATCGGGCGGCGGGCTGGCGGGCAGCCATTCGCTGGGCTCGGTGGTCAACGAGTTGTTGCACTCGGCACCCGTTCCGGTCGTCGTGGCGCCGAGGGGCATTCGCGACTCCGCGATCGATCGGGTCCGCGAGGTGACGTGCGCGATCGGCGAGCGCGAAGGCGCGGATCTGCTGCTGGACACGGCGGTTCGGTTCAGCGCGGCGACGGGCACTCCGCTGCGGCTGGTATCGCTCGTCGCGCTGGACCCGGTGTTCGGAACGCTTCGCGGCGACGACGAAGCGGTACGCGAACGTGCCCTCGATCATGCCCGGCATACCGTGGAGACTGCGAAAAGCGCTCTTGCCGAAGGCTTTCCGGTCGGGTCGATGATCGCTGCAGGCAGTAGCGTCGAGGAGGCGGTCGCCAAACTGGACTGGCACGACGGTGATCTCATCATGGTGGGATCGAGCCGGTTGAGCGCGCCGCGGCGGTTGTTCCTGGGATCGACGGCCGCGAAGATGCTGCGAGTGTTGGACATCCCGATGGTCGTGGTGCCGCGCGATCAGCTCGGCACCCAAGATCTGCCCTGAGCTGTCGCAGTCAGCCGTCGTTAGAAGGGTGGGGGTCGGTGGCGTTCGTCGGCGTGGGGTTGGTTGTGTCGGCGTTCGTCGTTGATGGCTCTTTGCCGGTTTTGGGTGCGGGTTTGTTTGCGGCGCGGCATTTTCAAGCATCGGACGGTGTCGTCGGGCAGTTCGACGGTGTCATCGATGACGACCGGTGCGGTGGGCCGGCACAGGGTCGGGAACAGGAGTCGGCTGCCCGGATGGGTGGTGTATCGCTGCCCGTTTGGTGAGATCCAGTCGACGGTGCCGTCGCGATGTTGTCGGTCCCGCCAGCCCCAGAACGTTTTGAACAAGTGATGGCATCGAATGGCCGAAGAACATTCAAAGGCGCTGGACACGGCCTGGCCATAAGGCACTGCTCAGGTTTTAGAGCCAGGCGCGACCTCCTTAGCTTGCGGTCAGTGTGGCTTTCACCGAGTCCACTTAGAACGACGAACGTGTTCCGTGACGTCACTTGCGACGTAGCATTGCGCGGTGAGTTTTGTCGTCCCGCCAGAGGCCTATGCCCGTTACATGGGCCGTTATGCCGAGCCTCTTGCGGCGGTCTTTGCGTCATTTGCCGGGGTCGGCGTGGGCGACAAGGTGCTTGACGTCGGCTGTGGACCAGGTGCCCTAACGGCGCACTTGCGTTCGGCCGGAGCCGAGGTCGCGGCGGTCGATCCTTCACCGCCGTTCATCGATGCGATCCGTATGCGCTTGCCAGACGTCGACGTGCGTCGAGGTACTGCGGAGGAACTGCCGTACGACACTGCCGACTTCGACGCTGCTCTCGCGCAGTTGGTGGTCCACTTCATGACGGATCCAGTCGCCGGACTCAGACAGATGGCGAGAGTGACCCGGCGTGGCGGTGTTGTCGCGGCATGCGTATGGGACGGGCCGACCGGCGCACTGGCACCGTTTTGGGATGCGGTCCACATGATCGACCCTGACGTTGAGGATGAATCGCTACTCTCCGGGGCGCGCAGGGGGCACCTGACCGAACTATTCGACGCTGCTGGCCTGCGCGATGTGCAAGAAGGTTCCATCGCGATCGATGTTGTGCACCCCACTTTTGAGGAGTGGTGGGAGCCGTACACATATGGTGTAGGTCCTGCCGGTGACTACGTCCAGCGACTCGATGACGATGCTCGCGCACGTCTCGAATCAGTGGCTCGCGAAAGTCTGGGTAGTGGGCCGTTCACCGTCACCGCTACCGCGTGGGCCGCCCGCGGGACGGTGTAAGTACACCGTGGTCGAATCGCGATCCAACTAAAATCAACCGTCAACAAATCGGGGGCAGCCAGGCACGTCGGGGGTGTCTTGAGGTAGGGATTTTGGCGGCACAGGCATTTGAGGTTGGAGGCCTGGATCGCTCCGCGCGGGTAGGGGATGGTGTGGTCGAGGTCGCAGTGGGTGGCCGGTCTGCTGCAGCCGGGAAACCGGCCGGTCAGATCGCGGCAGCGGATGACCACGCCAACGCCGCTGAGGGGGTCCTTCGTTTCTGCGGGGGTGTATCGCCGGTGGATGACCGGGCGGCGTTTGGCCTCGGCAGTTTGGCGGCCACGATCGGGGCGGGCAGGACCGCCCCGCTCATCACATAGCCCGGTGGGCTCGCGGCCGGCCCGGCGGCCGGGTCGTCGTGGGTGAGGGCCTCGCGCAGCGGTGTGGCCAGCAGCTGGTCGTGGGTCAATGCGCGCAGCGGGTCCTCGGTGAGCCGTCCAATTGGGCCGCGGTGTCATCGGCCAGGGTGTCGGCGCTGGCCACCACGTGCACGATCACCCCGGTGGGGGTGGTGCCGGCGGCGGGGCAGTCCTGGGCTGCGCAGGTGCACGCCAGGGTCTGCGCGCCGGAGAACACGTCGGTCATCGCATCGGAGCGGCGCTGTTCGACGGTGCGCGGATCGTCGGCGCACACGGTGGCGGCCATCCCATCCAGGTGGCGTAGTGGCGAGAGCTGAGGCAGCCCGAGATATCGAACGCGTGTTCGATACACTGGAGAACGTGGGCTGGCATACCGGACCGCCGAGCTGGTCAGAGATGGAGCGGGTGCTCAACGGCAAGCCGCGCCGTGCGGGCTGGCCCATTGATGAGCAGATCGGTGACGGCGGTGACAGCCCGGCCTGGTCGCGCAAGCGCGGGGCCTACGAGGCGGCGGACGTGCAGCGGCCGACCGCCGGAGTCCCGTATGCCGAACTGCACGCGCACTCGGCGTACAGCTTCCTCGACGGCGCCAGCACACCGGAGGAACTCGTCGAGGAGGCGGTCCGGCTCGACCTCAAAGCCATCGCGCTGACCGATCATGACGGTCTCTACGGCGTGGTGCGCTTCGCCGAAGCCGCCAGGGAACTCGAGATGTCGACGGTCTTCGGCGCCGAACTGTCCCTCGGCGGAGGCGACCGGACCGAGGATCCCGACCCGCCGGGTCCCCATCTGCTGGTGCTGGCCCGCGGCCCCGAGGGCTATCGGCGGCTGTCGCGCGAGCTCGCCAAGGCGCATCTGGCAGGCGGCGAGAAAGGCAAGCTGCGCTACGACTACGACGCGCTGACCGAGGCCGCGGGCGGGCACTGGCACATCCTCACCGGCTGCCGCAAAGGTCATGTCCGGCAAGCGCTTTCCACGGGCGGACCCGAGGCGGCCGGCGGAGCGCTTGCCGATCTGGTCGACCGGTTCGGCCGCGACCGGGTCAGCGTCGAGCTCACCCACCACGGGCATCCCTGCGACGACGAACGCAACGCGGTACTGGCCGAACTGGCGTCGCGGTTCGGCCTGAACGTCGTCGCCACCACCGCCGCGCACTTCGCCGAGCCGTCCCGGGGCAGGCTGGCGATGGCGATGGGGGCGATCCGCGCCCGGCACTCGATGGACGAGGCCGCCGGTTACCTTGCCCCGCTGGGTGGTTCGCACCTGCGATCGGGTGCGGAGATGGCGCGGTTGTTCGCCCACTGCCCGGAGGCGGTGACCGCCGCGGCCGAACTCGGCGAGCAGTGCGCGTTCGGTCTCGCGCTGATCGCACCCCAGCTGCCCCCGTTCGACGTCCCCGACGGGCACACCGAGGACAGCTGGCTGCGGCACCTGGTCATGGAGGGCGCCCGCAAGCGGTACGGCCCGCCTACGCGGGCGCCGCGCGCATACGCCCAGATCGAACACGAGCTCAAAGTCATCGAGCAGCTGACTTTTCCGGGCTACTTCCTCGTCGTGCACGACATCACCCGGTTCTGCAAGGAGAACAACATCCTTTCCCAGGGCAGGGGATCGGCGGCCAACTCGGCGGTCTGCTACGCCCTGGGCGTCACCAACGTCGACCCGATCGCCAACGAGCTGCTGTTCGAGCGGTTCCTGTCACCGGCTCGGGACGGCCCACCGGACATCGACATCGACATCGAATCCGACCTGCGCGAGAACGCGATCCAATACGTCTACGACCGCTACGGTCGCGACTACGCCGCCCAGGTCGCCAACGTCATCACCTACCGCGGCCGCAGCGCGGTGCGCGACATGGCCCGCGCGCTGGGGTTCTCCCAGGGGCAACAGGACGCGTGGAGCAAGCAACTCGGCCAGTGGGGGAGTTTGACCGAGACGCCACACGTCGAGGACATCCCCGAGCCGGTGATCGAGCTGGCCAAGGAGATCTCCAACCTGCCGCGACACATGGGCATCCACTCCGGCGGCATGGTGATCTGCGACCGGCCCATCGCCGACGTGTGTCCGGTGGAGTGGGCGCGGATGGAGAACCGAAGCGTGCTGCAGTGGGACAAGGACGACTGCGCGGCAATCGGTTTGGTCAAGTTCGACATGCTCGGCCTGGGTATGCTCTCGGCGCTGCACTACTGCATCGACCTGGTCGCCGAACACAAGGGCATCGACGTCGACCTGGCGCGACTGGACCTGTCCGAGCCCGCGGTGTACGAGATGCTGCAGAAGGCCGACTCCGTAGGGGTGTTCCAGGTGGAGTCGCGGGCGCAGATGGCCACCCTGCCGCGGCTGAAGCCCCGGGTGTTCTACGACCTGGTGGTCGAGGTTGCGCTCATCCGGCCCGGCCCGATCCAGGGCGGGTCGGTGCACCCGTACATCAAGCGCCGCAACGGCGAAGAGCCCGTCATCTATGACCACCCGTCGATGGAGCCGGCGTTGCACAAGACGCTGGGAGTGCCGCTGTTCCAGGAACAGCTGATGCAGCTCGCCGTGGACTGCGCCGGTTTCTCGGCCGCCGAGGCCGACCAGTTGCGCCGGGCGATGGGGTCCAAGCGCTCGACCGAGCGGATGCGCCGGCTGCGTGGCAGGTTCTACGACGGCATGCGCCAGCGGCACGGCATCACCGGCGAGACCGCTGACCGGATCTACGAAAAGCTGGAGGCATTCGCCAATTTCGGTTTCCCCGAGAGCCATTCGCTGAGCTTCGCGTCGCTGGTGTTCTACTCGTCGTGGTTCAAGCTGCATCACCCCGCTGCGTTCTGCGCTGCACTGCTGCGGGCACAACCGATGGGCTTCTACTCGCCGCAGACACTGGTGGCCGACGCCCGCAGGCACGGCGTACTGGTGCACGGCCCCGACGCCAACGCCAGCCTGGCGCATCCCACCCTGGAGAACGAGGGCACCGAGGTCCGGATGGGCCTGGGCGCGGTACGGCATATCGGCGACGAGCTGGCCGAGCAGATCGTCGATGAGCGAAAGGCCAACGGGGCGTTCACCTCTCTGCTGGATCTGACGCAGCGGGTCCAGCTATCGGTGCCGCAGACCGAGGCGCTGGCCACCGCCGGGGCACTGGGGTGCTTCGGCATCAGCCGGCGCGAAGGACTGTGGGCGGCGGGCGCGGCCGCCAGGGAGCGCCCCGACCGCCTACCCGGGGTGGGGGTGTCGTCGCACGTTCCGGCGCTGCCGGGGATGAGCGAACTCGAGTTGGCCGCCGCGGATGTGTGGGCGACCGGGGTGTCACCCGACAGCTATCCCACCCAGTTCCTGCGCGAGAACCTCGACGCCATGGGGGTGATTCCGGCGGGCAGGCTGTTGGATGTCCCCGACGGAACCCGGGTGCTGGTGGCCGGCGCGGTCACACACCGGCAGCGGCCCGCGACGGCCCAGGGCGTCACCTTCCTTAACCTCGAGGACGAGACCGGGATGGTCAACATCCTGTGCACCCCGGGGGTCTGGTCTCGGCACCGCAGGCTGGCGCAGACGGCGGTGGCCCTGGTGATCCGCGGTCAGGTGCAGAACGCGACCGGGGCGGTCACCGTGGTCGCCGAGCGGATGGGCAAGCTCACGATGGCGGTGGCGTCGAAGTCCCGCGACTTCCGTTAGTAATACCCGATCAGCCCTCGGTCGGCGTGGTCCACACCTTGTCGATGCTGATCTTCAGCCGGGTGTTGTAGGCGGCCAGGAACTCCTCGCTGAACCCGAGGGCGGCGGCAAGCTCCGCATATTTGGTGCGATACCGCTCGTCCTGCAACGGATCTGAATTCTCGGCGTCGATCGTCGCGGTGCCGCCGACCACGATGACCCCGCCGCCGTTGCCGTCGGAGTCGAGGTTGAGGCTGACCCGCGGGTGGTTCGCGATGTGCCTGACCTTTGCGGCGCCGGGTTCGGTGTAGACGATCACATCCTGACCGTCGACATAGAACCACACCAGCCGCGGCACCGGCTGGCCGGACTTGGCGACCGTCGTCAGCCACCCGTGGTGATCGGAGGCGAGCCTGCTCGAGACTTCTTGCGTCAGTTCGACTGCCATAGGGCGAATGTAGTCTCGACAAGTGACCTTGAACTTGTCCGTCGACGAAGTCCTGACCACCACCCGTTCGGTGCGCAAGCGGCTCGATCTGGAGAAGCCGGTGCCGCGCGAGGTGCTGCTGGAGTGCCTGGACCTCGCGATCCAGGCGCCGACGGGATCGAATGCGCAGGGGTGGCAGTGGGTCTTCGTCGACGATCCGGACAAGAAGAAGGCGTTGGCCGACATCTACCGGCACAACGCGACGCCGTACCTCGATGCGCCGAAGCCCACCTACGGTGACGCGCGGGACGAGCAGCGCCCACGCGTCACCGACTCCGCCAAGTACCTCAACGATCACCTGCACGAGGTGCCCGTGATGCTGGTTCCCTGCCTCGAGGGCAGTCCCGAGGTCGCAGTAGCCGGAAGCGCCGGCTTCTGGGGTTCACTGCTGCCTGCGGTGTGGAGTTTCATGCTGGCGTTGCGTTCGCGCGGCCTAGGCTCGGCGTGGACGACGCTGCATCTGGTCGGCAAGGGCGAGCGGCTGGCCGCGGACGTCCTGGGCATCCCGTTCGACGAATACCGCCAGGGCGGGCTGTTCCCGATCGCCTACACCAAGGGGACCGACTTCCGTCCCGCCAAGCGGCTGCCCGTCGACCAGATCACGCACTTCAACAGTTGGTGATGCTCTTCGCGCGAGCGCTCATCGGAAGGTGATGCTCTTCGCGCGAGCGCTCATCGGAAGGTGATGCTCTTCGCGCGAGCGCTCATCGGAAGGTGATGCTCTTCGCGCGAGCGCTCATCGGAAGGTGATGCTCACACCGCCCCGGTGAAGCCGTGCTGCCGCCAAGCCTCGTACACCACGACCGCGGCGGCGTTCGACAGGTTCAGCGATCGGCGCCCCGCCAGCATCGGGATGCGCAGTTGCGCGGTGATGTGGGGGTCGGCCAGCGTCGCGGCGTCCAGGCCGGTGGGTTCGGGGCCGAACAGCAACACGTCGCCCGGCTGGTACTCGACAGCGGCGAACGACGTCGCCGCGTGCGCGGTGAAGGCGTAGACGCGGGTCGGGGCCAGAGCGGCCCAGGCCGCGGACAGGTCGGGGTGCACCGTGACGGACGCCAGGTCGTGGTAGTCCAGCCCGGCCCGCCGGAGCTTGGGTTCGGACATGTCGAAGCCCAGCGGTTCGACCAGATGCAGTTCGCATCCGGTGGCCGCGACCATGCGGATCGCGTTTCCGGTGTTGGGCGCGATCCGCGGTGAGAAGAACATCAACTTGAACACAACAGACCTCAGACGGGAGAGCGCTCGTGCCTCGTTGCGATACTGGCCGCATGGTCGAGCAGAGCATCTGGATGCAGAAAGTCACAGCCGATCCTGGACATTCGCAATGGTATGTCGAGCGCTTCCGCACGATGGCACGCGCCGGTGACGACCTGGCGGGCGAGGCCCGCCTCGTCGACGCGATGGCGCCCCGCGGCGCCCGCATCCTCGATGCGGGCTGCGGTCCCGGTCGGTCGGGCGGGTTCCTGGCCGCGGCGGGTCACCACGTCGTCGGTGTCGATGTCGACCCGGAGCTCATCGAGGCGGCCGAGCAGGACCATCCCGGACCGCGCTGGCTCGTCGGCGACCTCGCCGAACTCGACCTGCCCGCGCGCGGTATCCCCGAGCCGTTCGACGTGATCCTGTCGGCGGGCAATGTCATGACGTTCCTGGCCCCGAGCACCCGTGTGCAGGTCCTGCGCCGGCTACGCGCCCACATCGCCGACGACGGACGCACGGTGATCGGCTTCGGCGCCGGTCGCGGGTACGAGTTCGAGGAGTTCCTCGACGATGCCGCCGAGGCCGGATTCGCGCCAGATCTGCTGCTGTCCAGTTGGGATCTGCGGCCGTTCGTGGACGGCTCCGACTTCCTCGTGGCGCTTCTCCGGCCCGCGTAGGCCTCGGCGCCAGGGGGCGTCGGCATTTGCTCCGACACCACTTCCGCGGTGGCGCGGGCGATTACGAACTCTGTCTGTTCAGTAAGAATTGTGGAATCGGCTGAACATGGCTGGCATACTCGACCAATTGCCAGGCGCACAACGCGCCCGCCCCGCAGCGGCGAAATCAGCAGGAAGCCTTATGAACTACGCGCCAGTACTGAATTGCGGACAACCGGCCTACCGTCCGGGTGTGTGTCGATGAGCGCGTTCTCCCAGCTCAAGCAGGCCGACGGCACGCTCGTCGATTTCGAGCAGAAAGCGACGCCGCCGGTGAAGCGGCCGTCGCGATGGGCACTGTCCAATTGGCCGGTTCGCTGGAAAGTCTTCGCGATCGTATTGGTGCCGCTGATTCTGGCCGGAACATTCGGCGGGCTGCGCATCTACGGCAGCGTGACGGACGAATCGGATTTGCGCCGCGCCGCGGACCGCGCCGAAATGGTGCCCGCAATCGAGAGCTACATGGCTTCGCTCGAAGGCGCGATGCTGGCGAGCTCGACCGGGGCCGACGCGCAGACGGCATTGACGAACTTCGACAACAGCAGGCAGGCACTGCAGCGCCGGTTGACCGACACCGACGTCGCGCCCGACGTCAACCAGGTCGTCACGACGATGGTCAACGACGGCCAGGCGCTGATGGACAAGCTCACCGCCAACAGCATCGGCCTGCGCGACGCCATCGCTGCCTACGCGCTGCTCCTGCTGCCCGCCGAGGACGCCGTCACCGGATCGGTTCGCGTCGAGGACGAACGGATCCGCGCCGAGGCGCTCGGCCTGTCCCGGGCGATCGGCGTCCGCGGCCAGATGACGATGCAGAAGCTCGCCATCGTGCGCGGCGGCGAACTGCCTGAGCCGGAGCTGCGCACGTCGATGATCGCGCTGGCCGGCACCGAACCGTCGACGCTGTTCGGGCTGAGCCAGGCCCTGGGCGTCGGCTCACCCGACGCGCAGAAGCTGCAGGCCGAATTCGTCAAGCGGATGGCGCTGATGACCGACCCGGCGGTTCCGCTGGTCAACAACCCGGAGCTGTTGGCGTCGGTCGACGCGACCGACGCGCTGGCACGACAGATCATCGACCGCACCACCTCGTCGGTCACCGCGGCGGTGGACGACCGCGCCGCCGCGGCGCGCACCGAGCTGATCCGCGACGCGGCCATCGTCGGCGGGGCGATCCTGCTCGCCCTGCTGATCGTCATCGCAGTGGCGCGCTCACTGGTGCGCCCGCTGCGCCGGTTGCGCGACAGCGCGCTGCGGGTGGCCCACGACGACCTGACGCGCGAGATCGAGCAGGTCCGCGCCGGCAACGAGGCGGCGCCGATCGATCCGATTCCGGTGCACACCTCCGAGGAGGTGGGCCAGGTCGCGCACGCCGTCGACGAGTTGCACGAGCAGGCCGTCATGCTCGCCGCCGAGCAGTCCCGGCTGCAACTGCAGATCGGCGACATGTTCGAGACGCTCTCGCGCCGCAGCCGGTCGCTTGTCGACCAGCAGCTGTCGCTTATCGATCGGCTCGAACGCGACGAAGAGGACCCCGAGCGGCTGGACAGCCTGTTCCGGCTGGACCATCTGGCCGCCCGCATGCGGCGCAACGGCGCCAACCTACTGGTGCTCGCGGGCGCGCGGGTTCCGCGCGAACAAGCCGAGCCGGTGCCGGTTTCGGCGGTCATCAACGCCGCCGCCTCCGAGGTCGAGGACTACACCCGCGTGGTCACCGCGACCGTGCCCGACAGCGAGGTGTCGGGCGCCGTCGCCGGTGACCTGGTGCACCTGCTGGCCGAGTTGCTCGACAACGCGCTGCGCTACTCGCCGCCGATCTCGCAGGTGCGGGTGTCGGCGGTACACACCGGCAACGGCGGGCTGGTCATCGAGGTCAGCGACATCGGTCTCGGCATGACGGACTCGGACCTGCGGGTAGCCAACACCCGCCTGCAGTCCGGCGGCGAGGTCAACCCGTACACCGCGCGGCACATGGGCCTGTTCGTGGTCGGCCGGCTCGCGGCGCAGCACGGTCTGGTGGTGCGGCTGCGCAGCACCGTTGCGGGCGAACCGAATTCGGGCACCACCGCCGGGGTGTACGTGCCCACCGAACTGCTCGGCCGGGGCGGCGAGACCGATCAGTTCAGCACCCCCGAGTACGCCGCGCCCGCCGACGCGCGCGCCGGGATCGCGACCGCCCTGGCCCTCGACGAGGAGCACGTCACCGATGACGACGTCTACTACGACGACCCGGAGTACCTCAGCCGCCACTTCGACGTGCCGGTGTCGCTGCTGCCCCAGCGCGATCCCGGCGCCAGCGGGATCTCGGACGTCCCGGCGTCGCTGAACCCTCCCGCGGCCGAGCCCGCGGTGTACGAGGAGGACTGGCCGGCCAGCTCGATGCCGGCGCAGACCGTGGAGCACCCGGCGCCCGAGCCCGCACCCGAACCGGCATCCGAGCCGTCGGCCGCCACTCGGCCGACCGACACCTCCGGATTCTTCGCGGCGCGGGCGCAGGCCGCGGCCAACGGAACGCCACCAGCCGCGAACGGAACGCCGCCGAGCGCCCCGCAGCCCCAGTCGCAGCCCGAGGCGCCGCGCTCACATGTCAGCGATACGGCCGGCTCCGACGACGCGATCTACCAGAAAATGCTCTCGGAGTGGCTGGTGGACCCCACGGAACTGGCCAACAGCGAGGACCTGAACTGGGAGTCGGTGTGGGACCGTGGCTGGTCGGCCGCTGCGGCCGCCGACGAAGCGCCGGTCACCCAGCACACCGACGAGGGGCTACCGGTGCGCCAGCCCGGCGCCCGCCTGGTGCCGGGCACCGCCGATGACCCGGTAGCATCGGCGACTGAGTTCGACGCCGGGCCGGGGGAGCCCCCGCAGCGTGACCCGGAAGCCGTGCGCGCGAGTATGAGCAGCCACTTCGGCGGAGTTCATGCCGGCCGCTCGCATGCCCGAGAGACCAGAGGACTGGACAACGAATGACCTACCCGCCGCGTCCCGATGTCGCCGCCGGGGCGGCTCCGCGTCCCGATGTCGCCGCCGGGGCGGCTCCGCGTCCGACGCAGCGCGATTCGCTCGACTGGCTGGTTTCCAAGTTCGCCCGCGAAGTGTCGGGGGTGTCACACGCCGTGTTGGTGTCCGCCGACGGACTCCTGATGGCGGCCAGCGAGCACATCCCGACCGAACGGGCCGACCAACTGGCGGCGGTCGCGTCGGGACTGGCGAGCCTGTCGACGGGTGCGGCGCAACTGTTCGACGGTGGCCACGTACTGCAGTCGGTCGTCGAGATGGAGAACGGCTACCTACTGCTGATGCGGGTGGGCGACGGCTCGAATCTCGCGACGCTGGCGACGCGCAATTGCGACATCGGCCAGATCGGTTACGAGATGGCGATCTTGGTGGAACGGGTGGGCGCCGTCGTCCAGTCGTCCCGACGGCGCGCCCCACAGCACTCGTGAGCGGCCGATGGAGCACTGGGAGCGGGATGTCACCGACGAGCCGAGCCTGGTCCGGCCGTACATCCTGACGGCGGGCCGCACCGATTCCCGGATCTATCTGCCACTCGAGGCGCCGATCGAGACGTTGGACACCGACAAGCCGCCGCGGTGGCTCAGAAGCGATGTGCGAGGCCAAATCCTGACGATGTGCACCGATCACCCGTCGGTCGCCGAGGTCGCCGCCAGGTTATCGTTGCCTCTCGGCGTGGCGCGCGTGCTGATCGGGGACCTGGTGACGCAGGGTTACCTCGCGGTGCGCACGACGCTCGGCGATTCGGCCACCTCCGATGAACGACGTGAACTGATAGGAAGGACACTGCGTGGCCTCAGGGCACTTTGAGGAGCACCGAGTCGCGGGCACGTCGGGCCGGGCGGCCTCAACAAAGATCGTCATCTCCGGTGGCTTCGGTGCCGGCAAGACGACGTTCGTCGGCGCCGTCTCCGAGATCATGCCGCTGCGGACGGAGGCGCTGGTGACCAACGCCTCGGCGGGTGTCGACGTGCTGGAGGCCACCCCGCAGAAGAACACCACGACGGTCGCGATGGACTTCGGCCGCATCACCCTCGACGAGGATCTGGTGCTTTACCTGTTCGGCACACCGGGCCAGCGCCGGTTCTGGTTCATGTGGGACGACCTCGTCCGCGGCGCCATCGGCGCGATCATCCTCGTCGACGTGCGGCGCCTGCAGGACAGCTTCGCCGCGGTGGACTTCTTCGAGGCGCGTAAGCTTCCGTTCCTGATCGCCATCAATCAATTCGACGGGGCGCCAAGCCATCCCGTCGGCGCGGTCCGCAAGGCACTGGCCCTGCCCGAAAGAATCCCGGTGATCACCGTCGACGCCCGCGACCGCGAGTCCACGAAGGCCGCGCTGATCGCGATCACCGAGTACGCGCTCAACGTGCTCACCTCGCTGCCCGGCTGAGCCGGTGGCCTCACCGGAGTTGGTCTGGACCGAAAGGGAATTCGTCGGTCACGACTTCCGCGACGACGATCTCAGCAGGTTGCGCACCGAACGGGTGGTGTTCGACGAGTGTGACTTCCGCGGCGTCGACCTCACCGAATCCGAACATCTGGGCTCGGCCTTCCGCAATTGCTCCTTCGAACGGGCCACCCTGCACCACAGCGTCTTTCGTCAGTGCAGCCTGCTCGGATCGGTGTTCACCCACAGCCGGCTGCGGCCGCTGACGCTGACCGAGGTCGACATGACGCTCGCGGTGCTCGGCGGCTGCGACCTTCGGGGTGTCGACCTCACCGGCTGCCGGTTGCGCGAAACCGGGCTCGTCGATGCCGATCTGCGCAAGGCGCTGCTGCGCGGAGCGGATCTGACCGGAGCGCGGGTGCAGAACACGCGGTTCGAAGACGCCGACCTACGCGGCGCGCGTACCGACCCGACGTTCTGGACCACGGCCACGGTGCGCGGCGCGAAGATCGACCTCGAGCAGGCGCTGGCCTACGCCGCCGCGCACGGGCTGGACATCCACGGCGCATAGCCGGGCCCCCGAATTCCCTGATCAAAAAACCGCACGTCACCGGGTGTCAAGCACACAGCGGTAAAAGTCGCATTTGAAATGCCGAATTACTACGTTCGGTCGTATGCAGCTCACCCGGTTCACCGATCTCGGTCTGCGCACCATGATGCTGCTGGCCGCGGGGGAAGCCGCGGACCGCCGGGTGACCACCCGATCCATCGCCGTGGGCGCCAACGCCTCGGAGAACCACATCGCCAAGGCCGTCGCCCGGCTCGGGGACCTCGGAATGGTGTCGGCGCGGCGCGGTCGAGTCGGGGGACTCACCCTGACCGATGCCGGTCGTCACGTCTCCATCGGCTGGCTGGTCCGTCGTCTGGAAGGCGACAGGGAGGTCATCGAGTGCGGTGGCGCCAACCCGTGCCCACTCACCCCGGCATGCCGTCTGCGGCGGGCTCTCGCGGAGGCCAAGGAAGCCTTCTATCACGAGCTCGACCGCTACACCCTCAGTGACTTGACAAGGGACGCAGGGGTTCTCGTGATCTCTGAGCCCCCGCCTCCCGTGGGCCTGCCGGCCGACGGGCAACCCACCGAAAGGATCGCACGATGACCGCCATTGCAGCTGCCCCCATCGAGCTGGAGCCGCAGCACGCCGAGATCGTGTCGGCCACGCTTCCGCTGATCGGTGCGCACATCGACGAGATCACCGCGGAGTTCTACCGCCGGATGTTCGCCGGCCACCCCGCCCTGCTGCGCAACCTGTTCAACCGCGGCAATCAGGCCCAGGGGGCGCAGCAGCGGGCCCTGGCGGCCTCGATTGCGACCTTCGCCGCACACCTCGTCGATCCGGAGCTGCCGCACCCGGCCGAACTCCTGTCCCGGATCGGTCACAAGCACGCCTCGCTGGGCGTCACCGCCGACCAGTACCCGATCGTGCACGAGCATCTATTCGCCGCGATCGTCGCCGTGCTGGGCGCCGAGACGGTGACCGACGAGGTGGCCACGGCCTGGGACCGGGTGTATCGGATCATGGCGCAGACGTTGATCGACCTGGAGCACGACCTCTACGCGGCCGCCGGCGTGCCCGACGGCGACGTCTACCGCCGGGCGCGCGTCGTCTCCCGGGTCGACGATCCTTGCGGTGCGGTGCTGTTGACCGTCCGCTCCGTCGACGAGCCGTTCACGAATTTCACGCCGGGACAGTATGTCTCGGTCGGTGTGACGATGCCCGACGGTGCACGTCAGCTGCGCCAGTACAGCCTCGTCAACGCACCGCGAAAAGAGGAGCTGACGTTCGCGGTCAAGCCCGTCACTGCAGGCAACGGTCAGCCCGCCGGCGAAGTGTCCACGTGGATCGCCGCCAATGTGTGCGTGGGCGACCTGTTGGACGTCACCGTGCCCTTCGGTGACCTGCCCGCACCCGAGGGCGGCCGGCCATTGCTGCTCATCTCCGCCGGGATCGGCGTCACCCCGATGATCGGCATCCTGGAGTTCCTCGCGGCCGACGCACCCGACACCCCGGTGCAGGTGCTGCACGCCGACCGCAGCGATCAGACTCACCCGCTGCGCGAACGCCAGCACGAGCTGCTCGCCGAGCTGACCGATGCCACCCTCGACATCTGGTACGAGGACGGGGTGACCGGACGGCAGCCCGGCGTGCATCCGGGGCTGCTGACGTTGGACGGCATCGCCGTGCCGGACGCTGCCGAGGTCTACCTGTGCGGGAACAACGGGTTCGTGCAAGCGGTGCGCACACAGCTGATGGCGATGGGAATATCGGCCGCGCGGGTGCACAGCGAGCTCTTCTCACCCAACGACTGGCTGTTGTCCTGACCCGAGGATCGGGAGCAGGATGTGGCCATGGCCGCAACCTGGGACACGATCGACCGCTACGTCGTCATCTCGACGGACACTCACGCAGGAGCCGACCTGCGCGACTACCGGCCATACCTGCCGAGTCAACTGCACGATGACTTCGACGCGTGGGCCGACTCCTACGTGAGCCCGTTCGATGACCTGATCATCGCCACCGCACAGCGCAATTGGGACCACGACCTACGGATGTCGGAGATGGACGCTGACGGGGTGGCGGCGGAGGTGCTACTGCCCAACACCGTGCCACCGTTCTTCCCGACCACCCCGAACATCACCATCACGCTGCCTCGCACCCGCGACGAGTTCGAAAAGCGTTGGGCCGGGGTCCAAGCCCACAACCGCTGGCAGATCGACTTCTGCTCGCTGGCTCCGGCGCGGCGCCGCGGGCTGATCCAGATCTTCCCCAACGACGTCGACCTCGCGCTCGACGAGATCCGCTGGGGTGCCGGGCAGGACTGTTTCGGCGGCGTGCTGCTGCCCGCGGTCTCGCCCGGCGACCCGAACGTCGCGCCGCTCTTCCACACCCGGTACGAGCCGATCTGGGCGCTCTGCGCCGAACTCGACCTGACGGTGGTCCAGCACGCCGGGGCGGGAAGTCCGGTGATGCCGATGGACCAGCCGGCCTCGAACGCGGTCCTGGTCACCGAGATGGCGATGTGGGCGCAGCGCACCGTCTCCCACCTCATCCTGGCCGGGGTCTTCGAGCGCCACCCAACGCTGCGGTTCGTGCCGACCGAGCAGGGCACGATGTGGCTGCAGAACCAGATGGTGCTGCTCGACGTCATGGTGCCCAGCATGAAATCCGAGGCGGGCAACCGCACGTACGGGATGTTCGGCGGTTCGTCGATCGACGAGTTGACCATGGCGCCGAGCGAGTACGCAAAGCGCAACTGCTACATGGCATCCGAGCTCACGCCGTATGAGTCGGCGATGATCGACTACCTGGGCGCCGATCACGTCATGTGGGGCAGCGACTACCCGCACGAGGAGGGCTTCGCACCCCACTCCAAGCTGGCCATCCGGTGGGCGCTGCACGCCCAGCCCGAGGAGGTCTGCCGCAAGATCCTGGCCGGCAACGCGGGCCGGCTGTACCGCTTCGATCTGGACGCCCTGACGCCGGTCGCCGCCGAGATCGGTCCGCCGGTCGCCGACGTGCATACGCCACTGGGAGACACCGGTTACGTCTCCCCGCCGGCGTTCGGCTATCGGCCGTTCGAGGGCGGCCTGGCGCTCAAGCGGCTGGCGCCTGCCCGCCCGGTGACGACGGTGTCACGAGAGAACCTCAGCCGCCCTTGAGCCGGATCTTCCAGCGCACGAACGTCGTGTAGCCGATGCAGATCACCAGGAGCATCAGCACATCGAACAGCCACGCCCCCGAAGTGTGTTGCCAATGTCGGTCGTTGGGCGTGAGCGGACCCGGCACCAGCCGGATGAGGTCGATGGTCGACGCCGAGGCCGCAAAACCCCAGCGCGCCGGGGTGAACCACGACATCTGGTCCAACACCACGCGGTCGGTCACCGGGATCATGCCGCCGGAGAACACCAACTGCGACATGATCGCCACCACCAGCAGGGGCATGATCTGCTCGTTGGACTTCGCCAGCGCCGACAGTGCCAGGCCGACCATCGCCGCGGCCACCGTGGTCACCGCGATGTCGACGAACAACTCCAGGCTCCGGCTGCCGATCACCGAGCCGCTGTCCACGGCGCCCTCGCCCCAGCCCTTGCCCGCCACCGCGATCGCCGTCACGATCGCCGACTGCACGACCGCGAACACGGTGAAGACGAACACCTTCGCCAGAAGGTATGCCGTCGTTGACAATCCGACGGCCTGCTCGCGCCGGAAGATCGCCCGTTCGCCGATCAGCGCGCGGATCGTCAGCGCGGTGCCCATGAAGATGGCGCCCACGTTGAGCATGACCAGAATCTGCCCCGGTTCGTTGGGCGCCGCACCGCCCTGCATCGCCGGAACGGGCACGCCGAAGCCGACGTCGCCGGGCACCGACAGGGACAGCACCCCCATGATGAACGGCAGGAACATCAGGAACGCGAAGTAGCCGCGGTCGGAGATCACGAGGCGCACCTGGCGCCGGGCGATCGTCGAGAACTGCCGTCGCACGCTCGTGCTCGTCGGGCTGCCGAGGTCGGACGGCTCCTCGGTGGGCGGCGGCGGTGGTGGCGGCCCGTGCCGTTCGAGGAACCGCCTGTTGGCGGTGTCCGGATCGCCGGCGACGCTGCTGAAGATGTCGGCCCAGTTGGTGGTGCCCATCGAGACGCCGATCTGCTCGGGCGGCCCGTAGAACGCGGTCTTGCCGCCGGGGGCCAGCAGCAGGACCTGATCGCACACGTCGAGGTAGGTCAGCGAGTGGGTGACCACCAGCACGACGCGGCCGGCGTCGGCCAGTTGCCGCAACATCGTCATGACCTGGCGGTCCAGCGCCGGGTCCAGGCCCGAGGTCGGTTCGTCGAGGATCAGCAGCGACGGGCCGGTCAGCAGTTCGAGGGCCACCGATGCGCGCTTGCGCTGGCCGCCGGAGAGCTTGTCGACGCGGGTCTCCAGGTGGTTGGTCATCTCGAGTTCCTCGAGGACCTGCATGACGACCTGCTCGCGGTCGGCCTTGGTGGTGTCGGGCGGCAACCGCAGTTCGGCGGCGTACATCAACGCCTGCCGGACGGTCAGCTGGCCGTGCACGACGTCGTCCTGCGGCACCATCCCGATCCGGGAGCGCAACGAGGCGTACTCGGCGTGGACGTTGTGCCCCTCGAAGGTCACGGTGCCGGTGGTGGGATGGGTGTAGCCGGCGACCAGTCGCGCGAACGTCGACTTGCCCGCGCCGGACGGACCGATGACGGCGGTCAGGGTGCCGGGCCGCGCCGCGATCGAGATGTTCTCCAGCAGCGTCTTGTTGTTCTCGATGGTCCAGGTGACGCCGTGCACCTCGAGGCCGCCGGTGCGGGTGGCGGCCTCGGTCTCGGTGCGGCGCATCAGCGTGCCGCCGGAGAACACCAGGTCGATGTTGCCGATCGTGACGGTGTCACCGTCGTGCAGCAGGGCCGACTCGACGCGCGCGCCGTTGACGAAGGTGCCGTTGATGCTGCGGTTGTCCTGGATCTCGATGCCGGACCCGGTCGGCACCAGCGTGGCGTGGTGGCGCGAGGCCAGCACGTCCGGGACGACGATGTCGTTGTCGGTGGCGCGGCCGATCTTGACGGCGCCCGGAACGTTGTCGGCGGCGGGCCGGCTCGGGCGCAGGATCTTGAGCATGCTCGTCGCGAGGTTGCCCTCGCTGGAGCGGGGAGCCGCCATCGGCCCAATCGCGGTCACCGACTCCAGTTCCGGCGCCGAGATCGGCTGCGAGTACTGCGGGCGCACGGGCTGCGAGGTGCTCGGTGGACCCGGCTGGTAGGCCACCGGTCCCCCGGTGTGCGCGGGATGCGGGCTGCCGGCCGGGTAGCGCGGCTGCGACGGCGGCGGTCCCGACGGGTACATCGGCTGCGCGGGCGACTTGCCCGATGGCGGGCCGTAGGGCCGGGCGGTGTGCGGGCCGGACGTGTACGGCGCGGGCCCCGGCCGGGCCGGGGCGGCGGGACGCTGGTTGGCGATCGGCACCGCCATCGTGGGCGTCCGGCCTGCCGTGCCCTGATGGCGGCCGACCTCGAAGATCAGCCGCGGCCCGTCGGGGTTGCCGATGTTGACGCTCTGACCGTCGGTGATGTCGACGGCGGGCACCCGGCGGTTGTTGACGAACATCCCGTTCAGGCTGCCGTTGTCGATCGCGACCCACCGGCCCTGGTCGAAGCGCAGCACCAGGTGGGCGCGCGAGATCAGCGGATGGGCGATGCGGATGTCAGCGCGGAGATCACGGCCGACGACGACATCGTTACCCGGCGCGAAGGTCCTGGTCGATCCGTCGTACCGAACGGTCAGCGCGGGAGGGACCGGGCGGCTCGTCGGTGCCGGGCGGCCTGCGACATTGGACATCGCGGACAACTCTATCGGTATCGACCCCGGGCGCGGGGTAGGTGCGAGCGGCCGTCAACGGCAGGGAATCCTCCACCGCGCGGTGTCGGTGATCTGGTGCAGTGTCGCCATCTGATCGCCCCGGGTCGCGATCACGTGGGCGAACGAGGCGTCGACGGTGGTGTCGCCGTCGCGGGCGGGCCCCCGGTACCGGCCGATGACGACGACCCGGTTGTCGTCGACGGCAAGGTATTCGGCCGGCTCGACGTGCATGTCGTAGAGCGCGCCGATGCGCGCCCACACGCCGAGGATCATGTCGGCAGGTCCGCGGTGGGTGCCGCCGACATCGTGTGGCATCCCGGCGCTGACCGTGCCGACGAAGTCGTCGGCCAGCAACGCGAAGAGCGTGTCGGCGTCGGCGTGGGCCAGCGCGTCGTAGAACCGCTGGGCGACATCGGTGGGAGTGGGCATGGTGTGCTCCTTATTAGAGATGTATCTCTATTATAGACTGACCGGGTGCCGCGGCCCGCACGGTTCTCCGTCGACGATCTGCTCGATGCGGCCGCCGCGCTGCTGGCCGAGGGCGGGCCGGCCGCGGTGACGATGGTGGCGGTGGCGCGCGCGGTGGGAGCGCCCAGCGGCTCGATGTACCACCGCTTTCCGAGCACCGCCGCGTTGTGCGCAGAGCTGTGGATGCGCACCGAGGAGCGGTTCCTCGCCGGGCTCGGCGAGGCGCTGTCCGAGCCGGGGGACACCCGGACGCGCTGCGTCGCAGGCGCCCGGTTCACCGTGCGGTGGTGTCGTCGGCATCCCGACGAAGCCCGGGTGCTGCTGGCCGGTGCCGAGACCCTGGGCGAACCCGGGTGGCCGGACGAGGTGCGCGCGCGCCGTCGGCAGGCCCGCCGCACACTGCGCCGGCTGCTCACCGGGCTCGACGCCGACGCCGACCGGATCACCGCCGCGCTGGTCGACATCCCGTACGCGGTGGTGCGGCGGCATCTGCTGGCGGGGCGGCCGATTCCAGCGAACGCGGAGGCGATCGTCGCCGACTGCGCGAAGGCATTGCTGACAAACTGAGCGCACGGACGGCGAGTCGCGCGGTCTGGTCGGTCAATTCGTGGTCACCATGGTGCATGGTGTCCAGAACGGCGTCGGTGTTCGTCGGATGTGCCGCAGTGTCGACATTGCTGGCGCCGGCGGCGGGCGCCCAGCCCGGATCGATAGACGACCGCGGGTTCGTCGACACCGCGGCGCGCTGCGACACGCCGACGGCGAGTGTGGCGTTCGGCCGCACCGAATTCGCGCTCATCGCGATCTGCCGCGACTCGGGCCGCTACGAGTACCGCGGGGTGCGGCTGAGCGACAACGCGCTGCTCTCGGCGACCGCTGTCGAGACGGCGAACGGTGTCTTCACCGTCGACAACGATGCAGTGACCTACACCTTCTCGGCCAAGGAACTCGCGGTATCGGAGAACGGTGAGCTGGTTCGCGCCGACCCGATGGTGGCCTACGTCGAGCCGAGGCGGGCGGCCGAGGACTGACCCGGCGAGCCGGTCACCACACAGTGGGTGTGGCTGTAGATGGTGGCCATGCACTGGTTGCAGTGGTTGCACACCGAGCGGATGGAGTGCGCGTCGCCGTCGTCCCGGATCCGGTTGATCAGGTCCGGCTCGGCGAGCAGCGCACGGCCCATCGCGACGAAGTCGAAGCCCTCGGCCATCGCGAGGTCCATGGTCTCGCGATTGGTGATGCCGCCGAGCAGGATCAGCGGCATGCTCAGTTCCTCGCGGAACTTCTTGGCGTCGCGCAGCAGGTAGGCCTCGCGGTAGGGGTACTCGCGCAGGAACTTCTTGCCGGTCATCCGGATGCCCCAGCTCAGTGGCGGTTTGAACGCACCCGCGAACTGCTTGATCGGCGCGTCACCGCGGAACAGGTACATCGGGTTGACCAGTGAACTGCCCGCCGTCAGCTCGATGGCGTCGAGACCGCCGTCCTCCTCCAGCCATTTGGCGGTCTGCAGCGACTCGTCGAGCGAGATGCCGCCGCGCACCCCGTCGGTCATGTTGAGCTTGGCGGTCACCGCGATCGGGGTGCCCTCCTCCTCCACAGCGCGACGCACCGCCATCACCATGCCGCGGGCCACCTTGGCGCGGTTCTGCAGGGAGCCGCCGAACTCGTCGTCGCGGCGGTTGATCAGCGAGGACAAGAACGAGCTCGCGAAGTAGTTGTGCCCGAGGTGAATCTCCACGGCGTCGAAGCCGGCCTCGATCGCGCACCGTGCGGCGTTCGCGTGCGCGGCGATGATGTCGTCGATGTCGTCGCGGGTGGCCTTCTTCGCAAAGCGCATCGACAGCGGGTTGAAGAACCGGACTGGCGCGTACGCCTTGGCCTTGGTCGAGCGGGCGTTGGCCACCGGCCCGGCATGGCCGATCTGCGCGCTGATCGCCGCACCCTCGGCGTGGATGGCGTCGGTGAGCGTGCGCAACCCGGGCATCGCCTCGGGCCGCCACCAGAGAGCGTTGCCCTCGGTGCGTCCGCCTTTCGACACTGCCAGGTAGGCGACGGTCGTCATGCCCACCCCACCCGCGGCGGGCAGCCGGTGGTAGGTGATCAGGTCGTCGGTGACCAGTGCGTCCGGCGTCGAAGCCTCGAACGTCGCGGCCTTGATGATCCGGTTGCGCAGCGTCACCGGGCCGAGCTTGGCCGGGGTGAACACATCATGTGGAGTGTTCATGAGGTGAGCATGCCAGACTGGCTTCGCAGGCGAGCGAAGCGACGGGAGAATGCTCCGTGGGTGCGATCACTCTGGACGGCAAGGCCACGCGCGACGAGATCTTCGTCGACCTCACCGAACGCGTCGCGGCGCTGACCGCGGCGGGGCGCACGCCCGGCCTGGGCACCGTGCTCGTCGGCGACGATCCCGGGTCGCACGCCTACGTGCGCGGCAAGCACTCGGACTGCGCGAAGGTCGGCATCACCTCGATTCGCCGCGACCTGCCCGCCGACATCACCCAGGCCAAGCTCGACGAGACCATCGACGAGCTCAACGCCAACCCCGAGTGCACGGGCTACATCGTCCAGCTGCCGCTGCCCAAGCACCTCAACGAGAACGCCGCGCTCGAACGCATCGATCCGGGCAAGGACGCCGACGGTCTGCATCCGACGAACCTCGGCCGGCTCGTGCTCAACGAGCCCGCGCCGCTGCCGTGCACCCCGCGCGGCATCGTGCACCTGCTGCGCCGCTACGAGGTGGAGATCGCGGGTGCCCAGGTGGTCATCATCGGCCGCGGGGTGACCGTCGGCAGGCCGCTGGGCCTGCTGCTGACCCGGCGGTCGGAGAACGCCACGGTGACGTTGTGCCACACCGCAACCCGCCATCTGCCCGAGTTGGCCCGCGAGGCCGACATCATCATCGCCGCGGCCGGCATGCCGCACATGGTGACCGCGGAGATGGTGAAGCCGGGCGCCGCGGTGGTCGACGTCGGCGTCAGCCGCGACGACAACGGCAAGCTGGTCGGCGACGTGCACCCCGACGTGTGGGAGGTGGCCGGGCACGTGTCGCCCAACCCCGGTGGCGTCGGCCCGCTGACGCGCGCGTTCCTGCTCACCAACGTCGTCGAGCGCGCGGAGGCGCTCGCCCCGAGGTGACTGCGATGAGCGCTCGCGCGAAGAGCCGATGACCCCGAAGGAGTTCGCGCGCAAGGTCTTCGCGGGGCAGTGGCCGTTCTGGCTGGTCGGCCTGATCTTCGCCGCCGCGTTCGTCCTGGTCGTGGCGGGCTACTGGCGACGCGGCGCGTTGGTGATGGCGATCGGGGTGGGTGTCGCGGCCGCGCTGCGGCTGGTGCTCAGCGACGACCGCGCGGGCCTGCTCGCGGTGCGCAGCCGCGGCGTCGACTTCGTGACCACCGCGACCGTGAGCGCGGTGATGCTCTACATCGCCTGGACGATCGACCCGCTGGGTACCAGCTAGCGTGGACCGGCCTCGAAACTGAACCTATGCAGGTGGAGCCAGGGGTTTCTCCTGCACAACTTCAGTTTCGGCGCGCGGAATTGGCCTACGCCAGGATCTGCGCCGGCGGAGGTGCGGGCGTCGAGTCGACGAAGGCGTCGACCAGCCAGTAGTTGTGGGGGCACTGAGAACTCAGCGCGGCGATCACGATGCCGCTCGCCTCGTATGCCGAAAACCCTTCGCGGCCCACATTTTTCAGGGCGCTGACGAAGCCGTCCACCGTGGGGTTGGCGTCGACGAACTGACAGATCGCCGGACCGTACTGACCGGCGTAGGCCCAGCCACGGTCGGTGAGGTCGGGTTCTGCGGCGGCCTGCGGCGTCGACAACAAGGCCGCTGCGCCCATCGCGCCTACCGCCACCAACACCGTGCGGAACACATCAATCCCCTCTCAGGTTCGGCTGTCCCCTCGACGCTATGCGGGCCGGCATCGGCAGGCTTAGGGGCGAAGGTCCCGCCCATCGGAAGCAAAAAGTCAGCGGGAGGGCTACGACAGCGTCGCGCGGATGCACACCGTGACGTACGGCAGCGCGAGGCCGGTGGAGTTGGCCAGCGCCGGATGCGTGGCCAGCAGGTCGCGCACGCGATCCAGCGTCCTGGTGCGCACCTTCTCCGGTGAGGTGATGCAGTAGCTGCGCGACGCGACGAGATCGATGAGGGCTTGCGGGGTCAGGTAATTCGTCCACTCGACCTGATGGCGCTCGACGCCGGCGAACGGCTCGGGCAGCGTCACCCGGTGGTTGAACGGGTCGTCCTCGACACCGATGACGCGGCCCAGCTCCTTGACCCAGCCCATCCGCTCGTCGCGGGTGTTCCACACCAGGCCCAGCCTGCCACCGGGCCGCAAGACGCGCGCGACCTCCTTGACGGCGCGCTCGGGGTCGAACCAGTGCCAGGCCTGCGCCACCAGCACGGTGTCGACGCTGTCGTCGGGCAGCGGAATGTCCTCGGCGGTGCCCAGCAGCGCCGGCGTGTCCGGCAGCGAATTGGTCAGCAGCTCGAGCATCTCCGGGATCGGGTCGACGGCGATCACCTCGAGGCCGCGTTCCACCAGCCGGGTGGTCAGCTTGCCGGTGCCCGCACCGAGGTCGAGCACCTTCTCCGCGTCGGCCGGCAGGAGCCAGTCGATCGCGTCGGGCGGGTACGACGGCCTGCCGCGTTCGTACGCCGCGGCTTCCGCGCCGAAAGACAGCGAGGGGGTCGTCATCGCTTCGACGCCAGCTCCAGGGTGTGGCGGATCAGCTTGTACACCGCATCGGTCTCCACCAGGAACCCGTCGTGCCCGTAGATGGAGTCGACGACGTTGAGCCCGCTGCAGTTCGGGAGCAACTCGGCCAGCTCCTCCTGCAACCGCAGCGGGTAGAGCCGGTCCGAGGTGATGCCGCCGACGACCACCGGCACCGGGCAGCCGCGCAGGACGGCCTCGACGCCGCCGCGACCACGGCCCACGTCGTGGCTGGACAACGACTCGGTGAGCGCGACGTAGGTGCCCGCGTCGAAACGCGACACCAGCTTGCGGCCCTGGTGTTCCAGGTAGCTCTGCACGGCGTAGCGACCACCGTTTCCGGGGTCCTCACCGCGCTGGGCGTCGTTGGCGAACCGAGAGTCGAGTTCGGTTTCGCCGCGGTACGTCAGGTGGGCGAACCGCCGGGCGATCTCCATGCCGGTGTCGGGAGTCAGGCCGGTGCCGTAGTAATCGCCGTTGCACCAGTTCGGGTCGGACTTGATCGCGGCGATCTGCGAACTCTGGGTGCCGATCTGGTCGGCGGTGGCGCGGGCACCGACCGCGAGCACCAGAGCCGTGCGCACCGTGTGCGGGTGACCGACGGCCCACTCCAGCGCCCTGGCGCCGCCCATCGAACCGCCGACCACCGAAGCGACCTCGGTGATGCCGAGCGCGGCGAGTGCGGCGATGTCGGCCGCGACCTGGTCGCGGATTGAGATCAGCGGGAACCGCGACCCCCATGCCTTGCCGTCCGGGTGCAACGAGCTGGGGCCGGTCGAGCCGCGGCAGCCGCCGAGCACGTTGGTCGCCACCGCACACCAGCGGTTGGTGTCGATCGGGGCGCCCGGTCCCGCGACGCCGTCCCACCAGCCGCCGGTCGGATGGTCGGGACCCGGTGGGCCTGTGATGTGGGAGTCCCCGGTCAGCGCATGTGCCACCATCACCACGTTGTCGCGTGCCGGCGAGAGTTCGCCCCAGCGCTGCACGGCGATCGACACGTCGTCGATGACTGTGCCGTTCTCCAGCGTCAGCGGTCCGATGTCGACGATGCCGACCTCGCCTTCGGCGGGCAGAGTCAAAGTTTGCACCTCTGAGATCGTCATCAGAACGCTGCCGTGGTGTTCGGATCCGCGGTGTGCGCCGCGCTGAACGGCTTGGCCGCGGCGAAGCCCTGCTCCAGGTCGGCGATGATGTCGTCGATGCCCTCGATGCCGACCGCGAGCCGCACCAGACCGGGGGTGACACCGGTGGCCAGCTGCTCCTCGGGCGACAGCTGCGCGTGCGTCGTCGACGCCGGGTGGATCACCAGCGAGCGCACGTCACCGATGTTGGCGACGTGGCTGTGCAGCGTCAGCGCGTTGACGAACGCCTTGCCCGCGTCGACGCCGCCGGCCAGCTCGAAGGCCAGCACCGCGCCGGTGCCCTTGGGAGCCAGCTTCTTGCCGAGCTCGTGCCACGGTGAGCTGGGCAGGCCGGCGTAGTTCACCGACTCCACGTCGGGATGTCCGGCGAGGTACTCGGCGACGCGCTGCGCATTGGCCACGTGTCGTTCAACGCGCAGGCTCAGCGTCTCCAATCCCTGCGCGATGAGGAAGGCGTTGAACGGCGACGCCGCCGAGCCCAGGTCGCGCAGCAGCTGCACCCGCGCCTTGAGCGCGAACGCGGGCGGGCCCAGTTCGGCGAACACCACGCCGTGATAGCTGGGGTCGGGGGTGGTGAAGCCGGGGAACTTGCCGTTGGTCCAGTCGAACGTGCCGCCGTCGACGATGACGCCCGCGATCGCCGCCCCGTGACCGCCGAGGTACTTGGTGGCCGAGTGCACGACGATGTCGGCGCCGTGCGTCAGCGGCTGGATGAGGTACGGGGTGGCGATCGTGTTGTCGACGATCAACGGCACACCGGCCTCGTGAGCGACCGTGGCGACGCTTGGGATGTCGAGGATGTCGATTTGCGGGTTGGAGATGGTCTCGCCGAAGAACGCCTTGGTGTTCGGCTTGACGGCCGCTCGCCACGAGTCCAGGTCGTCGGGGTCGTCGACGAAGCTGACCTCGATGCCGATCTTGGGCAGCGTGTAGTGGAACAGGTTGTAGGTGCCGCCGTACAGCCGGGGGCTGGACACGACGTGATCCCCGGCGTTGGCGAGGTTGAGGATCGCGAACGTCTCGGCGGCCTGCCCCGAGGCGAGGAACAGCGCGGCGACCCCACCCTCGAGCGCGGCGATCCGCTTCTCGACGACGTCCTGCGTCGGGTTCATGATCCGGGTGTAGATGTTGCCGGGCTCGGCGAGGCCGAACAGCGCCGCGGCGTGGTCGGTGCTGTTGAACGTGTAGGACGTGGTCTGGTAGATGGGCAGCGCCCGCGCGTTGGTGGCGGCGTCGGGCGTCTGGCCGGCGTGGACCTGCTTGGTCTCGAACGCCCAATCAGCGGTCGGGTCTTCTGGCGTGCTCATACGAGACGGACCTCCCTCTGTCTTCTCTGGGGGCCCGTCACAACGGACCCGCGCTTGCCGGCAGCCGCCTTCTAGCGACTACTCAACCTGGTCATCACCCGGGGCACCCCACCGCGGTTGGAGGGTTGCCGGCCAGCAAGCCGGGGCTTGTCGCTGGCGCTCATGACCGACCAGAAGCGTATCGCACGTTGCTGGCGGCGTGCCAGCACGGCCTCGACGCGCGCGGGCGTGGGCGGACGCGGCGGCGACGTCGTCGGCGCCCGGGCGTGGGGCAAACGCCTCAACTTCGCGAGGCGTACACCAGGGTCGTGCCTCGAGGACGAATCACAGCCCTGGTGTAACTCTCGCGAACGAAGACCCGGCTCAAAGTTACTGGTCAGTAGGCCGATCATGGTGGGGCATCGGGACCCCCGGCGCGCGCGTAGCGTCGTATCCGTAGCGATACTGATAGCCGCCGCCACAGGCGGAGCTTGCGAAATTGACCGAGGCCTGACGAAGAACCGAGCCGGGAGAACGCCACATGAGTGCCGAGCAGCCGACCATCATCTACACGCTCACTGACGAGGCGCCGCTGCTTGCGACCTACGCCTTCCTGCCGATCATCCGCACCTTCACCGAGCCGGCCGGCATCAACGTCGAGACCAGTGACATCTCGGTGGCGGCCCGCATCCTCGCCGAGTTTTCCGACCGGTTGACCGAGGAGCAGCGGGTGCCCGACAACCTGGGCACACTCGGTGAGCTCACGCAGGACCCGCAGACCAACATCGTCAAGCTGCCGAACATCAGCGCCTCGGTGCCGCAGCTGCTGGCGGCCATCAAGGAACTCAAGGCCAAGGGTTACGACCTGCCGGACTACCCCGGCGACCCGAAGTCCGACGAGGAGAAGGCGATCAAGGAGCGCTACGCCAAGATTCTCGGCAGCGCGGTGAACCCCGTTCTGCGCGAAGGCAATTCCGACCGTCGTGCGCCGAAGGCGGTCAAGGAGTACGCGCGCAAGCACCCGCACAGCATGGGCGAATGGTCGCAGGCGTCGCGGACGCACGTCGCCACCATGAAGGGCGGCGACTTCTACCACGGCGAGAAGTCCATGACCATCGACAAGGCGCGCAAGGTCAAGATGGTGCTCGAGACCTCCGGTGGCCAGACCATCGTTTTGAAGCCGGAGGTCGCCCTCGACGAGGGCGACATCATCGACAGCATGTTCATGAGCAAGAAGGCGCTGTGCGCCTTCTTCGAGGAACAGATCGAGGACGCCTACAAGACCGGCGTGATGTTCTCGCTGCACGTCAAGGCGACGATGATGAAGGTCAGCCACCCGATCGTGTTCGGCCACGCGGTCAAGGTGTTCTACAAGGAGGCGTTCGCCAAGCACCAGGAGCTGTTCGACGAGCTGGGCGTCAACGTCAACAACGGCATGTCCGACCTGTACGACAAGATCGAGAAGCTGCCCGCCTCGCAGCGCGAGGAGATCATCAACGACATCCACGCCTGCCACGAGCACCGTCCCGAACTCGCGATGGTCGACTCGGCCCGCGGAATCACCAACTTCCACTCGCCCAGCGACGTGATCGTCGACGCGTCGATGCCCGCGATGATCCGCGCCGGCGGCAAGATGTACGGCGCCGACGGCAAGCTCAAAGACACCAAGGCGGTCAATCCCGAGTCGACGTTCTCCCGCATCTACCAGGAGATGGTCTGCTTCTGCAAGACGCACGGGCAGTTCGATCCGAGGACCATGGGCACCGTGCCCAACGTGGGGCTGATGGCCCAGCGGGCCGAGGAGTACGGCAGCCACGACAAGACCTTCGAGATCCCCGAGGACGGGGTCGCCAACATCGTCGACATCGACACCGGCGAGGTGCTGCTCACCCAGAACGTCGAGGCCGGCGACATCTGGCGCATGCCGATCGTCAAGGACCCCGCGATCCGCGACTGGGTCAAGCTGGCCGTCACGCGGGCGCGCGCGTCGGGCATGACGGCGCTGTTCTGGCTCGACACCGAGCGACCGCACGAGGTCGAACTACGCAAGAAGGTCAAGGAATACCTCAAGGACCACGACACCGAGGGCCTGCACATCCAGATCATGCCGCAGGTGTGGGCGATGCGGTACACGCTCGAACGGCTGATCCGCGGGCAGGACACCATCGCCGTCACCGGCAACATTCTGCGCGACTACCTGACCGACCTGTTCCCGATCCTGGAGTTGGGCACCAGCGCCAAGATGCTGTCGATCGTGCCGTTGATGGCGGGCGGCGGCATGTACGAAACCGGTGCGGGCGGTTCGGCGCCCAAGCATGTCCACCAGTTGGTCGAGGAGAACCACCTGCGGTGGGATTCGCTGGGCGAGTATCTCGCGCTCGGTGCGTGTTTCGAGGACATCGGCCGCAAGACCGACAACAAGCGCGCCGTCCTGCTGGGCAAGACGCTCGACTCCGCGATCGGAAAGTTGTTGGAGAACAACAAGAGCCCGTCGCGCAAGGCCGGCGAGCTCGACAACCGGGGCAGCCAGTTCTACCTCGCGATGTACTGGGCGGCCGAACTCGCCGAGCAGACCGACGACAAGGAACTGGCCGACCACTTCGCCAAGCTGGCCAAGACACTGGCCGAGAACGAGGACGCCATCGTCGGCGAACTCAACGAGGTGCAGGGCGATTCGGTCGACATCGGCGGCTACTACTACCCGGACCGGGAGAAGACCACCGCCGTGATGCGGCCCAGCAAGACGCTGAACTCGCTGCTGGAAGGCGCGTCGAGCAGCTAGCCGCCGAGCGCGGTCGCCGGTGGAGGCGTCGCGTACCGGTCGACGAAACCGACGATCACGTCGGCGATCTGGCGTGGCGCCTCGAACATCGGGATGTGCCCGACGTCGTCGAGGTGAGTGATCTCGGTGGTCGGTGGCAGGTGGTCGGTGAAGTGGCGGGTGAACCGCGGGTGGGGCAACACGCGGTCCTTCTCGCAGATCACCAGATGCGTCGGCGCACTGCCCTCGGCGAGCTCGAGCAGACCGGGCAGCAGCAGCGCCTTGAGCAGCAACTGGTAGTACGCCGGGCAGTGCGTGACGTCGTCGATGATCACCAGCAGGTCCTCGTCGCTCAACCGGTCAGGGCCGGCGCTGACCGGCACGTAGGCCAGATGGCGGACGAACGGCAGCCGCAGCGCGCGCGGACCCAGCGCCTTGGCGACCAGCCAGACCGGGAAGCCGGCCACGAACTTGCCGACGATCTCGAACTTGACCGGGCTGTAGTGGTGCCAGCCGCCGGCCGGGGCGATGCCGGTCAACGTCCGGGCCCGTCCGCGGCGCTCGAGCTCGAAGGCCACCCAGCCGCCCAATGAGTTGCCGACGATGTGGGCGGTGTCCCAGCCCGCCGCGTCCATGCGGCGTTCCATGTCGTCGGCCAACTCGGCCGTGTCCAGGAAGAAGCGGCCCTTCACGCCGCCGTTGTGGCCGGGCATGGTCGGCGCCAGGACCTCGTATCGACCCGTCTCGGCAACCATCGGTGCGACGTCTTTCCAGACGTTCTGCGACATCATGAACGGGTGCAGCAACAGCATCGGCTCGCCGGAACCCACGTGGATCGGTGCGCGATCGGTCATGTGGCCCGACACTAAAGGTGATACCGCCGGTACCGCAAGTGGGTCCGCGCCCATGGCCGCTAGCGTGCCTGCCGTGATCGTGAGCACCATCAACGTCAACGGGATCCGTGCGGCCGTCAAGCAGCGCTCGGCCGACAATCTGGGACTGCTGCCGTGGCTGTCGGCGACGACCGCCGATGTGGTGTGCCTGCAGGAGACGCGGGCCGACGACGAGCAGCTGGCCAAAGCGCTCGCCCCAGCGCTGGCCGAGGGTTGGGAGCTCGCGTCGGCCGAACCGCACCTCAAGGGGCGTAGCGGCGTCGCCGTGCTGTCCCGTCACCCCATCGAGGCGGCAAGGCAGCTCGACAGCGCCGAATTCGGTTCGCACGGCCGGTATCTGGAGGTCGAGACCGCCGGGGTGACGGTCGGGAACGTATACGTCCAGACCGGCGAGGCGGGGACCGACCGCCAGCTCGAAAAAGAGCGGTTCATGGCCGAACTCGCCGGGCGGATGGCGACGCTGGCCGATCGGGATGCCGTCGTGTGCGGTGACTGGAACATCGCCCACACCGAGCACGACATCAAGAACTGGAAGGGCAACGTCAAGAAGTCCGGCTTCCTGCCGAGCGAACGGCAATGGCTCACCGACCTGTTGGCGTCGGGCTGGGTGGACGTCGTCCGCGCGCTGCACCCCGGTCAACCGGGCCCGTACGCGTGGTGGTCGTGGCGGGGCCGCGCGTTCGACAACGACGCCGGCTGGCGCATCGACTACCAGTTGGCGAGCACCGGCCTGGCGCGGCGGGCCATGGCCGCACGGGTGGAACGCGCCGCGGCGTACGCGCTGCGCTGGTCCGACCACGCGCCGGTGACGGTCGAATATCGCTGACCGCGGCTTGTGAAAAGATCGGAGGCATCATGAGCACCGACCGCGGCGGCGCCGGCCAGATCGTCTTCTCCGGCGTCCAACCCACCTCTGACTCCCTGCACCTCGGCAACGCGTTGGGTGCGGTCCAGCAGTGGGTGGACCTGCAGGAGGACTACGAGGCGTTCTTCTGCGTCGTCGACCTGCACGCGATCACGATCCCGCAGGACCCCGAACAGTTGCGGCGGCGCACGCTCGTGACGGCCGCGCAGTATCTGGCGCTGGGCGTCGACCCGGCACGGGCGACGATCTTCGTACAGAGCCATGTGCCCGCCCACACCGAATTGGCCTGGGCGCTGGGCTGTTTCACCGGCTTCGGGCAGGCCTCGCGGATGACGCAGTTCAAGGACAAGTCGCAGAAGGAGGGCGCGGAAGCCACCACGGTCGGATTGTTCACCTACCCGGTCCTGATGGCCGCCGATGTGCTGCTCTACGACACCGATCTGGTGCCGGTCGGGGAGGATCAGCGCCAGCACCTGGAGTTGGCGCGCGACGTCGCGCAGCGATTCAACTCCCGGTTCCCCGAGACCTTCGTGGTGCCGGACGTGCTGATTCAGAAGGCCACCGCAAGGATCTACGACCTGCAGGACCCCACGTCGAAGATGAGCAAGTCGGCCGCCACGGAGGCCGGACTGATCAGCCTGCTCGACGAGCCGAAGGTGTCGGCCAAGAAGATCCGTTCGGCCGTCACCGACAGCGAGCGCGAGGTCCGTTACGACCCTGCCGCCAAGCCCGGCGTGTCCAATCTGCTGACCATCCAGTCCGCCGTCACGGGAACCGACATCGACAAGCTGGTCGAGGGCTACGCCGGTCGCGGGTACGGCGACCTGAAGTCGGACACCGCCGAGGCCGTGGTCGAGTTCGTCAGCCCGATCAAGGCCAGGGTCGACGAACTGCTCGCCGATCCGGGCGAATTGGAGTCGGTGCTGGCGGTCGGTGCCGAGCGCGCCCGCGACGCGTCTGCCAAGACGCTCAAGCGGGTATACGACCGGCTGGGATTTCTTCCGTCGCGCGGCTGACACGCTGGGGAGGCTGGAATGGTGACACCGGCCGAGCCGGACTCCGACAAGCAGGGATTCCTCGACCGCTATCGCGCGCGATACGCCTGGTTCGACCATGTCATGCGGGCCCAGCTGCGCTACAAGGACAGCAAGGGCGACTTCTACGCGGCCGGCATCACGTACTTCACGATCTTCGCGCTGTTCCCCTTGCTGATGGTCGGCTTCGCGATCGGCGGGTTCATCCTGGCCGGCCAGCCCGATCTGCTAGCCGACATCCAGGACCGGGTCAAGGCCGCGGTCTCCGGTGACGTCGGCACGCAGCTGGTGGAGCTGATGGACTCGGCCATCGCGTCGCGCACCTCGGTCGGCATCATCGGCCTAGCCACGGCCATGTGGGCGGGGCTGGGCTGGATGGCGAACCTGCGCGAGGCGCTGAGCCAGATGTGGGGCCTGGCGCGTCAGGACGGCAAGGGGTTCGTCCGCACCAAGCTGTCGGACCTCCTGGCCATCGTCGGCCTGTTCGTGTCGATCGCCGTCACCGTCGCGCTGACCGCCCTGAGCAGCTCAGGGCTGGCCAAGAAGGTGATCGAATGGGTTGGCCTGGAAGGTGTTCCGGGTATGAGCATCGTGCTGCGGGTGGTCTCGCTGGCAATCTCACTGCTGATCACCTGGCTGCTGTTCACCTGGATCATCGCGCGGTTGCCCCGTGAAAAGGTCACCTTCCACTCGGCGATGCGAGCCGGTGCACTCGCGGCAGTGGCGTTCGAGGTGTTCAAGCAGGTGGCGTCCATCTACCTGCGCGCTGTGGTCACCGGACCCGCCGGGGCCACGTTCGGTCCGGTGCTCGGCCTGATGGTGTTCGCCTACATCACCGCGCGCCTCATCCTGTTCGCCACCGCGTGGGCCGCGACGTCGACCGAGATCTTGGAAGCCGCCCCCGTGCCTCCGCCCGGGTCGGCGCAGATCACGCCGCGCGTTCAGGTCCGCGAGGGTGTCGGGATGCCCGCGGCGCTGGCCGCGGCTGCGGCAGGAGCGCTTGGCGCGCTTGGTCTTTCGCGGCTACGACGGCGTTGAGGTAGCACCCGCCGTGCCATTGTCGACGCCGTGGTCCCGCGCGATGGGCATCGATGTCCCGATCGTCAACGCGCCGATGGGTGGCGCTGCGGGCGGCGCGTTGGCCGCAGCGGTGTCACGGGCGGGCGGGCTCGGCATGATCGGGATGGGCAGCTCGGCGACCACCGCCCAGTTGACCGCCGAACTGCAATACGTCGCGGCGCTCAGGCGGCCGTTCGGCATCGGGCTGGTGCACTGGGTGATGTCGGCGAACCCCGAGCTGCTGGAGGTGGCGATCGCGGCCAAACCCGCGATGCTGGCCGTCAGCTTCGGCGCGGACTGGTCCTGGGTCCGCCGGGCGCACGACGCCGGTGTGCCGGTGGCCGCGCAGGTGGCCGACGTCACCGCGGCCCGGCGGGCCGTCGACGCTGGGGTCGACGTCCTGGTGGCGCGCGGCGCCGAGGGCGGCGGGCACGGCGAGCCGCACGTGGGCACCCTGCCACTGCTCGCGGAGGTGCTCGACGAGGTGTCGGTACCAGTGCTCGCCGCGGGCGGTATCGCATCGGCACGCGGGCTGGCCGCCGTGTTGGCCGCGGGAGCGTCCGGCGCGTGGCTGGGCACCGTGTTCGCCGGCTGCGCCGAAGCGATGACGTCGACGGCGGTGCGCAACGCGCTGGCCGCGGCGTCCGCGGACGCGACCGTGACCACCCGGGTCTTCGATGTGGCGCAGGGGTATCCCTGGCCCGCAACGCTTCCCGAGCGCGTGCTGAGCAATGAGTTCGTTGACCGGTTCGACGGTCACGAGGCCGATCTGGACGACGAAGCGCGGGCCGAACTGGACTCGGCCGTCGCCGCCGAGGACTACCGGGTGGCGCCGGTCAACGCCGGCCAGGGCGTCGGCATGGTCCGCGAGTCGCTGCCGGCCGCCGATGTGCTCGGCCGGCTCTGCACCGGGGCCGAGCGGTTGCTGCGGCGGTGGGGCTAAGGCACCGCTCGCCGGTTGAGCGAGCGCGCGCCCATGATGAGGCTGAACACGATCACCGTGCCGACCACCCCCACGCCGACCCGCACCGGCATCGCGTCGACGTCGCCCAGCAGGGGCGCGCCGGCCACTGCGGCGTCGGCGGCGTCATCGACCGGCCTGCCGGTAAGCGAGGGGTCGGGTTCGATCAGCGTGCCGACCTTGGTGCCCGGTGCCGTCGCGAAGCCGTAGTCGAGCAGGCGCGCGGCCTGCTCCCACGGGGCGATTCGCTGGCGGGTGCCCTTGAGCAGCACCGCGACCAGACGGCGGCCGTCGCGGTCGGCCGCGCCGACGAACGTCTGGCCGGCGTCGTCGGTGTAGCCGGTCTTGCCGCCCATCGCGCCGGGGTAGTTGAGCAGCAGCTTGTTGTCGTTCTCGATCGGATAGCCGACGTCACCGCGGCCGGGGAAGTCGAACGACCGGGTGGCGACGATGTCGGTGAAGATCGGGTTCTGCCACGCGTAGCGGTAGAACAACGCCATGTCGTATGCCGACGTGCTCATGCCGGGCCCGTCGAGACCCGAGGGCGTCGCCACCCGGGTGTCGCGGCCGCCGAGCTTGGCGGCGAGGTCGTTGATCTTGGCGAGCGCCGCGTCCCACCCGCCCATCTGCATGGCGAGCGCATGCGCGGCGTCGTTGCCCGAGTACATCAGCAGCCCGTGCAGCAGGTCGTTGATGGAGTAGTGGCCGTTCTCGCCGACGCCGACCTTGGTGCCCTCCTGGGCCTCGTCCTCGGCGGTGCCCGCGATGACCTTGTGGATCGGCAGTTCCTTGATGGCCTGCATCGCGGTGAGCACCTTGACGATGCTCGCGGGGCGGTGCCTGCCGTGCGGGTCCTTGGCGGCGATGACGTCACCGGTGTCGAGGTCGGCGACCACCCACGCCTCGGCCGAGACGTCGGTCGGCAGCGGCGGTGTGCCCGGCGCCGTGATGACACCGCAACCGGCCAGCGCCTCACCGCCGAGCGGTGTCGTCGGCACCGGCAGCGGCGCGGGCGGCGCCTGGCCGGGCCTGGGCACCTCGGAGGCGTCGACCGCAGGCGGCGTCACCTCGCGGTAGGGGCACGTGTTGCCCTCCGGCGCAGCGGGCGGCTGGGCGCTTGCCACGGCCGGGCCGGCGATCACAAACAGAGCCGCTGCCAGGGCGGCAGCGCGCTGGGACGACATTAGGAACTTCGCCATCGTGAGCGCAGATTAGGCCGTGCGGCGGCGGATTCCGCGGAGGCGCGCTGTGGCTGGTGTGGTTGTTGTTTCAAATGTGACGGCATCCGAGAGTCTTGAAAGCTCGCGAAGATGCCGGCGATATGCCAGACATCACTGACCAGCGGTGAAACGATAAGTGACGTGCGCGTCAGCTGCGATGGTGGCAGTGGACTGACCGCGACAGGGCTGATCTGTGCGTCCTGTGGCGCGCATTCCAGTGCGACGAGCAACTTCTGCAGCGAGTGCGGTGCGCGACTCGCGCAGGCAACCCGCGCGGCTGAGTACAAGCAGGTGACGGTGCTGTTCGCCGATGTGGTGCGGTCGATGGACATCGCGGCCGTCCTGGATATGGAGCGGCTGCGCGAGGTCATCACCGAGCTGGTGGAGCGCTCCGCGGCGGTGGTGCGCCGCTACGGCGGAACCGTGGAGTACACCGGCGACGGGGTGATGGCGCTCTTTGGTGCTCCAGTTGCCTTGGAAGATCATGCTTTTCGAGCATGTCTTGCCGCGCTGGCAATCCAGGAGGAGGCCGCCCGGTTGGCGGCCGAGGTGACCCGCCGCGATGGCGTGGCGTTGCGGCTGCGGGTGGGCCTGAACTCGGGGCGGGTGATCGCCGGTGAGGTCGGTTCGGGGTCGCTGAGATACGCCGCGACCGGCGAGCCGGTCGGATTCGCTCACAGGATGGAGTCGGTGGCGCCGCCCGGTGAGGTGATGTTGTCGGAGGCGACCGCGCGGCTGGTCGAGCACAAAGTGGTGCTGGCCGAACCGGAATGGGTGCACATCAAGGGGTCCGATGACCCGGTGCGCGCGCGCCGGCTGATGGGGATCGGCCCGCAGGGCGGGCCGATCAGGCGCACGGAGGCGAGCCTGGTCGGTCGGCGCTGGGAGATGGCCGCCCTCGACGCGATGGCGGAGCGGGCGAGTGGTGGGCGCGGTGGTGTGCTGAACGTGGTGGGGCCGCCGGGCATCGGCAAGAGCCGGGTGGCCCGGGAGGCCGCGGGCTCGGCTGTCGGTCGCGGGGTGGAGGTGTTCTGGACCTTCTGCGAGTCGTACGCTCGTGACGTCCCCTTCCATGCCGTGAACCGGTTGCTGCGAACGGCGATCGGCGTCGCTGAAGTCGACGGCGAAACCGGCCGCGCGTTGGTGCGGCAAAGGATTCCGGATGCCGACCCGCAGGATCTGCTGCTGCTCGACGATCTGCTCGGCATAAGTGACCCCGAGGCGCCGCTGGCCCAGATGGACGCGGGTGCGCGGCGGCACCGATTGACGGCGCTCATCAATACGATCGCGCTGGCGCGCACGCAACCGGCGTTGTTCATCATCGAAGATGCGCACTGGATCGACGCGGTCAGCGAGGCGATGCTGACCGACTTCCTGGCGGTGATCCCGCGAACGGCCTCGATGGTCCTGATCACCGCGCGCCCCGAGTATGAGGGTGCGCTGCTGCGGGTGCATGGCGCCCAAACGATAGCGCTTGCCCCGCTGCGTGATTCGGACATCTCGGCGCTGCTCGGCGAGCTGGTGGGGTCGGATGCATCGGTTATCGAACTGGCGTCTGTCATCGCCGAGCGGGCCGCGGGCAACCCGTTCTTCGCCGAGGAGATGGTGCGCGACTTGGTGCAGCGCGAGCTCTTGGACGGCGAGCGCGGTGAATATGTCTGCCGGGTCGACATCGGTGAGGTGAGCGTGCCGGCCACAGTGGCGGCGGCCATCGAGGCGCGCATCGACCGGCTGAGGGCCCCGGCGAGGCGGACGCTGAACGCGGCGTCGGTGATTGGCGTACGCTTCGAGGCGGAACTGGTGTCCGCGTTGAACATCGATGCGGTATTCGACGAGCTCCTCGGCGCGGAGCTGATCGATCAGGTGCGGTTCTCCCCGAGCGCCGAGTACGCGTTCCGGCACCCGCTGATTCGCGCGGTGGCCTACGAATCACAGCTGAAAGCCGATCGCGCCGAGTGGCACCGGCGCCTGGCCGCCGCGATCCAAGACCGCGCGCCGGGGTCGGTGGAGGAGAATGCCGCGCTGATCGCCGAACATCTCGAGTCCGCCGACGAGCTGCACGCGGCGTACGGCTGGCACATGCGCGCCGCCGCGTGGTCAACCAACCGTGATCTCGTCGCGGCCCGGCTGAGCTGGGAGCGAGCACGCCAGATCGCCGACGCGCTGCCTGCGGACGACCCCGACCAGCTGTCGATGCGCATCGCTCCGCGGACCATGCTGTGTGCCACCGACTTACAAGCCCGAGAGGTCCAGGAGAGCCAGGGCCGCTTCGCGGAGCTGCGTGAGTTGTGCAGCGCGGCCGGGGACAAGGTCTCGCTGGCCATCGGTATGAGCGGGCCGGCCACCGAGCTGATCTACGCCGGGCGCGTGCGTGAGGGCTCGCTGCTGGTATCCGAACAGACGGCGCTGCTCGAGTCGATCGACGATCCCACCCCGACCATGGGGTTGGCGGCCATAGCGTTCGTCAACTGGCTCTGTGCCGGTGAGTTCGGCGAGATCTTGCGCTGGTCGCAGCACGTCGTCGACCTGGCCGCCGGTGACCCCACCAAGGGCGCCAGCTACGGTTGGGGATCACCGCTGGCGATCGCGTTGGCGTACCGCGGCACTGCCCGGTGGTGGCTGGGCCGTCCCGGATGGTGCCGAGACCTCCACGACGCCGTCGCGATGGCCCGACACAGCAACCCGGAAACCCTCTCCGGTGCCATCGCCTGGACTTACGGTCATGCGCTGCAGTATGGGGCGCTTCGGGCCGATGACTCCGCGGTGCGCGCGAGCGAGGATGCACTGCAGACCGCCCGAAGCGCCAGCAACGACCGCGCAGTGGGCTTGGCCGCATATACGTTGGCTGTCGGGCTGCTGAATCGGGACGCCGCGGCCGACCGTCACCGCGGGCTCGAACTGATGATGCAGACCCGTGACATCTGGCTGCGAAAGCGTGCGCTCTTCCTCATCCCGGTCACCGACGTGTGGACCGCCCGGGAAACGGCCAGGCGCGGCGACCACGATGCCGCCATACCGGAGATGCGCCAAGCCGTCGACGAGCTGCGCCAGGCAGAAAACCTCTTCTATGGCGTTTGGGGGACCGGCGTTCTGGTGCAGACGCTGCTAGAGCGTGGCACCCACGGCGATGTGGCCGAAGCTCAACAGGCGGTCGACCGACTGGCGGTCCTATGGGTAGACGACGGTTCGGCGATGCTCGAAATCACGCTGTTACGGCTGCGCGCGCTGCTGGCCCGTGCCCGCAGCGACGAGGTTGCCTACCGGGACTTGCTCGGGCGATATCGCGCGACCGCGGAATCGCTTGGCTTCGAAGGACACATCGGGTGGGCTGAGACGATGGTCGAGGAAAGTGGCTAGTAAGCAACGTACGCGCGTCGCGTGATCACTCGTTCGCTGCTCCGTGGTGATCGTCCTCGGAGGCGCCACCGACGGAGGTGTTACCCGCGGACGGCGAATCGACTGGCGAGCGATCGGCGGTGTCGGTAGCGCCCGCCTCGTCGTCGGCATCGTCACTCGCGCTGGTGGTCCCACGCTGCTCACTCGGTTTCGAGTCTTCGGTGCCGGTGGTCTGATTGTCCGAGGTCGACTGGTCGGTCGTCCCGGTCTGTCCGCTCGACGTCGACTCGGTGACGCTCACCGTCTGCTCACTACTCGTCATCGGCTCGTTGGTCGCGGTCTGCCGCGTCGATGTTGACTGGCTTTGCACGATCGGCGCCGACTGGGTGATGGTCGCCGGCGGAGGATCGTGCGGCGGAGGGGCCAAACCGAATAACTTGGCGGCGTTGTTGACGCCTTCGCCGACCGCATTGACCAGATCTGTGGCCACCTTCCCGGGGTCGAGCGTCGGGATCAGGCGCGCCGGGGTGGGCTGCCACGCCGGGATGCTGCGGTCATAGCCCAGTTCCACGATCACCCGGAAGAACGGTTCGACGACATCGATCAGCGACTCGGGCACTCCCAGGGTGCGCAGCGGACCGAACAGCGGCAGATCCGGGTTCTCGAAGAAGTAGTAGTCGGTGTCGCCGTGCTTGCCCTGGTAAGCGGGAGACTTCGTCGGTTCGGCGGGCAGGCTGACGTCTAAGAGGTACATGTGCACGTACACAACGCCCAGAAGCGCGTTCGTCAGCGAGATGACATTGAGCGGATACAACGGTAAATCGGAGAAGCCGTCGTACTGGCGGTTGATCTCCACTGTGTCGAACTGTGTGTTGGTCGGCGCGGGGCCGTTGAACGTCAAATCGAGGATCGGAATGTAAAGTCCCGCGAAGCGGCTGGCAAGGCCGCCGTTGGGCAGATTGGGATCACCGCTCAGCACGAAATCGACATCGGGAGCCTTGGTTCCCGCCGGATACTGCTCGGCCAGCTTGCGCTTCGTCACATTCGCCACGCCCGCGCCCTGTGAAACGCCGAATATGACCAGATGGTCGCTGGGGTTCTCGACCATCGCCGCCTGCAGATCGGCCGCCCCGTCCTCAAGCGACTGATCGCCGGAGCGGTCGAAGAGGCCTGAGAGTTTCCACCACGGCTCGTCCGGCCACGCTGGGCCATCTAGCCCGAAGAGGCTCTGCGGCCCCAACGCGAGCCCGAGGAGGCGGAACACCCCCGTGACGGGCCAGAATTCCTGGGGTGTGGTCACCGGGACGTACTCGATGTTCTGGCCTGGATGAGTCGGCGCGACGAACTGGTTCTTGACAGATTCGATCAAGGAGTCGTCGGGCGTCGGGCAGGTGGTTCCGCAGACGATCAGGGCGGTCGCGTCGGCAGACAGCTTCACCGCCGGCGACTCCGTCGAGACCGAGGCCGGCACAACCATGGCCGTCACCACCAGGGCGGCACCGATCGACACGGTCATCCGGGTACCGATGGGGCGGAACACCCCGATTCCCAGCGCGAGCGCCGATGAACCGATTCGACCGATGTACTTTGCGCTGCTCATCGTCGTTCTCCATCCGTGTCTGGATGTGAATCGTCGCTCGCGTTCGGTGCCATGAGAGCAGTAGGGCACCACTGCAATCTCGACGATCGCCGCGGTGGACCACCTGGTCGCGGTTCTCGACAGAGGCTAGATCGTGAGCCTCGCGAGGTCGGCGTGCGCGACGGCGGGCGATCCGATGCACCCCATCCACAGCCTGCCGTTCGCCTCGACCAGGCCCGTCACCATCCCGAACGACGGATGCTCCGTGCGCAGGCCCGCGACGACCTCGCCGGTGTCGGGATCGAACGCGACCGCCCACACCTCCGGCTTGATCTGCGGCTGCAGACGGTCGGGCAGCTTCCACACCAGCTTGCGCAGCAGGGGCGGACTGGTCGCGAGCCGCTCGGCGGCGGCGTTGACCGGCGAGACCATCGCACACCAGATCCGGCCGTCGGCGCCGGTGGACAGGTTGTCGGGGTGGCCGGGCAGATTGACGTGAAGCGGCGTCACGGTCCCGGCTCGCTCACCGGTCAGCCAGTACTTCGACAGCCGTCGCGCAAGCGTCTCGGCGAACACCAGCGCCGACCCGTCCGCCGTCGGTGTCACGCCGTTGGCGAAGTACAGTCCCGCGGCCACCGTGAGCACGGTGCCGCCGGCGTCGCGGCGGAACAGGCTGCCGCGGGGCCGCGCCTCGAGCACCGCCCCCTTGAAATGGGCGTAGCTGAAGGCGCTCGTCGACTCGGTGAAATAGATTGTGCCGTCCGGTGATTGGGTGACGTTCGAGCAGAACATCAGCCGCCGGTCGTCGACCTCGGCGACCAGCGTCTGCAACGCTCCGGTGTTCGGGTCCAGGGCCAGCAGACCGCCCGGGCTGGTGCACACCAGGATCCGCCCGTCGTGCGCGACGTGCAGGCCGAGGGGCCGGCCCTGCGCCGTAGCGACGACGGATGCGTTCCCGTCGGCGGTGATCCGCAGGATCCGGCCGTCGTCGACACCGGTCCAGATCGCGCCGTCGCCGTCGACCACCACGTCCTCCGGCGCGTTGCCGGGCAGGCCGACGACGGTCAGATCGGCCGGCGGCAGATCCGGCAGCGGGTCGACGGGCGGCGGCTGCCAGCGGACGGGATCGATCGGTGGCTTCGGTGACTTCGTCGGCACCCGACCGACGCTACGCCGCCGCCTAGAGCATGCGGCTGGCTTCGCCCAGCACGCGGTGAAGGATGTCGTAGATCGCGTCGAACTCCTTCTTGCCGCTGATCAGTGGCGGCGCCAGCTGGACGACCGGGTCGCCGCGGTCATCGGCGCGGCAGTACAGCCCGGCCTCGAACAGGGCCGAGGTCAGAAAGCCGCGCAACAGTCGCTCGGACTCCTCGTCGTCGAAGGTCTCCTTGGTGGTCTTGTCCTTGACCAATTCGATGCCGTAGAAGAAACCCTCGCCGCGGACGTCACCGACGATCGGCAACTCCAGCAGCTGTTCGAGGGTCGCGCGGAAGACCGGTGCGTTCTCCTTGACGTGGTCGTTGATGCCTTCGCGCTCGAAGATGTCGAGGTTGGCCAGCGCGACCGCCGACGACACCGGATGCCCGCCGAACGTGTAGCCGTGCGCGAACGTCGTCTTGCCGTCGTTGAATGGTTCGAAGAGCCGGTCGGAGGCGATCATCGCGCCGATCGGCGAATAGCCCGACGTCAAACCCTTGGCGCAGGTGATGATGTCGGGCACGTAGCCGAAGTCGTCACAGGCGAACATCGAGCCGATCCGCCCGTAGGCGCAGATCACCTCGTCGGACACCAGCAGCACGTCGTACTCGTCGCAGATCTCGCGGACCCGCTCGAAATACCCTGGCGGCGGCGGGAAGCAGCCGCCCGCGTTCTGCACCGGCTCCAGAAAGACAGCGCACACCGTATCGGGTCCCTCGAACTCGATCGCCTCGGCGATCCGGTCGGCGCAGTACTGCCCGAACGCCTTGGCGTCGTGGGCATACGGCTCGGGTGCGCGGTAGAAGTTGGTGTTCGGCACGCGGAAGCCGCCGGGTGTCAGCGGCTCGAACTGCTCCTTGAACACCGGCAGGCCGGTGATGGCGAGCGCGCCCTGCGGGGTGCCGTGGTAGGCGATCGAACGCGAAACCACTTTGTGCTTGCCGGGTTTGCCGGTCAGCTTGAAGTAGTTCTTGGCCAGTTTCCACGCCGACTCGACGGCCTCGCCGCCGCCGGTGGTGAAGAACACCCGGTTCAGGTCGCCCGGCGCGTAGCCGGCGATGCGGTCGGCCAGTTCGATCGCGGTGGGGGTGGCATAGGACCACAGCGGGAAGAACGCCAACTGTTCGGCCTGCTTGGCGGCGGCCTCGGCCAGTTCCTTGCGGCCGTGCCCGACCTGCACGACGAACAGCCCCGAAAGGCCGTCAATGTAGCTCTTGCCCTTGTCATCCCAGATCATCACGCCTTCGCCGCGGGTGATGATGGGAGGCGTGATGCCCCGTCCGTGCCGGGCGAAGTGGCCCCACAGGTGCCGGCTGGCTTTGGCCTCCAGCTCGTTGGAGACTTCTCGAGTGATATCGGTAGTAGTCATCTTGTACCCCAATTATATTGCTGCTTAACAAGTTTCAGGTAAACAAGGGTCTCGGTGGATATCACTCCCGGCAGTGCGCGGATCTGGGTGTTGAGGAGATCGAGAAGGTCGTCGTCGTCCGCGCAGACGACCTCGACGATGGCGTCGAACGAGCCCGCGGTCAGCACCACGTAGTCGACCGACTCGATGGCGGCGAGTTTCTCGGCCACCCGGGTGGTGTCACCGGTGCAGCGGATGCCGATCATCGCCTGCCGGGCGAAGCCCAGCTGCATCGGATCGGTGACCGCGACGATCTGCATGACGCCGGCGTCGACCATGCGCTGCACGCGCTGGCGCACGGCGGCCTCCGACAGGCCGACCGCCTTGCCGATGCCGGCATAGGAGCGGCGCCCGTCCTGCTGCAACTTCTCGATGATCTGCTTGGACAGATCGTCGAGCTGGAACGCCGCGCCTGGGCGAGATTGGTTGACGCGGAACGAGACGGGACCGATGCCGTGCGCGAAACCCGGGTTAGGCATGCATGTGATTGTGCACGGAATCCGTCGTAGCAAGCAACTATGACCATGAAATCGATCGTTTGAGGGGCCTACGGCGGCAGTAATGCGTAGCTTACGGCGGTGCGGTCGGTTAGCGTGAGGCCATGACGGCGGTATCCACCAGCGTGGCAGGCAGTTGGATCGACGGTGCCCCGGTGGTCACCGGCGGCGCTGCGCACCGGGTGATCAACCCCGCGACCGGCGACTCCGTCGCCGACTACGCGCTGGCGACACCCGCCGACGTGGACGCCGCGGTCGCGGCGGCGCGCGCCGCCCTGGGCGAGTGGTCGAGCGCGAAACCCGCCGAGCGGGCCGCGGTGCTGTTCAAGCTGGCTCAGCTGGCGGACGGCAGCGCCGGGGTGCTGGTCGCCGAGGAGGTCAGCCAGACCGGTAAGCCGGTGCGGCTGGCCGCGGAGTTCGACGTGCCCGGCAGCGTCGACAACATCGACTTCTTCGCGGGTGCGGCCCGCCATCTCGAGGGCAAGGCCAGCGCCGAGTACTCCGGCGACCACACCTCGAGCATCCGGCGCGAGGCGGTCGGCGTGGTCGCGACCATCACACCGTGGAACTACCCGCTGCAGATGGCGGTGTGGAAGGTGCTGCCCGCGCTGGCCGCCGGCTGCTCGGTGGTGATCAAGCCCTGTGAGCTCACCCCGCTGACCACGCTGACGCTGGCGCGGCTGGCCAGGGAGGCGGGACTACCCGACGGTGTGCTCAACGTCGTCACCGGCGCCGGCTCGGATGTCGGGTCCGCCCTGGCGGGGCATCGCGACGTCGACGTGGTGACGTTCACCGGCTCGACGCCGGTCGGTCGCAAGGTGATGGCCGCCGCCGCGGTGCACGGTCACCGCGTGCAGCTGGAGCTCGGCGGCAAGGCGCCGTTCGTCGTGTTCGACGACGCCGACCTCGACGCGGCGATCCAGGGCGCGGTCGCGGGCGCGCTGATCAACACCGGCCAGGACTGCACCGCGGCGACGCGGGCCATCGTCGCGCGCGATGTCTACGACGACTTCGTGGCGGGCATCGGCGAACTGTTCGGCAAGGTCGTCGTCGGCGATCCGCAGGATCCGAACACCGACCTCGGGCCGCTGATCTCGACGGCGCACCGCGCGAAGGTGGCGGGGATGGTCGAGCGCGCGCCCGGTGAGGGCGGGCGCATCGTCACCGGCGGCTCGGCGCCGGATCTGCCGGGCTCGTTCTACCTCCCGACGGTGATCGCCGACGTCGACGAGCGCTCGGAGGTGTACCGCGACGAGGTCTTCGGGCCGGTGCTGACGGTGCGCTCGTTCACCGACGACGACGACGCGCTGCGCCAGGCCAACGACACCGATTACGGGCTAGCGGCCTCGGCGTGGACCCGCGACGTGTACCGGGCGCAGCGGGCTTCGCGCGAGATCAAGGCCGGCTGTGTGTGGATCAACGACCACATCCCGATCATCAGCGAGATGCCGCACGGCGGTGTCGGCGCATCCGGCTTCGGCAAGGACATGAGCGACTACTCGCTCGAGGAGTACCTGACCGTCAAGCACGTGATGAGCGACATCACCGGTGTCGCCGAAAAGGATTGGCACCGAACGATTTTCGCGAAAAGGTAACGGTCGGCGACCGTACCGCAGGCCCGAAGACTGCACGAAAATCGCGGAATGGCATCACCAGTGGGCAACCTCTCTCACGCAGGTCGGTATGGTCGCTTGCCGCGAGCGGCGCGAATCGAAAACGTCGACGTTGACTGCGGTTCTCGGTAGCGGGATGCTTAGGGATTGATCTGATCCTCCGTCCGGGAGGTCATCCAGATGTCCGAGACCAACGCAGCCGGCACGCACGACGTCCCCGTGCAGCTCGATCGTGGATTCATGGAGAGTTGTTGGCGGTCGATTCCTGACTTGCATTTCGACATCATCGGGCCCAGGTGCTTCGCCGACGGCGCGTCGGTGCTGATGGTTCCCTGGAAGATGACTGGGACGCACCTGGCCGCATTCGATCCGCGGGGCTTCGCTCCCACCGGACGCCGCATCGATGTCGATGGAGTCGACGTGTACACCTTCCGCCGACACAAGATCGCCCATTACGCGGCGTATTACGACAACTCCGCGGTGGCTCGACAGCTCGGACTCCTGCCTGCGTCTGGCAGCCGCACGGAGACGATGTACGTCGCGGTGCAGCGCTTGCAGGCGCGGCTGGGCCGCGAAGCTGAGCGCCTGGGTGGGCAAAGGTTCCACCCTCTTTCGGCCTTCCCTCGGGCACGGAGGCATTGACACCAAAGGGGTCTACGCGCTCGTCTGGGCGCGGACGGTCACGCAAGAGGAGCAACAATGGTTTCCAGCAATAGCGGTCAGGAAGGCTCGCCGCAGCAGGCGCGGAAAGACACCTATGACGTCGTCGTCGTCGGCGCCGGCCTCGGTGGGCTGACCGCGGGCGCATTGCTCGCGCATGCGGGCAAGAGCACGCTCGTGGTCGAGGCCGACGAACTTCCCGGTGGCTACGCCCATGCCCTGCGATCCGGGGGCTACACCTTCGACCGCGCCGACCACCTTCTCACCAGCTGTATGCCGGACGGCCCGTTCGGCCAGGGCGTGGTCGACGCGGTCCTGCGCGAACTCGGCGTCCGTGACCGCTGCGAGTTCGTCCGCGTCGACGACCCGTTCTACGTGACCCGCTATCCGGGCTTCGAATGTGCGGTTCCGTGCGGGCGCGAGGCGTTCGTAGAGGCTCACCTGCAGCACTTCCCCTCGCAGGCCCGCGGGCTTCGCCGTCTGGCGACGCTCAGCAGCGAGATCTACCGCGAGTTCCTGAACTTCCCGATGCGTCCGCGGCTGCCGGATATCGCGCTGATCCCGCTGCGCTACCGCGCAATCGCCCGCTACACGAACGCGACGTTGAAACAAGTGCTCGACCGGGAGTTGACCGACCCGCGTCTCAAGTCCGTGTATGCCTCGTTGGTGTGGACGTGGCTTGCCGTGCCACCCTCGCGGGCGTCCTTCATGTTGTGGGCGGCAATGATGGGCACCTACATCGACGACGGCGCCTATTACTGCCGGGGCGGCTTCCAGCGGCTGGCCGACGCGTTCGTCGCGGGGCTTGAAAAGGCCGGCGGTGAGTTGCTCTTGGGCACGCGCGTCGCGCGCATCCGCACCGCCGATCGCCGCGTGACCGGCGTCGAATTGGAGGGTGGGCAGCGGGTCACCGCCTCGACCGTCATCTCCGCGGTTGACGCTCGCGCCACGTTCGAAGATCTTCTGAACCCGGACAACCTGCCCGCCCGGTTCATCCGCCGACTCCGCAAGCGCGAGGTGTCGGCTTCTGTTTACTCGATCTATGTCGGTACCGACCTCGATGCGCGAGCGTTGGGCGCCCACCACGAGACAGTCCTCGCGCGCGAGTGGGACATCGAACGCATCTACGCCGACGGGCGCGCGGGGCGAGTCTCGGGAGGGTTTGTGGTCATCCCGTCGATGACCGATCCATCGCTGGCGCCGGCGGGCGAACACGTCGTGATGATTCAAGGCGCCGCCCCGCGTGAGTCCGGCGAGACATCGGCCGACCACCGCCGCGTCGCCGCGGACCTGCTGAGCCTGGGTGAGGAGGTCCTGCCCGGGCTGGGCGAGCATCTCACCTTCCTCGAGCCGGCTACGGGAGAGTCGGGGGCATCGCACCCGCGCGTGCATCGCATGGGCCCGATCTATGGCTGGACAAATACGACCGCGAATGCCGGTGTCAGACGGCTTGCTCCGACTACACCGGTGTCCGGACTGCTCCTGGCCGGCCACTGGACCCAGCCGGGAGCCGGCATGTTCACCGTTGTCGAGTCCGGCATCCAGGCCGCGCGCCTTGCCCTCGGTGTCAACGCGGCCGCACCTCCGCTACCGCTGGGGCTCACCAGCACGCGAGCGGTCCGACCCGCGGCATGAGCAAGGGCTCGCGCCCCTGTCGCGCCCGCGCTTTCGCGCGCGGCCCCCTGCACCTGCGTTGCGACGCCGCGTTGGGCGTTCCGTCGCGGAGGAATCGGTCCGGCGACCAATCCTGGCGTTACCGTCACCCTTAGGCTGGTGCTATGACCGCCAGCACGCGGATCGACGAGTTCGAACGCCTGCGGCCGCATCTGCTCTCCGTCGCCTACCGGCTCACCGGCACTGTCGCCGATGCCGAGGACATGGTGCAGGACGCGTGGCTGCGCTGGAACACCGCCGATGCGGAGTCCATCGCCGACCTGCAGGCGTGGCTCACCACGGTGGTGAGCCGGTTGAGCCTGGACCGGTTGCGCTCAGCGGCGCACCGACGCGAAACCTATGTGGGCCAATGGCTTCCGGAGCCGGTGGTGACCGGATTGGATCGCGACGACCCGCTCGCGGCGGTGGTGGCCGGTGAGGACGCCCGGTTCGCTGCGATGGTGGTGCTCGAGCGGCTCAGGCCGGACCAGCGGGTGGCGTTCGTGCTGCACGACGGGTTCGCCGTGCCGTTCGGCGAGATCGCCGACGTCCTCGGGGTCAGCGAAGCGGCAGCCCGGCAACTGGCGTCACGAGCACGACGCGCCGTCGCCGACGCACCGCCGCCCGTCGCCGACCACGAGCACAACCAGGTGGCCGGTGCGCTGATGGCCGCGCTGGCCGCCGGCGACATGGAAGCCGTTGTGCGCCTTCTGCATCCGGATGTCACGTTCACCGGGGACTCGAACCGCAAAGCGCCGACCGCGCCGCGCGTCATCCACGGCCCCGAGAAGGTGGCGCGCTTCCTGTTCGGCCTGGCCCGTCGCTACGGGCCGGGCTGGCTGGAGGCGAACCAGCCGGCTCTGGTCAACGGCCAGCTCGGCACCTACACGGTCGGCACGACACCCGTCGAAGGGCGGCCGGCGGTGACGCCGCGGGTGACCGCGATGACCGTGTGCGAGGGGCGGGTGTGCGCGATCTGGGACATCGCCAACCCGGACAAGTTCACCGGCTCGCCGCTTCGCCCGTCGAGCCCTCCGTCGCCCACGGCACCCGGCACGCGTCACCGGAGCTGAAGCCCTGCTCGGTGATGCCGAGCGCCGAGTACATCCGGGCCCGCATGTTCTCCACGCCGATCTGGTACGTCAGCTCGATCACCCCGTCGTCGCCGAACCGGCGCTTGAGGTCGGCGACCTGCTCGTCGGTGATCGTGTGCGGGTCGGTGGTCATCGCGTTCGCGTAGACGATCGCCGCGCGCTCGTCGTCGGAGAACAGCGGTGACGTCGCGTACTCGTCGATGTGCTTGAGCCGGTCGACGTCGAGGCCGTCGAGGCGCTGCAGCATCGAGCCGAAGTCGACGCACCACGAGCAGCCGACCGTGCGGGCGGTCCAGAAGACCGCGATCTCGAGCACGTTCTTCGGCAGCTTCTTCGACGCCGAGCCCAGCATGCCCTCGTGCACCACGTTGGCCAGCATCAGCCGGGGGTGGTGCGCCGCGACGGCGAACGGTTCGGGCACCTCGCCGAACCGGCGCCGGGCGACCCGGTAGAGGAGCTTGGTCAGCAGCGAGGCGCGCTGCGGGGGAAGGGGTTCGATGCGCGGTTTCTGTGTTTTCTCGGTCATGCCCTATGGACGAGACAGCGCCGCGAAGTGTGACACCTCGGCCCGCTCGCCGCGCGGTAACGCCCGACGCGTCGCCGCGATATTCGAATAGGGGGTCACCGTCTGAGATCGTTCAAGGCCGTCCACGGCGGGGTGTGGCCAGCCAGCAGGAGTTGGTCTTCTCAGCGTTCCGATTTGAGTCGGGGCATTCGGAGTCAGTTTTGTCAATGACAACGAGGAGTTGGGAATGGACCTCAAGAAAGCCGTGGCACAGGGCGCGATCGCAGTCATTCTCGGGGGCGCCGCACTGGGGCCCGGTGCCGCGCTCTCCGACGCCGAACCGGATTGGGGCGGCGGCGAGCACGACGAGTGGGAGGACGCCGACTGGCGCGACAACGACTGGAACAGGCCCGGCTGGAAGGACTGGGACGACCGCCAGGAATGGAAGCGGTGGAACGACCACGACTGGGACAAATGGTGGCGCGTCAACAAATGGCGTAACGACGACCGCCCGCCGTGGGGCTGGGGTCCGCCGCCGGCCGTGCACTGGCGCGGACACCCGCCACAATGGATCGACTACTGGGGCTTCCGGGTGTATCCGGTGTGGTTCCCCCACATCAAGGTGTTCGGCTTCTGGCTGTTCGGGATCTTCATCCCGGTGATCATCATCTAGCGCGATGCCGCGAGACTGAACTTGTGCAGGCGTCCTTGCCCAATCTCGCTGCACCAAGTTCAGTCTCGGCGTGGTGCGGACTAGCGCGCGAACATCAGCGCGCGCTTGACCTCCTGGATGGCCTGCGTGACCTGAATGCCGCGCGGGCACGATTCCGTGCAGTTGAACGTCGTGCGGCACCGCCACACCCCGTCGACCTCGTTGAGGATGTCGAGCCGCTCGGCGGCGGCCTCGTCGCGGCTGTCGAAGATGAACCGGTGCGCGTTGACGATCGCGGCGGGACCGAAATAGCTGCCCTCGCTCCAGTAGATCGGGCAGCTGGTGGTGCAGCACGCGCACAGGATGCACTTGGTGGTGTCGTCGTAGCGGGCGCGGTCGGTCTGGCTCTGGATACGCTCGCGCGTCGGCGGGTTGCCGCTGGTGACCAGGTACGGCTTGATCGCGCGGTAGGCGTCGAAGAACGGCTCCATGTTCACCACCAGGTCCTTCTCCACGGGCAGGCCGCGGATCGGCTCGATGGTGATGGTGAGCTGCTTGCGGGGGTTCTTCGGCAGCAGGTCGCGCATCAGCACCTTGCACGCCAGCCGGTTGACGCCGTTGATGCGCATCGCATCCGAACCGCAGACGCCGTGCGCGCACGACCGGCGGAACGTCAGCGTGCCGTCGAGGTACCACTTGACGTAGTGCAGCAGGTTGAGTAGCCGGTCGCTGGGCAGGCACGGCACCCGGAAGCTCTGCCAGCCGGCGGCGTCGGGGTCCTCGGGGTTGAAGCGGGCGATCTTCAGCGTCACCATCACCGCGCCCTCGGGCACGGGCGGCAGCTCGGGATCCTTGGTCTGCACCTCTGGTGCGATGGTCATCTCAGTACTTCCGTTCCATCGGCTCATACCGGGTCTGCTCGACGGGCTTGTAGTCCAGCCGGATGTCGGAGAGCAGATCGGTGCCCTCCTTATAGGCCATCGTGTGGCGCATGTAGTTGGTGTCGTCGCGGTTCGGGTAGTCCTCGCGGGCGTGCCCGCCGCGCGACTCCTTTCGGTTGAGCGCGCCCACCACGGTCACCTCGGCCAGCTCCAGCAGGAAGCCCAGCTCGATCGCCTCCAGGAGGTCGCTGTTGTAGCGCTTGCCCTTGTCCTGCACCGAGATTCGGGCGTAACGCTCCTTGAGCGCGTGGATGTCGGTGAGCGCCTGCTTGAGCGTCTCCTCAGTGCGGAACACCGCCGCGTTGTTGTCCATCGACTGCTGCAGCGCACCGCGGATGTCGGCGACCCGTTCGTTGCCCTGCTCGGAGAGGATGTCGGAAACCCAGTCGACCACCATGCCCGCCGGGTCCTCCGGCAACTCGACATGGTCGTGGCCCAGCGCGTAGTTGGCCGCCGCGATGCCCGCGCGACGGCCGAACACGTTGATGTCCAGCAGCGAGTTGGTGCCCAGCCGGTTGGCGCCGTGCACCGACACGCACGCGCACTCGCCGGCGGCATAGAGGCCCGGGATGATCGTCGTGTTGTCGCGCAGCACCTGACCGTTGACCGTGGTCGGGATGCCGCCCATCACGTAGTGGCATGTCGGGTAGACCGGCACGAGTTCCGTGACCGGGTCGACGCCGAGGTAGGTGCGGGCGAACTCGGTGATGTCGGGCAGCTTGGCCTCGAGTACATCCTCGCCGAGGTGGCGCACGTCGATGTAGACGTAGTCCTTGTTCGGGCCGGCACCGCGGCCCTCGAGCACCTCCAGCACCATCGAGCGGGCGACGATGTCGCGCGGCGCCAGGTCGACGATCGTCGGCGCATAGCGCTCCATGAACCGTTCCCCGTCGCCGTTGAGCAGCCGTCCGCCCTCACCGCGCACCGCCTCGGAGATGAGGATGCCCAGACCGGCGAGGCCCGTCGGGTGGAACTGGTGAAACTCCATGTCCTCCAGGGGAAGTCCCTTTCGGAACACGATGCCCAGCCCGTCGCCGGTCAGGGTGTGGGCGTTGGAGGTGGTCTTGTACATCCGGCCCGACCCGCCGGTCGCGAAGACGATCGCCTTGGCGTGGAAGATGTGGATGTCGCCGGTGGCCAGTTCGTAGGCGATGACGCCGGTGGCCACGGGACCGGACTGCGTCTCGGTGATCGCGATGTCGAGGGCGTAGAACTCGTTGAAGAACTCGACGTCGTGCTTGACGCAGTTCTGGTACAGCGTCTGCAGGATCATGTGGCCGGTGCGGTCGGCGGCGTAGCAGGCCCGGCGCACCGGGGCCTTGCCGTGGTCGCGGGTGTGCCCGCCGAACCGGCGCTGGTCGATGCGGCCCTCGGGGGTGCGGTTGAACGGCATCCCCATCTTCTCGAGGTCGAGCACCGCGTCGATGGCTTCCCTGCACATGATCTCGACCGCGTCCTGGTCGGCGAGGTAGTCGCCGCCCTTGACGGTGTCGAACGTGTGCCACTCCCAGTTGTCCTCCTCGACGTTGGCCAGTGCGGCGCACATCCCGCCCTGCGCCGCGCCAGTGTGGCTGCGCGTCGGGTACACCTTGGTCAGCACGGCGGTGCGGGCGCGCGGGCCCGCCTCGACCGCGGCGCGCATGCCCGCGCCGCCTGCGCCGACGATGACCACGTCGTAGCGATGCTCTTGAATCATCGTGCGTCCCCTATGAGATGTTCGCGTCGAAGGTGACCAGCACGTAGCTGCCGAGCACCAGGGTGAAGCCCGTGGCCAGCAGCAGCAGCGAGTTCAGCCAGAACTTGGTGCTGTTCTTACGCGCGTAGTCACCGATGATGGTGCGCAGGCCGTTGGCCCCGTGCAGCTGGGCCAGCCACAGCAGCGACATGTCCCAGATCTGCCAGAACGGCGAGGCCCAGCGTTCGGCGACGTAGTTGAAGTCGATGCGGTAGACGCCGTCCTGCCACATCAGCATCACGAACAGGTGGCCGAGCGCCAGGAACACGAGCGCCACCCCGGAGAACCGCATGAACAGCCAGGCGTACTTCTCGAAGTACGGGATGCCGCGCGGACGCCGCGGTGCCCGCGGGTGGTCCAGGCCGGCCGGGCGGTCGTACTCCTTCTCCATCACCGGGGCGATGCGGCCCTCGCGGTGGTGGGGGGTCCAGGTCCCTCCCGCCGCGCTCACAGGAACCGCTCCGCCATGTGCATGCCGATGATGCCGACCGACGGGATGATGATCGCCAGGAAGACGCCGGCCACCGCCCACAGCATCTGCCGCTGGTAGCGCGCACCCTTGTGCCAGAAGTCGATGAGGATGACCCGGATGCCGTTGAGGGCGTGGTAGAGCACCGCGACGACCAGGCCGATCTCCATCAGGCCGATCAGCGGGGTCTTGTAGGTCTCGATGACCTCGTTGTAGGCCTGCGGGCTGACGCGTACCAGCGCGGTGTCGAGCACGTGGACGAACAGGAAGAAGAAGATCGTCGCGCCGGTGATGCGGTGCAGCACCCAGGACCACATCGCGGGGTCGCCGCGGTAGAGGGAACGTCTGCGCGGCGGTTGCGATCGAGGAGCCGGTACCGCCGAGGCTCCGGGCGGTCCCTCGGATATCTGAGTACTCATCTGGCCTCCAACGCCTTCGGTGGACGTTTGGGCTGGGCGCCGCACCGGCGCGAAATCCGGTTCCGGCTTGCACGCTCGACCCAAACCTCGGGGGGACTCTAATCCCATTTGTACTGCTGAACGAACTACGGTTTAACCGTCGACCTAGCGACATGAGCCCCAGCTAGGTCACCTACTTGTGAGCTGAGCCATAGGGCGGGAGCTGCGAACTCCACTACCAACGGCGGAGACGAGGATCGGGCGATGCCGGACATTAACTGGAAACTGTTGCGCACCAGGGCAATCGAAGCCTCCACCCAGGCCTACGCACCGTATTCGGGGTTTGCGGTGGGCGCGGCGGCGCTGGTCGACGACGACCGGATTGTGGCCGGCTGCAATGTGGAAAATGTCTCATATGGCCTAGGTCTCTGTGCCGAGTGCGCAGTGGTCTGCGACCTACGTTCCGGAGGTGGCGGGCGGCTGGTCGCGCTGTCCTGCGTGGACGCGGCTGGCCGGGTCTTGATGCCGTGCGGACGGTGCCGCCAGGTTCTGCTGGAGCACGGCGGACCGGCGATGTTGATCGACCACCCGTCCGGTCCTCGGCCCTTGGGCGACCTGCTGCCCGACGCATTCGGGCCCGAGGACCTCGCCCGCTGATCACCGGTTTGTGCCCGCGGGGGCGGGGTACGCCGAGTCCATGACTAGTCGCGCGAAGGTATTGGGGCATCCGGTTCATCCGATGCTGATCCCGTTCCCGGTCGGTCTGCTGACGACTGCCGTCGTGTTCGACGTGCTCTACCTGATCACCGACCGGGCAGGGTTCACGGTGGCGGCGGCGTATGCGATCGCCGGCGGCATCATCGGTGGTGCGCTCGCGGCGCCGTTCGGGTGGATCGACTATTTCAAGATCCCGAACGGCAGCCGTGCCAAGCGCATCGGGCTGGTGCACGGGCTGGCCAACATCGTCGTGGTGGTGCTGTTCGCGATCAGTTGGCTGTTGCGGTTGAACGCGGGCGGTTGGGATCCCACGGTGTTGGCGCTGGTGTGCAGCTTCGTTGCCGTGGCGGTGGCCGGCGTTGCCGCGTGGCTCGGTGGTGAGCTGGTCGACCGCCTCGGCATCGGGGTCGACGAGGGCGCCCACCCGGATGCGCCGAGCTCGCTGACCCACAAGCACGCGGCCGCTTAGCCGTCACCCGTGCGGGCCGCCGGTAAGGTCGGTCCGTGGCTGAAGAGCCTGCGACGCACGCGCATCCGTTCGACGCGCCGACCGTCATCCGGACCAAGCGCGACGGCGGCGTGCTCTCGGATGCGGCGATCGACTGGGTGATCGACGCCTACACCCACGGCGGCGTCGCCGAGGAGCAGATGTCGGCGCTGCTGATGGCGATCTTCCTGCGCGGTATGACCGGCGCGGAGATCGCCCGCTGGACGTCCGCGATGGTGGCGTCGGGCGAACGCATGGACTTCACCGGCCTGCGCCGCGACGGCAAGCCGCTGGCGTTGGTGGACAAGCATTCCACGGGCGGGGTGGGCGACAAGATCACCATCCCGCTGCTGCCGGTCGTGATGGCCTGCGGCGGTGCGGTGCCCCAGGCCGCGGGCCGTGGACTCGGCCATACCGGTGGCACCCTCGACAAGCTGGAAGCGATCCCCGGTTTCACCGCCGAGATCTCGAAAGCCCAGATCCGGCAACAGCTTTGCGATCTCGGTGCGGCGGTGTTCGCCGCCGGTGAGCTCGCGCCGGCCGACCGCAAGATCTACGCGCTGCGCGACATCACCGCCACCACCGAGTCGCTGCCGCTGATCGCGAGCTCGGTGATGAGCAAGAAGATCGCCGAGGGCACCCGCGCGCTGGTGCTGGACACGAAGGTGGGCACGGGCGCCTTCCTCAAGACCGAGGCCGAATGTCGGGAGCTGGCCCGCACGATGGTCGACCTGGGTACCGCGGCCGGCCTGTCGACGCGAGCGCTGCTGACCGACATGTCGACGCCGTTGGGCCGCGCGGTGGGCAACGCCGTCGAGGTGGCCGAGTCACTGGAGGTGCTGGCCGGCGGGGGACCGGCCGACGTCGTCGACCTGACATTGGCGCTGGCGACCGAGATGCTCGACGCCGCCGGCCTCGACGGCGTCGATCCGGCAGCGACGCTGCGGGACGGGTCGGCGATGGACCGGTTCCGCGCGCTCGTCGCCGCGCAGGGCGGCGACCTGGCTCAACCGTTGCCGGTCGGTCCCCACGCCGAGACCATCACCGCGCCGCGCGATGGCACGATGGGGGACATCGACGCGATGGCGGTGGGTCTTGCGGTGTGGCGACTCGGTGCGGGCCGCTCCCGTCCTGGTGAGCGCGTGCAGCCCGGCGCGGGGTTGCTCATCCACCGTCGGCCGGGCGAGCCCGTCACCGCAGGTGAAGCGGTGTTCACGCTCTACACCGAGACGCCGGAGCGGTTCGCGGCGGCGATGGCCGAGCTGGACGGCGGCTGGTCCGTCGGGGACTGCGCGCCGCCGCAGCGGCCGTTGATCATCGATCGGATAGCGACATGACGACCCCGCTGACGCTGGACTCCATCCGGCAGGCGCCCAAGGCGCTGCTGCACGATCACCTCGACGGCGGGTTGCGGCCGGCCACCGTCCTCGAGTTGGCCGAGGCGACGGCCTACCACGACCTGCCTGCCACCGACGTCGACGAGCTGGCGACGTTCTTCCGCACCGCCGCGCACAGTGGGTCGCTGGTGCGCTACCTCGAGCCGTTCGCCCACACCGTCGGGGTGATGCAGACGCCGGAGGCGCTGCACCGGGTGGCCTGCGAGTGCGTCGAGGACCTGGCCGCCGACAACGTCGTCTACGCCGAGGTGCGGTTCGCACCGGAACTGCACATCGACGCCGGGCTGTCGCTGGACGCGGTCGTCGAGGCCGTGCTGGCGGGCTTCGCCGACGGCGAGAAGGCCGTCAGCGCCGAGGGACGGACGATCACGGTGCGCTGCCTCGTCACCGCGATGCGGCACGCGGCGCGGTCGCGGGAGATCGCCGAGCTGGCGATCCGCTTCCGCGACAAGGGTGTCGTCGGCTTCGACATCGCGGGTGCCGAGGCGGGATATCCGCCGACGCGGCACCTCGACGCGTTCGAGTACATGCGAGGCAACAACGCCCGCTTCACGATTCATGCCGGCGAGGCGTTCGGCCTGCCGTCCATTCACGAGGCGATCGCGTTCTGCGGCGCCGATCGGCTCGGTCACGGCGTGCGGATCGTCGACGACATCAGCGTCGCGCCGGATGGCACGGCTCAACTGGGACGGCTGGCCAACCTGTTGCGCGACAAGCGGATTCCGTTCGAGATGTGCCCGTCGTCGAATGTGCAGACCGGCGCGGTCCGCAGCATCGCCGAGCATCCGTTCGATCTGCTGGCGCGGCTGCGGTTCCGCGTCACGGTCAACACCGACAACCGCTTGATCAGCGACACCACGATGAGCCAGGAGATGCTGCGGCTCGTCGAGGCGTTCGGCTACGGCTGGAGCGATTTGCAGCGATTTACGATCAACGCGATGAAGTCGGCGTTCATCTCGTTCGACGAGCGACTGGCGATCATCGACGACATCATCAAGCCGCGCTACGCCGTACTGATCGGCTAGCTCACGCCGCTCATCGCGTGCATCTTGCGGTCGCTCGCGGAGAGTGGGGAGTGCTATTCGGGACGCAGCCGGGACTCGACGAACGCCTCGAGCGCCTCCCACTGCTCGACGGCCTTGGCGTAGGGCGGGCTGGGCGCGCGGACCTTGTCGGGCTCCAGCACATGCGCGACGACGTGGCCAAGCGGCTGGTCCACGTCGAGCGTCTCCTCGACCGTGTTGTCCTCGGCGTACCGGCCGACGTCCCTGAGCAATTCGACGGCGAGCTCGAGCTGGTCGCGGTCGATCGCGTCCAGCCCGTCGGCGAGGTCGTCGACGATCCCGGTCAGCACGTAGACGTTGTCGTCGGTGATGTCGATCTGCAGCGAACCGTCCGTGGCGGCCGTGCGGATGTCGTCGTAGGTCGCCAGGTCGGACAGGTCGTGGTCGTGCTCGTCGGCCAGGTACCGCGCCAGCGCGCGCTCCGAGCCGAAGACGCTGATGCGGCCGTTGCGGCCGAGGAACACCGGTTCGTCCTCGAGATAACAGCGCAGCGTGAAGTAGGTGCCGCCGCTGGTCATCATCCGCACCGGGTCGATGCCGACCTTGAGCCAGAAGTCCTCGTCGCTGCCCAGCACCAGGTTCGAGGCCTGGGTCTCGAGCACCTCCTCCTCGTCGCCGTCGTCGGTGTCCTCGACAACCTCTTCCGCTTCCGGCTCGGGTTCCGGCGCCGGCTCGGCGAGCTCCACCTCGGCCTTCTTCGCGGCCTGCGCGTCGACGTCGGGCGTCGTCACCACCTCGTCGATGGCGTCGACGACGTTGTCCCACGCCCGGCCGATCACCGCCTCGATCTCGCCCCAGCGCTTGCGGCCGCTGCGTCCGGAGAACGCGTCGATGCCGCCGCCGAGCGTGCCCAGCACGGGGTTGCCGTTGAAGAACCTGCTGACCGGGCCCAGCTCGCAGACCGATCCGAGCGACGCGACGATCGCCAGCGTGCGGTGCAGTTGGGCGACCGTCTCCTCGCTGGGCTTCTCGGCGACGATGTCGGGCACGCCGACGATGTCGTACTGCCGCTCTTCGGCGGGGTCCAGCCGGTGCGCGTTGGCCTCCGTCAGCTTCTCCCACGCGGGGTGGTCGGTGAGGTCGTTGTCGTTGTCGGTCCGGACGAACGACACCAGGTCGGCGACCGATTCGAAGGCGTACAGGTCCTCGTCCTTGCCGAGGAACGCCTCCCACTCGTCACCGGCGTCGCGCCAGCGGGGAGCCCACAGCGTGTACAGGTCACCCTTTGTCAGCCCGAGCCGGACCGGCACGATCTCAGCAGCCATGCGGCACAGGATAGCCACCAGCCCGCAGGCACTGACGCCGAGCAGGGCCAAACGGCACGGGTCAGCGGTGGAGTTCGGCAGAATCTCCAGACATGGCGACGAGGAACGGCCGCGGCATCGCGCTGGCCGGCGTAATCGGCGCCGCCGTGGTGGCGGCGGTGGTACTGGTGCCCGGGATGCGCGTCGGCGCCACTCAGCCGTGGCTCGGGGCGCTGGTGATCGTCGTGCCCACCGCGGCTCTGCTCGCGGCGACCGGCTACCGGCACTACGGGTTGGCCCGCGCGCTGGCGATTGCCGTGTCGGTGTCGGTCCTCGCCGGCGCGGTGAGTTGGGTGGTCGCGGTGTTCACGTTGGTCAAGGCCCTCAGCGGTGAAGGCGTCGGGCTCGCGTGGGCGGTGCTGCTGTTCCTCACGCCGGTGGTGTCGGTGCTGGCGCCGGGCACGCTGGCCTTGCGTCTTCTTCGGCCGGCGGCGGAGTGACCAAAGTCCCCTTCGCGCGGGATTCGGTCCCCTCTGTGCAGAATCGGCTGGTCTGACAGCCGAAGAGACGTAGCGTCGAGGGCAACCGCGCAACCGGTTTCGGTGGCCTTCGCGCGGGCTGGTCAAAAGTCAAGGGCGCGAACATGAGTTCTATTCGTACGGATGACAACCTTCGGGTGACGGACACTCCTGACGGCGAGCGGCCGACAGTCGACGTCGATGCCGTCGTCGACGCCGCGGCCCGTGCGGCGCGGGAGTTCCGAACCTTCGATCAGGAGCGGGTCGACACCATCGTCGAGGCGATGGTGCGGGCCGGACTGCGGGCGGCCGCCGAGTTGGCCGCGGTGGCCATCGAGGAGACCGGCTTCGGCGTGTTCGAGGACAAGGTCGTCAAGAACTACGTCGCCACGGAGTTCCTGCACGACTACCTGCGCGACAAGAAGTCGGTCGGCATCATCGACGAGGACGTCGAGAACAACATCCGCTATGTCGCCGAGCCGATCGGGGTGGTGCTGGCGATCACCCCGGTGACCAACCCGACGTCGACGGTGTTGTTCAAGGCGATCGTGGCCGCGAAGACGCGCAACGCGATCCTGTTCCGTCCGTCGCCGTACGCCGTGCGGTGCTGCGAGCGCAGCGTGGAGATCCTGCGGGAAGCCGCCGAAGCGGCCGGAATGCCGCCGGGCGCGCTGCAGGTCATCCCGGACGCGGCGCACGAGGTGACCCACTACCTGTTCAAGCACCCCAAGGTCGACTTCGTCTGGGTGACCGGCGGACCGAAGATCGTCGCGCTCGCCAACGCTTCCGGGAAGCCGGGTATCAGCGTCGGACCCGGCAACGCGCCGATCTACATCCACAAGACGGCCGACATCAAGGGCGCCGTCGTCGACATGCTGATCTCGAAGACGTTCGACTCGTCGGTGATCTGTCCGGCCGAGCAGACATGCATCATCGACGACGAGATCTACGACGAGGTCGTCGCGGAGTTCGAGCGGATGGGCGCGCGCCTGCTCACCCCCGACGAGGCCGACAAGATCGCGGAATTCGCGTTCGGCTGCGGTGACAAGGTCTCGCTGGATGCCGTGGGGCAGAAGGCGTCCGAACTCGCCGCCCGGGCCGGCTTCACGGTGTCACCGACGGTGAAGGTGTTGCTCGCGCCGCTGCCGTCCGATCTCGACGAACTCGCCGCGCATCCGCTGGTGGCCGAGAAGCTGATGCCGGTGCTGGGACTGGTGCGGGCGCGCAGCGTCCAGCACGGTATCGACGCGGCCGTGCTGGTCACCGAGCACGGGGGACTGGGGCACACCTCGGCGATCTACGCCAACGACGACGACGTCGTCGACGCCTACAGCCTGGCGGTGCGCACGGGGCGCATCCTCGTCAACGCTCCAACCGCGGTCGGCGCGCTCGGCGGCATCTACAACAACCTGACGCCGACGTTCTCGCTGGGCTGCGGCACCTGGGGCGGCTCGAGCACCACCGAGAACGTCAACTACCGGCAGCTGCTCAACATCAAAACCGTTGCGCACCGGCGCACTCCGCCGCAGTGGTTCCGGGTGCCGTCGAACACGTACTTCAACGAGGGGGCGCTGGACAACCTGCGCGATCTCGACTGTGAAACGGCCGTCGTGATCACCGACGCGCTGAGCGAGGAGCGTGGCGTGGTGGATCAGGTGCGCAGCAAGCTGCGCACCCATCACGTGCAGGTGTTCAGCGAGGTGACGCCGGAGCCCGACGAGGCGACGATCCGGCGCGGGGTGGCGCTGATCCAGCGCGCCGAGCCCGACGTGCTGATCGCCGTCGGCGGCGGGTCGGTGCTGGACGCCGCGAAGGCGATGCGGTTGTTCTACGAGCATCCGGAGAAGACGCTGGACGAGCTGACGATGCCGTTCCTGGATCCCCGCAAGCGGGTGGCCGAATTCCCGACCGATCGGCACCGCCTCGAATTGGTCGCGATCCCAACGACTTCGGGCACCGGCTCGGAAGTGTCACCGGCGGCCGTGCTGACCGTGGGCGGTCGCAAGGAGACGCTGGTCGACTACAGCCTGGTGCCCGACCTGGCGATCGTCGACCCGGTCCTGACGGCGTCGATGCCGCCGACGCTGACAGCCGATACCGGTGTCGACGCGTTGACGCACGCCCTGGAGGCGGTGATCTCGATCTTTGCGTCGTCCTACACGGATGCGTTGTGTGCGCAGGCGGTGCGGCTGATCTTCGACGCGCTGCCCCGGGCGTACGCCGATCCGGAGGACATGTCGGCGCGCACCGACATGTCGAACGCGGCGACGCTGGCGGGGTTGGCGTTCTCGAACGCGTTCGTCGGCACCAATCATGCGCTGGCGCACGCCGTCGGGGCGAGGTTCGGTATCGCGCACGGCCGGGCCAACGGGATCTTCCTGCCCCACGTGCTGCGCTACAACTCCAGCCTGCCGAGCAAGTTCATGCCGGCGCCGGGGTATTCGGCATATGTGGTGCCCGAGAAGTACGCCCAACTCGGCGCGCTTGTCTTCGGTGGGCACGACCCGCAAGACTGCCGGGAGCGACTGTTCAGCGGCGTCGAGGACCTGCTCGACCGACTCGACATGCCACGATCGCTGAAGGACTACGGCGTCCCCGAGAACGAATTCCTCTCGGCCCTCGACGGACTCGCGATGACGGCCTTCGAGGATCTGAGCAACAGGACCAACCCCCGGATGCCGCTGGTCAGCGAGATCACCGCGCTGCTGCGGGCGGGCTACTACGGCGATACGCCCGAGGCGAGCTAGGGCTGGCGCGACTTGACGGCCGCCCTGGCCGCCAGCATGCCGGTCGTCATGGCCCCGGTGAAGCCGCCGAAGCCGCCGAAGCTGGACGCCAACAGGAGCCCGGGGACAGTGGTCGTGACGCCTGTCTCGGAGCCGAGCGAGGGCCGCCCCCGTGGTGGCTCCGGAGAGAAACCGTAGACCGCCCCTCCGGGGGTGTTGAGGTAGCGGTGCATGGTCACGGCGGTCGCCATGTCGGCCTGCACGACGGCGTCGGCGAACCCGGGATAGTAGCGGTCGACTTCGGTGACGATCGCATCGCACCAGGCGCTGCGGTGGGCGTGGTATGCCTCGTCGTCAAGCCCGTCCCAATTCGCCATGCGGTCCACGCCGCCAACCGAAACCAGGTGCAATCCCTCGGGATTCAAGCCGCTGTCGATTGCGCTGTAGTCCACGACGGCCACCGCGGGCATCTGTTCTCCTGGCGGTCCCGCCAAGAGTTCGGCGCATCGGGAGTAGTCCGAAATGGAGTTGATCCAGTCCGGCAACAGCATGGTCGAGTAACACGTCATCCCCAGTTCGCGGGGTGGTCGGTTCAGGCCGAGCGCGATGGAGAACAACGAGATCGACGGACCGCGGTGTTGGTAATGCGCGGTGAACTCCTGACGCGCGTCGGGCGGTAACGCATCGGCGAGGACCGTCGGAGCGGCGTTGCCGAACAGGACCGGTGCGCGGTCGATGGTGCGGTCGCTGCCATCGGCTGCGGTGTGTGCGACACCGACCGCGCGGCCTTCATCGTCGAGAAGGATCTCGGTCACCGTGCGGCCCGTGCGCGCCGCACCCCGTTCGGCCTCGACGACATCAACGAGAAGCTCGCTGAGCCTGCCCGAGCCGCCCCGGATGTACGTGCCGCCGCTGCCGAGGTAGCCGCCCTGCGCAATCGCATAGACCAGCCACCACAGCCGGTCGGGGTCATCGGCGTAGTAGCCGAGGTTGGCGGCGAGGGCGAGCTTGGGAAGCTCGTCGTCGCCGAACAGGCGGTCGAACACGTCCGCGAGGCTCGACCGGCCATCGCGCAGCAGGGGCCACAGCTTGAGAGGCAGTTCGGGCGCGTGCAGGAACCACCACAGGGTGTCGTGCTGCTCGCCGACGACGGACATCGCCTGTTGAATAGCCCGCAGCCGTCGGAAGAACTCGCGCAAAGCGCGGCGATGGTCCGGTAAGCGGGCGACGAGCGCCGCCTCGGCGGCGTCGAAACCGTGCGGTAGGAGGAACGGCGGGTCGAACAGCCGACCGCGCACTTCGTAGAAGGCGCCGACCGGCACGAACTCCAGGTCATCGGAAATGCCGAGGGCTCGCAGGATGCGGGCTTTCGGGTCGGCCGGATCGCTCAGGTCGGCGGTCTCGTGCAGCGAGGCTTCGATGGTGAGCTCTCCGCGCCGGTAGGTCGTTGCGGCTCCGCCGAACTGGTCGCTGCGCTCGAGAACCAGCACGCGGTGGCCCGCACGCGCGTACAGCGCGGCCGCAGTCAGGCCACCCAGACCGGACCCGATGCTGATGGCGTCATAGGTACCCGTCATGGCGTGGGCGTGGTGAGTCGTCACCCATGCGAATCGTCGGGCTTGCGCAGTGACCGGTCCGCGCTGCGCACAACGCTGCGCAGGAACTCGTACTGAGTCGTGACCAGTCGGTCGGCCATGTCCAGCGCTGCATCGATCACGGTTTCGCGCCCTGCCGGGCGGTCCTCTTTCGCCGGCATCGCCTCATCGACGGTGTCGACGAACTTGCGCACCGCCTCGATCGCGGCCCGCTGTCCGGCCTCGACCGACTTGAGCACCTCGTCGGACAAGTCCGCCGCCCGCTCCACCACTGTTTGGGCGGTGGCCGCCGCGTTCTTTTCGGATTTCTCGGTCATGATCGCGCTCCCGATGTTGGATGTCGATGATCCCTCGAGAATCCGCTGTCGGTTGATCCGGGACTAGGGCCATTCGGCTCAGATTTCTCCGCGTGCGATGGCTGCACGCCACGAAATCGACCTGCTGGCGGCCCGACTCGCTTCACAATGAAAACCATGGGTCGCAGTGTGGCCGCGGGCCGTGCCTACCCGTTGGGTGCTCAGTGGGGCGATGGCGGCACCAACTTCTCGGTGTGGTCGCGCACTGCATCGCGGCTGGATCTGTTGTTGTTCGACGACGTCGACGACGCGCGGCCGGCGCGCGTGATTGAGCTGGACCGCCAACGGAATCGGACGGCCTACTACTGGCATGTGTTCGTGCCCGACATCGGGCCGGGGCAGGTCTACGCCTGGCGCGTCCACGACACGTCGGCCATCCTTCTGGATCCGTACGGCCTCGCGGTAGCGGTGCCCGCGGCCTACGACCGGATGGCCGGCACGCTCGCGGATCGGGATGCGCGTACCGCGATGAAGAGTGTCGTGGCCGATCTTTCGGGCTACGACTGGGAAGGGGATGTCCCTCTCGGGCGGCCGTTCGCGCGCACCGTCATCTACGAGCTGCATGTCCGCGGCTTCACCGCCCACCCCAACAGCGAACTGGCTCCTGCGCTCGCCGGCACGTACGCGGGGCTGGTGGCCAAGATCCCGTATCTGCGCTCGCTGGGGATCACCGCGGTCGAGCTGATGCCGGTGCTGGCCTTCGATCCGCAGGACGCGCCGCCCGGACTGGTCAACTACTGGGGCTACAGCCCGGTGTCGTTCTTCGCCCCGCACGCCGCCTACGCGTCGTCCGGCGACCCTCTCGGCGCGTTGGATGAATTCCGGGACATGGTCAAGGAACTGCACCGGGCCGGAATCGAGGTGATCCTCGATGTCGTGTTCAACCACACGGCCGAGGGTGGGGCTGACGGTCCGACGTTCTGCTGGCGTGGGCTGGACAACGAGACCTATTACATCCTCGATCCGACTCACCCAGCGAGCTATCTGGACGTCACCGGATGCGGTAACACCGTGAACGCCAACAACTCTGTGGTGCGGCGCATGATCATCGACGCGCTGCATCACTGGGTGGATCAGATGCACGTGGACGGTTTCCGGTTCGACCTCGCCTCGGCCATGACGCGCGACGATCGCGGCGCTCCCATGGCCGATCCGCCGATCATTTGGGAGATCGAGAGCGATCCGGTGCTGGCAGGAACCAAGGTGATCGCGGAGGCCTGGGACGTCGCCGGGCTGTACCAGCTCGGATCGTTCGTCGGCGACCGCTGGCGGGAATGGAACGGCAAGTTCCGTGACGAGGTCCGCAGGTTCGTGCGCGGTGACCCCGGCACGGTGGCGCTGCTGCCCAACCGGCTGCTGGGCAGTCCGGACCTGTTCGGGCATCGTCCCGCCGAGGTCGAGCACAGCATCAACTTCGTCGCATGTCACGACGGCTTCACGCTCAACGACCTCGTCAGCTATGCGCGAAAACACAATGAGGGCAACCTCGCTCACAACAGCGATGGCGCCGACGACAACTACTCCACCAACTGCGGGGTCGAAGGACCGTCCGACGATCCTTCGATTGAGCACCTGCGGACTCGGCTGGTGAAGAACCTGCTGGGAATCACCTTGATCGCGATGGGTGTGCCGATGATCGTCATGGGCGACGAGGTCCGGCGAACGCAGATGGGCAACAACAACCCCTACTGCCAGGACAACGAAATCAGTTGGTTCGACTGGTCTTTGACGGACCGCCACGCCGATATCCGACGATTCGTCGAGAAGCTGATCGACGTGCGGCTCGAGCTCGACATGACCCGGGTGATGCACGGGCTGCCGCTGCGGGAGTTCCTGACCCGTTCGTTGGTGCAGTTCCACGGTCCTCAGCTCTATCGGCCCGACTGGTCGGACGATTCCCGCACACTGGCGGTAACCGTGCGCAGCGTGATCGGCACACGGATGGTGCACGCGATGCTCAACAGCTCCGAAGAGTCGATGGATTTCGAGCTGCCTCCGGTCGCCGAGCCGGAGTTGCCGTGGCGGCGGGTCGCCGACACGGCGCTGGACTCGCCCGACGATGTCGCGGATCTCGTGAGCGCACAGCCGGTCTCGGGCACGACGTATCAGGTCCGCGCACATTCGGTGGTGTTGTTGTCCGCCGACCTTCACGACAACTCAGACAGCTGAGACTGCGGCTCAACAGTATTCGCGATCGTGCAACCCTGGCACCGCGACTCGCGCGCGAGTCTGCCTAGAAGCGGCACGCGAGGTGCCATCGATTCCTAGAGTCCGCTCGGGGCGACCGAGATGACCGACACCGTGGAGCCGTTGCTGTTCGCGACGTAGACGTGATCGCCGTCGGCGCTGACGGTTACCCCAACTGGGAGATTACCCACCGGGATGGTGGTGATCACGGCGTAGTTGAAGGTGTCGATCACCGACACCGTGCCGCTGCCGTTGTTGACCACGTAGAGCAGGCTGCCGTCACCACCGATCGCGGCCAGTTGTGGGTTCACACCACCAGTTGGAATGTTGGTGATGATGCTGTTGTCGGTGGTGTCGATCACCGAAACAGTGCCGTCGCCGCTGTTGACGATGTAGGCGAACGCGCCATCGGGGCTCAACGTCACCCCGACGGGAGCGTCGAAGCCCGAGATGGGAGTGACGGCGCGCGAGCCGATATCGATCACCGACACGACGCCAATTTGGCTCGCGACGTAAGCCCGCGTGCCGTCTGGACTGATTGCGATCCCTTTCGGATTCGGGGCGACGAGGACAGTACCCTCCACCGCGTTGTTCGCCGTGTTGATGATCGACACGGTGTTGCTACCGCTGTTGGTCACGTAGGCGTGGCTGCTGTCGGGGCTGAACGCGACGGCATATGGGCTGGCGCCGCCGGTATAGAAGGAAGTGGTGCCGTTGGTCTTGGTGTCGATCACCGTCACCGTGTTGCTGCCGCTGTTGGTGACATAGGCGCGGGTGCCGTTGGGGCTGACGGCCACGCCAAATGGGTTGATGCCGACGGGAATGTACGTCACGACCTGGTTACTGGTGGTGTCGATCACCGCCAACGTGTTGTTGCTCCCGATAACGACGTAACCCGTGGTGCTGCCTGGTCGCAGCGCGACCGTTACCGGCAGCGGGGACACCGAAATCGTGTCGGTGACGGTTGCGGTCGCTGGCAACAGCTGGACGTTGATCGGCACGGCGGTGGTGGCGTTATGACTGTCGGTCACGTTGATAGTGAAGGTCATGGTGTCGGTTTCGGGAGTCACGCCGGCGCGAAGCCGAAGCGCGTCCGAAGGAATGAACGTGAAGTGGCCAGCCTGGTCAAATACCAGTTGGCCTTCGGCTGGTACGACCGCGCTGTAACCAAGCGTGTCGCCATCGGGATCGGTAGCGTGCACTGATCCCATGACGGCACCGGTCGTTGAGTTCACTCCGTCGATCGAGTAGGCCGGGGAACCGGCCACTGGCGCGCTGTTGCCCACCAGGTGAATCACCGACACGCTGTTGCTGGCTGAGTTGGTGACGTAGATGCGGCTGCCGTCGGGACTGACCGCCATGTCCGCCGGTGAGTTTCCGACCGGGATCGGGCCGCCGATCGCGGAATTGGTGGCGGTGTCGATCACTGTCACCGAGTTGCTGCCGCCCCTCCTGGAGACGTACAAGAGGCTGCCGTCGGGGCTCAGGGTCAACCCTTGTGGCGAGCCGACCGTGATCGTCGCGGTGACGACGCGGGTGGCGGTATCGATCACCGACACCGAGTTGCCGTTGCTGTTCAACACGTAGGCGCGCGTGCCGTCGGGGCTGAACGCGACGTCATATGGTGAGTAGCCGACCGGGATCGGGGTCCCGATCACGGTGTTGGTGGCGGTGTCGATCACCGACACTGAATTTGCATTGTTATTGGCGACGTAAACTCGCGTGCCGTCCGGGCTGACCGCTAAGCCGCCCACATAGGCGTTGAGGCTGATGTTGGTGACGAGGGTGTTATTGGTGGTATTGACTACCGACACCAAATTGGTGCCCCAGTTCGCAACGTACGCCCGCGTACCGGCCGGGTTGACTGCGATGGCGGCGGGGTTATACATACCACCCACGACGCCGACACGGTTGTAGCTGCTGGTGTCGTACACCGACAGGGTGCCGTTCGTCGTGTTCGGCACATAGAGCCGGGTGCCGTCAGGGCTGAGGGCGAGCCCGTTCGGGTTCCCGCCGACGGTGATCGTATGGATGACGCCGTTGGTGGCGGTGTTGACAACCGACACGGTGCCGCCACCTGGGTTGGCGACGTAGGCGCGGGCACCGTCGGGGCTCACTGTCACGACGGTCGGGCTGCTGCCGACCGAGGCGGCCGCTTTGACAGTCGCTTCCGCCGGCGAAATCGGGAGACCCGTGACGGTGACGGGTGTGGCGCCTCCGTAGCCGTCGGTGGCGGTGACAGTGAAGCCGTCCGCGTCCGTGCCAGGGGTTTCTTGCGCGTGAAGGCGCGCAGCATCATTGGGGTCATAGGTGAACGACCCGTTCGGGCCGAAGGTCACCTTGCCGTCGGTCGGGGCCGTGGTCACGGCGTAACTCAGCGTGTCGTCGTCTGCATCGCTGACATTCATCGACCCATTGACGATCCCCGTCGCCGTGTTCACGTTGTCCACGGTGGAGGCGGGATCAGCCGCCACTGGCGCGGTGTTGCCGGCCAGCGAGATGACCGATACCGGGCGCGTGCCGGAGTGGGTGACATATAGACGGCCGCCGTCGGGGCTGACCGTCACCGCGTTGGGGCTGCTGCCGACCGCGATCGTGTTGGTGACCGCATTGGATGTGGCGTCGATCACCGCGACGGTACCGCTCGAGGGCTTGGTGACGTAGGCGAGACTGCCGTCTGGGCTGACAGTCACCGCGTTGGGGCTGCTGCCGACGTCGATGGTGGCGATGACAGAGTTGTTGGCGGTGTTGATCACCGAGACCGAGTTGTAGTTGGCGGTGACGTAGGCACGGGTGCCGTCTGGGCTGACGGCCACCCCGTACGGCGCGACCACATTGATGGTGTCGGTGACGGCGTAGGTTGCGGTGTTGATCACCGAAACCTTGTTGTTGCTCACGTTGCCGACGTAGGCGCGGGTGCCGTCGGGACTCAACGCAATTGAACGCGGTTGACCGGCGACGTAGATGCTTTGAACACCGCCCATGCCGGGATTGGTGTCGATCACGGTGTTGGTTGCGGTGTCGATCACCGACACGAGGCCGCTTCCGGGGTTGGTGACGTAGACCCGGGTGCCGTCCGGGCTGATCGCCACCGCCCATGGAGAGCCACCGCCGGCGGGGCCGAGGTTGATGGTGCTGGTCCCATTGGTGGCGGTGTCGATCACCGTCACCGTGCTGGAGCCGCTATTCGCGACGTAGGCGCGGGTGCCGTTAGGAGTGACCGCCACCCCGAGTGGGCCGGTGCCGACCGGGATGGTGGCTATTACGGTGTTGCGTGCCGTGTCGACCACGGACACCGTGTTGCTGTCGAAGTTGGTCACGTAAGCGCGGGCGCCGTCGGGGCTGACCGCCGTCGTGAACGGGTTGTTGCCGACCGGGATGTCGGCGATGTCGGCGAATTGCGCTGGTGTGATGGGAATTCCGGTGACAGTGACGGGGGTGCTCGCGCCATAGCCGTCGGAGACGGTGACGGTGAACCCGTCGGTGTCGGTCGGGCCGGCATGCAGGCGGGCCGCGTCGGTCGGGTCATAGCTGAACGACCCGTCCGGGTTGACGGTGACCGTGCCTTGGGTCGGCGCCGCCGTCACGGCGTAGCTCAGCAAGTCGCCGTCGGGGTCGGTGACGTGCAACACGCCGCCGACGATGCCGGTGTGCGGTTGGGCCGTCTCAACGGTGTACGCGGGATCGGCGACCACCGGGGCATCGTTGTGCCCGATGGAGATCACCGACACGGTGCCGGAGGTGTTGTTGGTGACATAGGCGTGAATACCGTCGGGACTGGTCGCCACACCTGGCAGTCGGGCACCGGCGGGGAAGGCCACCGTGTCCACGACAGTGTTCGTCGCGGTGTCGATCAACGAGACCGAGTTGCTGCCGTCGAGCGGTGAGACGTAAACGATCGTGCCGTCCGGACTGACCGCCACCTGGGATGGCCTGCCGGCTACGGGGACCGTGGCGATGACCGAATTGGTGCCGGTGTCGATCACCGACACCGAGTAACTACTGGTGTTTGCGACATAGGCCCGGGTGCCGTCGGGGCTGACCGCCACCCCGTGCGGCCAAGCCATCCCAGGAATGGTGGCGATCACCGTGTTAGTGGCGGTATCGATTACCGCGACGTTGTTCTTCTCGGCTCTCGTCACGTAAGCCCGGGTGCCATCAGGGCTGACCGCGACCCCGATCGGATCACCGCCGCCATAGGGGTCGACGGCAATGGTTGTGACCACGGTGTTATCGGCGGTGTTGATGACTGTCACAGAGCCACTCTGGCTGTTGACGACGAAGGCGCGAGTGCCGTCGGGGCTGATGGCCACCCCTTGTGGATTGCCACCGACCGCGATCGTGGCAGCCACCGAATTGAGGGCGGTGTCGATCACTGACACCGTGTGGCTGCCGTAATTCGTGACGTAGGCGTAACTGCCGTCCGGTGTGACTGCAACGCCACGGGGGCCAACGCCGACGGGGATGGTGGCGGTGACGGTATCGGTGGCGGTGTCGACCACCGACACCGAGCCGCTGACCTGATTGACGACGTAAGCGCGGGTGCCGGCCGGGTTGACTGCCACCCCGTACGATCCGGAACCTGTAGCGACGCTTTCAGTGAGGACGGCGTCGGCGGGCGAAACCGGGACGGCGACCACGCTGACCTCGGTGGAGCCGCCGTGGCCATCGGTCACGGTTACCGTGAAGGTGTCAGCCTCTTGCGCGGGCGTGGTGTATGCGATTAGGCGGGCGTTGGTGTAGGGCGTGTAGGTGTAGGCGCCAGTCAACGGGTCGATGGTGACCCGCCCGAAGGTTGGTGCCGTGCTGAGGTGATAGGTCAGGGCGTCGGCTTCGATATCGGTGACGTTGAGCGATCCCGCCACGACACCTGCCCCGTTGGGGTTGCCGACCGTCGGCCCGCTGCTGACTGGATCGGCGTTGACGGGACTGATCGTGACAACCACAGGGACGGCGACAGTCCCACCGCGGCCGTCGTCGACGGTTACGGTGAAGCTGTCTTGCCGGTCCGCTTCCGAGGCGCCGTCGGCCGAGGCGGCATGGCGGGCTTCCGCGGTCGGGGTGTAGGTGAACGACCCTGTGGGCGTCACCGTCACACTGCCGCCCTTGCCGGTGGTCGCCGGGGCGGAGTAGGTCAGCGTGTCGTTGTTCGGGTCGGTGACGTGAACCGCGCCGTCGACGATGCCGGTGTCGGCATGCACCGTGTCAATGGTGTACGCGGGGTCGCTGGCCACCGGCGGGCCGTTCTGCTCGATCGTGACGACCGAGACGTTGGTGCCGACCGAGTCGCTAAGGTACGCGCTGCCGTTGGGGCTGAACGCAACACCGGCCGGAGCGCCGCCGACATGGATGGGATTGACGCCGGCAGTCGTGGCGTCGGCGTCGACCACCACGTTGGTGGTGGGATCGATCACCGTCACGGTGCCGTCGCCGTAGTTGGCCACGTAGGCGAGGCTGCCGTCGGGGCTGAACGCTATTGCGTACGGCTGGCGACCGACCGGGATCGGGTCGCCGACCACGGCATTGGTGGTGGTGTCGATCACCGTCACCGTGTTGCTGTTGAAATTGGTGATGTAGAGGCGATCGCCGTGGACCGTCGCGCCCATCGGACGGCTGCCGACCGTGATGGTGTTGGTGACGGTGTTGGTGGCGGTGTCGATCACCGAGACGGTGCCGCTACCGGAATTCGTGACGTACACGTGGTCGCCGCTTGCCGCGACGCCGTATGGGTAGGAGCCGGTTGAGATCCTGGTGACCACAGTGTTGGTGGCCAGGTCGACGACGGTCACGGTGGAGCCGGGTTCCCAGGAGGGGTTGCCGTAGTTGGCGACGTAGAGATGGTCGCCGCTGACCGCCGAGCTCATGGGGCGGTACCAGTTGCCCCCCATCGGGATGGTCGTGACGACATCGTTGGTGGTGGTGTCGATCACCGTCACCGTGCTGCTGCTCCAATTCGAGACGTAGAGGCGGTCGCCGCTGACCGCCAGGCCTGACGGATTGCTGACAGAGATCGTGTCGATGACGGTATTGGTGGTGCTGTCGATCACCGACACCGAGTTGCCGGCACCAACGTAAATGACGTCGCCGCTGTTCATCACAGATCCCGAACCGCTTCCGACCGGAATGGTGTCGGTGACCGTGGCTTGCCCGGCGCCGACCGGGACCGCGACGTCGACCTGACTGGCGCCGCCGTGCCCGTCGTCGACGGTCACAGTGAACGTGTCGGTATCGGCTTCGGGGGTGAGGTTGGCCTGGAGGCGAGCTAAGTCGGTCGGGTCATAGCTGAACGAGCCGTCGGGGTTGACCGTGACCGTGCCCTTGGCCGGGCCGGTGTTGAGGGTGTAGGTGATGGTGTCGTTGTCGGTATCGGCACCATTCAGCGACCCGGTGACCAGCCCGGTGAGGACATCGGGGTCGGTGTTGGTTGGCGCGATGGTCGGTGCGGTGTTGGCGGGTGTGATGGTGACGGTGATGGGGACGGTGGCGGTGCCGCCGTGGGCGTCGTCGACGGTGATGGTGAAGGTGTCGAGTTTGTCCGTCGCAGAGGCGTTCTCGTCGGCCGCGAGGTGGCGCGCATCGGCGCTGGGGGTGTAGGTGAACGATCCGTCGGTGTTGACGGTGATGCTGCCCTTGGCGGTGGTGGTGGTGCCGGTGTAGGACAAGGTGTCGTTGTCGGGGTCGGTGGCGGTGACTGTGCCGGTGACCACGCCGGTGGCCGGGTCGGGGGCGTTGACAGTGTGGTCGGCGGCCGGCAGCGCGTTGTCGGGGTCGATGGTCACGCTGATCGGCACGGCGGTGGCGCCGCCGTGGCCGTCATCGACGGTGACGGTGAACTCGTCCAGCTTTTCGGCGTCGGTGGCGGTGTCGGCGGCCGCGTCGTGGCGGGCGTCGTCGGTGGGGGTGTAGGTGAACGATCCGTCGGCGTTGACGATCAGGTTGCCCTTGGCGGTGGCGCCGGTGCCGGTGTAGGACAAGGTGTCGTTGTCGGGGTCGGTGCCGGTGACCGATCCGGTGACCACCCCGGTGTCGGGGTCGGGCGCGGTGACGGTGTGGCTGGCGGCCGGGGCGGTGTTGGCCGGGCTGATGTCCACGCCGACGATCACGCTCACGGTGCCGCCGTGGCCGTCGTCGACGGTGACGGTGAACTCGTCGAGTTTGTCTGCCGCAGAAGCGGTGTCGGCGGCCGCGAGGTGGCGGGCAGCATCGGTGGGGGTGTAGGTGAACGACCCGTCGGCGTTGACGACGACGCTGCCCTTGGCGGTGGTGGTGGTGCCGGTGAAGGTCAGCGGGTCGTTGTCGGGGTCGGTGGCGGTGACCGATCCGGTGACCACACCGGTGGTGGGGTCGGGGGTGCCGGGGTTGGCCGTCACACCGGCGGGCGCGACGTTGGCCGGGCTGATGTCCACGCTGACCGGCACACCGATGCTGCCGCCGTGGCCGTCGCCGACGGCGACGGTGAGACTGTCGGTCATGTCTTCTGGGCCGGCGGTGTCGGCGGCGGCGGTGTGGCGGGCCTCGGGGGTGGGGGTGTAGGTGAAGGTGCCGTCGGGGCTGACGGTCACGCTGCCCTTGGCGGTGGTGGCCCCGGTGTAGGTCAGCGAGTCTCCGTCGGGGTCGGTGACGCCGCTGATCGTCCCGGTGACCTTGCCGGTGACCGGGTCGGGGGTACCGGAGGCGGAGGTGCCGCCGACGGGAGCGAGGTTGAGCGGGCTGATGGACACCAGCACCGGCAGCACAGCGGTGCCACCGAGCACGTCGGTGACGCTGATAGTGAAGGTGTCCTGCTTGTCGGTCGGTGTCGCGGCGTCAGCGGCGGCGTCGTGGCGGGCGTCGTCGGTCGGTGTGTAGGTGTAGGTCCAGGTCCCGTCGAGATTGTCGACGCCCTCGACGCTGCCCTTCGACGGCGCGGTGTTGGTGACGGTCAGGGGGTCGCCTTCGGGGTCGCTGGCGGTCAGCGTCACGGTGACGTCGCCGGTCGCCGGGTCCGGGGTGCTGACCGTGGTGCTGGCGTCGGGTGCGGCCGGCACGAGGGAGAGCACCGACACGGTGTTGGTGGTCACATTGGTGACGTAGGCATAGGTGCCGTCGGGGCTGACCGCCAGCCCTGCCGGGCTGTTGAAGCCCGGCACGGTATCGATGACCGTGTTGGTGGCGGTGTCGATCACCGACACGGTGTTGCTCGACAAATTGGCGACGTAGACAAGGCTGCCGTCAGGGCTGACCGCCACCCCGTACGGATAATCGCCGATAGGGATGGTGGCGGTGACGGTGTTGGTCGCGGTGTCGATAACTGACACGATGTTGCTGGTGTAATCGGTGACGTAGGCGTAGGCGCCGTCGGGGCTGACCGCCACCCCGTACGGGGTGGTGAAGCCGGGGATAGTGGCGGTGACGGTGTTGGTGGTGGTGTCGATCACCGACACGGTGCCGGCGTTGGTGTTGGCGACGTAGGCGTTGGTGCCGTCGGGGGTGACCGCCACCTGCTGCGGGTTGCTGCCGACCGGGATGATGGCGGTGACGGTATTAGTCGCGGTATCAATCACTGCCACGGTGTTGTTGCGGCTGGTCACGTAGGTCTGGCTGCCGTCGGGGCTGACCGCCACCCCAATCGGTCCGTCGAAGCCCGGGATAGTGGCGGTGACGGTGTTGGTGGCGGTGTCGATCACCGACACCGAGTTGCCCCAGTAGTTGGTGACGTAGGCGTGGGTGCCGTCGGGGCTGACCGTCACAAGGTGCGGTCTTTGGCCGACGGGGATGGTGGCGGTGACGGTGTTGGTGGCGGTGTCGATCACCGACACCGAGTTGCCCCAGTAGTTGGTGACGTAGGCGTGGGTGCCGTCGGGGCTGACCGCCACCTGCTGCGGGTTTGTGAAACCTGGGATGGTGGCAGTGACGACGGCGTCCGCGGGTGCAACGGGGACCGCGGCCACGATGATGTCGGTGGTGCCGCCGTGGCCGTCGGAGACGGTGACGGTGAAGCTGTCGGTGTCCACGCCTGCGGTGTTGGCCGCGTTGAGGCGCGCGCTGTTCTGCGGGGCGTAGGTGAAGGTGCCGTCGGGGTTGACCACGACCGCGCCGTGCGCGGCGTCGCCGGTGAGGGTGTGGATGAGGGTGTCGCCGTCGGTGTCGGTGACGTTCAGCGATCCGCTGACCAGCCCGTCGGTGCCGGGCTGGCCGAACGTCGGCACGCCGGCCGGGGCGGCGTTGGCCGGGCCGACCGCCACGCTGACCGGTACGGTGACGACCCCGCCGTGGGCGTCGTTGACGGTGACGGTGAAGGTGTCTTGTTTGTCGGCGTCGGTGGCGCCGTCTGCGGCCGCGACGTGGCGGGCCTCCGGCGTGGGCGAGTATTCGAAGGTGCCGTCGGGGTTGACGGTGACGCTGCCCTTGCCCGGGGTGGCCGTGACGGTGTACGTCACGGTGTCGCCGTCGGAATCCGCGACATTCATCGACCCGCTGACCAGTCCGCTCGTCAGATCAGGTTGTGCCACAGAGGGATTCACGGTCGGTGCGGCATTGGCCGACCCCACGGTCACCGTGACCGACACCGGCGTCGTCGCGCCGTGGCCGTCGTTGACGATGACGTCGAAGGTGTCCTGCTTGTCGGCGTCGGTGGCGCCGTCGGCGGCCGCAGCGTGGCGAGCCACAGGCGTCGGCGTGTAGTCGAAGGTGCCGTCCGGGTTGACGACGACGCTGCCCTTGGGCGTGGTGGCAGTGCCGGTGTAGCTCAGCATGTCGTCGTCTGCGTCGCTGCCGGTGACGGTGCCGGTGACCGCGCCGGTCGCGGGGTCGGGGTCGCCGGACGTGTAGGCGCCGCTGGGTGCCGTGTTGCTAGGACTGACCGAAACGAAAATGATGACGGGCGTGGAGAAGCCGTATCCGTCGTTGACCGTGACGATGAAGGTGTCGAGCTTGTCGGCGGGTGATGCGGTGTCGGCCGCGGCAGCGTGGCGGGCCTCGTCGGTGGGGGTGTAGGTGAAGGTGCCGTCGGGGTCGACGGTGACGCTGCCCTTGACCGAGGCGCCGGTCAGGGTGGTCGTCACGGTGTCGCCGTCCGGGTCGGTGCCGGTGACCGAGCCGGCGACCACTCCGGTGGCGGAATCGGGATCGGGAACGTTGACGTGCAGTGTGGGTTCGGCGTTGGCCGAGCCGATGGACACCGTCACCGGGACGGCGGTCACGCCGCCGTGGGCGTCGTTGACGCTGATGTCGAAGCTGTCCAGCTTGTCGGCTTCGGTGGCATTGTCGGCGGCCGCGGTGTGGCGCGCTTCGTCGGTGGGGGTGTAGGTGAAGGTGCCGTCGGCGTTGACGACCACCTCGCCTTTGGAGGTGGTGGTGCTACCGCTGTAAGTGAGCGGATCGCCCTCGGGGTCGGTGCCGATGGTGGTGCCGGTGACCACACCGGTGGCGGGGTCGGGAGCGCCGGGGGTCGCGGTGCCCGACGGCGCGGTGTTGTCGGGGTCGACCGCGACGAAAACCGTTTCGACGGTGGTGAATCCATGCCCGTCGGTGACGGTGATGGTGAAGGTGTCCTGCTTGTCGGCGGGGGTGGCGTCATCGGCGGCCGCGGTGTGGCGGGCGTCTGGATCGGGCGTATAGGTGAAGATGCCGTCGGTGTTGACCACTACGCTGCCTTTCGGCGTGGTGGCGGTGCCGGTGTAGGTCAGCGGGTCGCCGTCGGGGTCGGTGCCGGTGACCGATCCGGTGACCACACCCGTATCGGGGTTCGGGTCTGAGATGGTGGTCTGCAGGGTGGGTCCGGCGTTGGCGGGGCTGATCGTCACCGTCACGGGCACGGTCGTTGTGCCGCCGTGGGCGTCGGCGATGGTGACGGTGAAGGTGTCTTGTTTGTCGGCGTCGGTGGCGTCGTCGGCTGCCGCAGCATGGCGCGCAACGGAATTGGGCGTGTAGGTGAAGGAGCCGTCGGTGTTGACGTCGACGGTGCCTTTGGCGGTGGTGGTGCTGCCGGTGTAGGTCAAGGTGTCGCCGTCGGTGTCGGCGCCGGTGACCGTGCCGGTAACGACACCGGTGGCGGGGTCAGGGCTGCCGGGGTTCGCGGTGCCGGACGGGGCGATGTTGGCAGGGCTGATCGCCACGGTCACCGGAACCGTGGTCAGGCCGCCGTGGCCGTCGGCGATGGTGATGTCGAAGGTGTCCTGCTTGTCGGCGTCGGTGGCGCCGTCGGCCGCCGCGGCATGGCGCGCAACCGGATTGGGGGTGTAGCCGAAGGTGCCGTCGGTGTTGACGACGACGCTGCCCTTGGCGGTGGTGGCGGTGCCGCTGAACGTCAACGCGTCGCCGTCGGTGTCGGTGCCGGTGACCGCGCCGATAACCACCCCGAAGGCCGGGTCGGGCGGGTTGACGGTGGTGGTGCCGGTCGGCGCGCTGTTGGACGGGCTGATCGTGACGGTGACCGGGACCGCGGTCGTCCCGCCGTGGCCGTCAGTGACTGTGACGGAGAACGCGTCTGCCTTCTGATCGGGCGTGGCGGTGTCGGCGGCCGCGGTGTGCCGTGCCTCAGGGGTCGGGGTGTAGGTGAAGCTGCCGTCGGAGTTGACGACGACAGCGCCCTTGGGGGTGCTGGCCGAGCCGCTGAAGGTCAGTGCGTCGTTGTCGAGGTCTGATGCGGTGATCGTTCCGGTGACCGCGCCCGTGTCCGGGTTGGGGGCGTCGACGTCCGCCGTGCCGGTGGGTGCGCTGTTGGCCGGACTGACCGTGACGGTGACCGCGACGGAGGTCAGGCCGCCGTGGGCGTCGTTGATCGTGACGTTGAAGGTGTCTGCGTTTTGATCGGGCGTGGCGTCCTCGGCGGCCGCGGCGTGGCGGGCGTCGGGGGTCGGGGTGTAGATGAAGGTGCCGGCGGGGTCGACCGTGACGGCGCCTTTGGGGGTGGTGGCGGTGCCGCCGTAGGTCAGCGGGTCCCCGTCGGTGTCGGCGCCGGTGATCGTGCCGGTGACCACGCCCGTGACGGGGTTCGGTGCGCCGGGTGTTGCGGCGCCGGTCGGTGCGGTGTTGACCGGGCTGATCGGCACCGTGACCGCGAGGACGGCGGTGCCGCCGTGTCCGTCGTCGGCGGTGATGTCGAAGGTGTCGCTCTTCTCGTCGGGAGTGGCGGTGTCGGACGCGGCCGCGTGGCAGGCCTCAGGCGTCGGTGTGTAGGCGAATGTGCCGTCGGGGTCGACGATCACGGTGCCCTCGGGGGTGGTGGCGGTGCCGGTGAAGGTCAGCGGGTCACCGTCGGCGTCCGTGCCGGTGATGGTGCCGGTGACGATTCCGGTCACCGGGTCGGGGATGTTGACCGTCTGCGTCAGACCGGACGGGGCGATATTGTCGGGACTGATTGTGACAGTGGCGGTTTCGGTGTCGATGCCGTGGTGCAGGTCGGATGCACGCAGCTGGAAGGTGTCGGTGTCGATGCCGGGGGTGGCAGCCGCGGTATGTCGCGCTTCGGCGCTGGGGGTATAGGTGTAGCCGCCTGCGGTCGCGGTCAGCGTTCCGAATGCAGGATTCTGTACCACGATGTACGTGACGGGGTCGGTGTCGGGGTCGGTGACAGTGACCGAAACATTAACCGCGCCTTCTGCATTGGGGTCTGAAACAACCAGAGTCATGTTCGGTGGGACATTGGTCGGGTCGATGGAGACGGCGACGGGGACGGAGGTCACGCCGCCGTGCCCGTCGTCGACGCTGACGTTGAAGTTGTCGGCGAGTTGGTCAGGGGTGGCGTTCTCGGCCGATGCCTCGTGACGGGCGGCGGGGGTGGGTGTGTAGGTGAAGGTGCCGTCGAGCGGATTGAGGATGACGTTGCCGTCCGCGGGTCCGCCGGCCACGAGGTATGTGAGGGTGTCGAGGTCGGGGTCAGTGACGTGCATCTCGCCGGCGACGGCGCCGGTGGACGGTTCGGCAGCCCCGAGGGTGTAGGCGGGGGTGCCGGGGATGGGGGCGGAGTTGACCGGGGCGACAGTGACATTCACGGTGGTGGTGACGTCGTGGCCGTCGTCGCCGAGCCAGCCGAAGGTGATGGCGTTGAGGAATCCGGAGAATCCGTGCATATGCCAGTAGGCGCTGGTGTCGACGGCGGTGACGGTGAAGGTGTCGGTCCCACCCGTGTTGTACATGCTTTCGGGTGCGGTGTAGGTGAAGGTGCCGTCGGAGTTGACGACTACGGTGCCGCCGTTGACCGGGGTGCTGGCGGTCAGGGCGAGGGTGTCGCCGTCGGCGTCGGCGGCGGTGAGCCGGCCGGTGATGGTGTCGTCGACCTGGGTGGTTGTGGTGGGGTCGTAGGTCAGGGTGGGGGTGGAGTTGAAGAAGGTGCGTCGCACCCAGGCGAACACGCCCCACAGCACGGGGGTTTGGGCGGTGGCCGGGGTGGCCGAGGTGGGGGTGAAAGGGGCCAGCAGGGTGGTGATCACCCGATTGATGAACCCGACCGGCGCCGGAGCCTCCGGAGTCGGGGCGACGCTCAGCGCGGCCGGTTCGGCACTCGCAGCCGTGGTGAGTGCTTCGCCGCTGGTGGTCACCAGGGCGGTGGGGGATTCGCCGGCTGCCGGGCCGGATGCGGACACGGGCGCCGGTCCGGTGGTGGAGACAGCTACGCTCGGGGCGGCTGCGGGTGCGGTGGTAAGCCGTGAGCTCGCTTGCGACTCCGGGGTTTCCGGCGTGATCGCCTGCGGCGTTTCGGGCGTGTCGGCCGACGACGTGATCTCAGGTGCCGGGGCCTCCGGCGCGGCCGTAGCTGCGGCGGGCGTGGCCTCTTGCACCGGCGCCTCCTGCACCGAATCGACCGGAGCGGTCGTCGCGGGTGTCTCGGCGATGGTTTCCGGGGTCGGCTCCTGTGCTGCCTCAGCGGACGTCAACGCGCCGCCCGAGCTGCTCACTGTCACCTCGGGGCCGGTGCCGCCGGGCGCCGACACCGTCGACGAGGTCTGCGACGGCGACTCCGTTGAGGTTTCGGCCTCGGCGGCGGCGGCGGACTCTGACGTCTGCGCGCCTCCGGAACTGCTCACGGTGCTGGCGGGCGCCGACGGCGTTTCGGAGGGCTCCGACGTCTCAGTGGTCGAGCCCGCCTCCGCCGGCGCCGAGGTCGACGTCGTGCCCGCGTTTGTCTCGGTGGGTTCGGCCCAAGCGACAGCGGGCTTCTGGGCGGCGGCCAGGGCGGCGCCGACCCCGAGTGCCGCCGCCAAGACGCCGACTCGGCCGATGTTGTGGGCGTATTGAAGCGCGGGATGGGCTCCGGATGCCTCCGACCCTGGGAGGGCGTGCCTCTCGAGCGAGCCGCTCGGCGTCCAACCCTTGGAACCTCGTGCGGCGCGTCGCACCAGCGGGTGTGTGGGTTTGAGGCCCGGCACCGCGAACACCAGCGAGCCCGGCTCGGCATGAACCAGTTCCCACTTCACCGTCTGCGACGCTGCAGCCTTGGACTTCTCAGCGGACTCTCGGCGTGAGACGTCGGGGGAGGTGGTCATGTCTTACTCCTGGAGTGGGAATGGCAATCCCAGCCCGACAGCTGCGGCAAACGGCCGCAAGTTGACTGTCGTGCTGGTCGAGTTCTTCGCTGCAGTCAACGCCCATACCCGTATGGGTAATAGGGTCCTTGGTCCCCGGAACGAAACTTTGGTCGGCGATCCAGCTGACCGGACCGCGGTACACGGGCACGGACGGTCTGCGATTCGGCGAGATATCACCGATTCCAAATAAGTTGGTGCGCTCATCATTTAGCGGTGGTTACCACCGGGCGCGTCGGACGGCCTGGCTCGATGGTCCCGAACGGTTCTCTGCCCGTTGTTGATAACGCAAAGACTCGATAGCGGGGGTTGATATCGGCTTGGGTGTACGACGCGGGGCCGAGCCTCGATGCCCGGCCCCGCGTCCCGCGGTAAGACGGTGCTGCCCGACGTCATGCCACCCACCGAGATGGCTACCTCGGCCTTGTCGAGGACGTAGAGCTCGTTCGTCATGATGCATTTCTCGCGCATGAGGTGCCCACGTGCCGCGACCCCCGTTTGCTGTCAAGGCCGACACCGTGTTTCATGGGAGTCAACGCCCATACCCCCGGGGGTTGTTAGGGTCGAAAGACCTCACCGAAACGGACGCTTGGTCGTACCGGTCGGCGCCGGAGAATCGGCACGATGTTGAGGTGAGCGACGCTTTTGAGGGCCGCGCCTTGGTGTGCGCCGAAGACCCGGCATAGTCACAGCAGTTCAGAGCCGTGTTCGCAAAGCTGCTCCGGTTAGGCGAAGGCCGGATGGTCAAGCGCCTGAACGCCGTCGTCGAGGCGATCGGCGGGCTCGCCGAGGATGTCGAGAAACTCACGGACGCCGAGCTGAAGGCCAAGACCGCAGAATTCGAGCGCCGACACGCGGCCGGGGAAAGTCTCGAGGCCCTCCTGCCCGAGGCGTTCGCCGTGGCCCGTGAGGCCGCGTGGCGGGTGCTGGAGCTACGCCCCTACGACGTGCAGGTGATGGGAGGTGCGGCCCTGCATTACGGGCACATCGCCGAGATGATGACCGGAGAGGGCAAGACGCTCGCCTGTGTCATGCCGGCCTACCTCAACGCATTCAGCGGTGGGGGTGTGCACGTCGTGACCGTCAACGACTACCTCGCCAAGCGGGATGCCGAACAGATGGGCCGGGTGCACCGTTTCCTCGGGCTGAAAGTCGGCGTCGTCGTCGCAGAAATGAAGCCCGACCAGAGGAGGGCGGCCTACGCCGCCGACATCACCTACGGCACCAACAACGAGTTCGGTTTCGACTACCTGCGCGACAACATGGCGCACTCGCCGGCCGACCTGGTTCAGCGCGGCCACCGATACGCGATCGTCGACGAGGTCGACTCGATTCTCATCGACGAGGCGAGAACGCCCCTGATCATCTCCGGGCCGGCCGAGGGGTCAACGATGTGGTACGCCGAATTCGCGCGGCTCGCAACGCTGATGGTACGGGACAAGCACTACGAGGTCGATGAGCGCAAGCGGGTGGTCGGGGTCCACGAAAAGGGGGTCGCGTTCGTCGAGGACCAACTGGGCATCGACAACCTCTACGAGGTCGCGAACTCCGCACTGGTCGGCTATCTCAACAACGCGGTGCGGGCCAAGGAGCTGTTCCACTGCTGCAAGGACTACATCGTCAGCGAGGAGGGCGAGGTGGTCATCGTCGACGAGTTCACCGGCCGGGTCCTGGTCGGGCGCCGCTACAACGAGGGTCTGCACCAGGCCATCGAGGCCAAGGAAGGCGTGGAGGTCAAACCCGAGAACCAGACGCTGGCCACCATCACGCTGCAGAACTACTTCCGGCTCTACGACAAACTCGCCGGCATGACCGGGACAGCGCTCACCGAGGCCGCGGAGTTCCTCGAGATCTACCGCCTCGGCGTGATCACGATTCCACCGAACAGGCCGATGGTCCGCCAGGACGAGCCGGACGTGATCTTCAAGACCGAACTCGCCAAGTTCAACGCGGTCGTCGACGACGTGGTCGAGCGGTACGCCAAGGGGCAGCCGGTGCTCATCGGCACGACCAGCGTCCACAAATCGGAATACCTGTCGCGGCAGTTCACCGAGCGGAACATTCCGCACACCGTGCTCAACGCCAAGCATCTCGAGGAGGAAGCGGCCATCGTCGCCGAGGGTGGTCGACGGGGCGCCGTGACGGTAGCCACCGACATGGCCGGTCGCGGCACCGACATCGTGCTGGGGGGCAACGTCGATTTCCTCACCGATCAGCGGCTCCGTGCGCAGGGTCTCGATCCGACCGATACACCGCAGGAATACGAACAGCGCTGGCGCGAGGAGCGGCCGCTCGTCAAGGCCTTGTCCGCCGCCGAGGCCGAAGAGGTCACCGGCCTGGGAGGCCTCTACGTCCTGGGCACCGAACGTCACGAATCGCGCCGTATCGACAACCAGCTGCGGGGCCGCTCGGGTCGTCAGGGTGACCCCGGTGAGACGAAGTTCTACCTGTCACTCGGCGACGAGTTGATGTTGAGGTTCAACGGCGAAGGAGTGCAGAGGCTTCTGGATCGGCTGAAAGTCCCCGACGACTTGCCGATCCAGTCCAAGATCGTCGCTCGGGAGATCCAGACAGCGCAGACACAGGTCGAGCAGCAGAACTTCGAGCAGCGTCGCGACGTTCTCAAGTACGACGAGGTGATGAACCGGCAGCGGCAGGTGATCTATGCGGCACGCCAGCGGATCTTCGAGGGCGGAGATCTCAGATCGCATGTGCTGCAGATGATTCGGGAGGTCGTCTCCGGCTATGTAGACGCCGCCACCGCCAGGAGTTCGCCCAAGGACTGGGATCTTGACGCGCTGTGGACCGCGCTGAAGACGTTGTACCCGGCCAGCGTCGACCCCCGCATGCTGACCCACTCACACGCCAGGGGTGGCGATGTCAAGGTGACCCGGAAGCGGTTGCTCACAGCGCTGGTCCGCGATGCCGAGAACGCCTTCGCGCAGCGGGAAGCCGAAGTCGACGGCGCGGCCGGTCGGGGCACGATGCGCCAGCTGGAACGCGATCTGATCCTCACCGTTGTCGACCGCAAATGGCGTGAGCACCTGTACGAAATGGATTACCTCAAGGACGGAATCGGTTTACGCGCAATGGCGCAGCGCGACCCCGTCGTCGAATACCAACGCGAAGGGTATGACCTGTTCGTCGCGATGCTCGAGGCTGTGAAAGAGGAAAGCGTGGAACGGATCTTCAACACCGTCGTCAAGGCCCGGCCCGCCCGCAGCGCCGAAGCCACCGTAGGGGCGTGACCGGCGCTGACTAGCTCGAAACCGAGGCGATGCCCTGGGCGACGAGCACCACGCCGAGCAGACCGAGGACGACGGCCATGATGATGCGGTTATGGTCGACGATCCGCTGTCTGGTCCTGGCGAGTGCCGCGCCGGCGCGTTCCCCACCGCACATCAGGAACAAAGCCACCGCAACGAAGGGCGCGGTGGCCAGCACCGTGAATGCGGCCAGCGACGTCAGCACAGCAATGGTCGAGACGTGGATCGAGGCGAGGTAAGACCCGACCGAGAGCAACACCAGAGCGTTGATCGGGTTAAGCCACACGACGGTCAGCGAGAGCATGAAAACGGCGAACGAACCCATTCCGGCGATCTCGGCGAACACCGCCGGGGGCGTCGGGTCGTCTCGTTTGAGGAAGCTGCGGACGGCGAACGGGACCAGCAGCACACCCAACCCGATGAGTACCCACGCCATGGCGGTACTCGTCTCCGCGGCGAGTGTGTCGCTCTCGACCGTGGCGCTGAGGATCGAGGCACCGAGGAGAGGCAGCAGGAACACTCCCGCTGTGACCGAGGCGAGGAATACAAGCGCATTCCGGCGGGCCCGCGCGGAGAACAGGATCAGGATCAGCTCGATGATCCCGGTCGGGCTCAGTGCGACGGCGATGGCGGCGGGCAGCATCGTCGCCCACAGCTCACCCATTCGGATGTTCGCCGGGCGTGACCCGCGCCCTCTGTGTGGTGCGATTCAGCACGGCTGAGCCTAACCACACGGCCGGTTTGCCTCGTAACGTCAGGAAACCGAGGGCTCGCTCCGGCGGCGAAACAGCAGCACCGCGACCGCCGCAAGGAAGATCGCCAGGCACGCGATCACCGTCGTGACGACGCGCGGGTACCCGCCGTCGAAACCGTCGGCGGACAGGTGCTTGACGAGGATGCCGGTGTAGGCCCACAGCAGCACGACACCGTAGGCGACGTCGCGGTTGCGCAGCATCGTCATCGTCCCGATCGCCGCCGCGGCGAACAGCACGACGACGGTCCAGGTCGACTCGGCAAGACCGAAGCCGTCCCAGCCGACACTGACCAGAAACACCGTGACGTTCGCGACCGTGGCCACGGTGATCCAGCCGAAGTAAACGCTGAAGGGCACACCGACGAACAGCTTCTCCCGCCTCGTCAGGCCCGCGGCCACCACCATGCGGGTGATGAGCGCCAGGCAAACCAGGATCACCACGATCAGCACCACCGACAGCGCGATCGCGTCGTAGTGCCACGCGAACACCCACGCCACGTTGGCAAGCGAGGAGATCGAGAAGTACACGCCCACCTTGTCCAGCAGCGCCGCGCGGTCGCTGGTCGACGGGCCACCCCGGAACAGGCCGAACTGATAGAGCACGTGCAACCCGAGCAGCAGGTAGATCACGCTCCAGATGGAGAAGGCGTATCCAGCAGGCGCGAACAGGTTGGGATAGGCATCCGACACGTCGCCGGTTCGAATCCCGTTGATCGGCAGAGTGTTTGCGGCGATGTTGACCGCCACCATCGACAGGTATGTCACGGCTACCAGCGCGGTGATCGGGCGCACCGCCGTCGTTGCTGTCATCTGAAGTTCCTTCGTCGCGGACGCGGTTATGAACTGCCGCCCTCCCGGATCGGGCACACCAACGGTACGTTCGGCTGCCCGCGAACCGAGCCGTAACCGATGCCGAGCTCGGTTTCGATTCGGCCTGAACACCCGAGCGCGATATGGCAGACAGGTCTGACCAGCGGTGACACGATTACTGCGTGGACGAGAAGCGATGACGCAAGCAACCGATCTCGTTGATGCGGTGGATGCTCTGGGCGAAGTGCTGGGGCGGACGACCTTCCCGCTGCCGGCGCCGTCGGCGTGGCAGGCCGAGCGGGACCGCCGCGAGTTGACCGGCCAGCTGGCCGACTATCTGATCCCCCGGTTGCGCAGTATCGATGCCCCGCTGTTGGCGGTGGTCGGCGGGTCGACGGGCGCCGGGAAGTCGACACTGATCAACTCCCTGATCGGCAGCGAGGTGAGCCCGGCCGGCGTCCTGCGGCCGACCACCAGGGGCCCGGTGATCGTGTGTCATCCCTCGGACCTGATGTGGTTCACCGACGAGCGGATACTGCCGCAATTGCCGCGCTCATCGGGGCCGGACGGCCTGCGATTGGCGACGAATCCCGGGATCGGGCCCGGGCTCGCGCTGCTCGACGCCCCGGATATCGACAGCGTGGTGAGCACCAATCGTGAGCTCGCGGCCACCCTGCTGGCCGCCGCCGACCTGTGGATCTTCCTGACGACCGCGGCCCGGTACGCCGACGCGGTGCCCTGGCAGATGCTCCACACCGCTCGGGACCGCGGCACCGCGATCGCCATCGTGCTCGACCGCTGCCCGCCCGAGGCGGTCAAGGATGTGGGCGCGCACCTGTCGGACATGCTCGCGGCGAACGGGCTTGGCGACGCGCCGCTGTTCGTCGTGGTCGAGCAGCCTCTGCGTGGCGGATTGTTGCGGGACAAGGCGATTGCGCCCATCCGGTCGTGGCTGGCGAGCCTGACCGCCGACGCGGAGCAGCGGGCCGCGGTGGTGCGCTACACCCTTGACGGGGCACTCCGCAGCCTCCCGCCCCGCACGTACGCGCTGGCGCAGGCGGCCGATGAGCAGTCCGCCGTCCGTGAGCAGCTCCAGTCCTGCGTGTACTCGGCCTACGACGGCGCTCTTGCGCGGGTGGACGAGGCGGTTCGCGACGGTGCGTTGTTGCGAGGAGAGGTGCTCGCCCGCTGGCAGGACGTGGTCGGTACCGGCGAGTTCCTGCGCAGGCTGGAGTCACGAGTCGGCCGGATCCGGGACCGCGTGGTGGCCGCGGTGAGCGGGCGGCCGACACCGGTGGAGGAGCTCGGGTCGGCGTTGGAAACCGGCATCGCGACGGTCGTGCAGGCCGCGGTGGAGGAGGCTGCGGAGACGGCGTACGGCTGCTGGGCGCGGCATCAGGCCGGTGCACCCTTGTTGACCGAGGAGCTGGCCCGGCCCGCCGCCGGGCTGACCGAGGCCGTCGAACGGCTGGTCCGCGACTGGGAGAAATTCGTGCTCGAGCTGGTGCGCACCGAGGGCGCGTCGAAACGGTCGGGGGCACGACTGGCGTCGTACGGCGTCAACGGTGCCGGCCTGGTCGTGATGCTGGCGGTGTTCAGCCAGACGGCTGGTTTGACCGGCGCCGAGATCGCTGTGGCCGGGGGCACGACGGTGGCCAGCCAGAAGGTGTTGGAGGCGATCTTCGGCGAGCAGGCGGTCCGCGGCCTGGCCCGGCAGGCGCGCGAGGACCTGCTGGCGCGGGTCGGCGAATTGTTGGCTCAGGACAGTGGCCGGTACACCGACGTGCTGGGTTCGGCATCGTCGATGGTTTCCGGCGACGAACTGCGAGCGGTCGCCAATCACGTTGCGGCGGCGCTGCGGTGACCCTCGCGGACCGACTGGCGGCGCTGTCGTCGGTGACCGAGCTGGGGGCCGGTCGGCTGCCCGCCGATGTGCTGACCGACCTCCGCGCGCTGGACGAGCGGGCCGGGAGCCGGCTGCGGCTGTCGGGGGAGTACACCGTGGTGGCGCTGGCCGGAGCGACCGGGAGCGGAAAGTCCTCGTTGTTCAATGCCGTTGTCGGGGAGCAGCTGGCCACGGTCGGCGTCCGGCGCCCGACGACGTCGGCGAGCCAGGCCATCGTCTTCGGTCCGTCCGGTGCCACCGAGCTGCTGGACTGGCTGGAGATCGGGACCCGGCAGTACAACGATGCGTCGTCCGCTCCCGAGCTGTCCGGGCTTGTACTGCTCGACCTGCCCGACCACGACTCGACCGAACTGTCCCATCGGGCCGAGGTGGACCGGCTGGTTCGTCTCGTCGACGCCTTCGTCTGGGTGCTCGACCCGCAAAAGTACGCCGACGCGGTGCTGCACGACTCGTATCTGCGGCCGCTGGCGGCGCATCGCGAAGTGATGGTGGTGACCCTCAACCAGTCGGACCGGCTGTCCGCCCCGGACCTGGATTCGTGTGTACGAGATCTCCACCGGCTGCTGGCCGAGGACGGCCTGGCGGGCGTGCCGGTGTTGACGACGTCGGCGGTGACACCTGGCGGGGTGGCGCCGCTGCTCGACTTCCTGGCGTCCACCGTGGCCGACCACCGGGCGCGGACCGCGCGGGTGAGCGCCGATCTGGATTCGACCGCCGCCCGCCTCGCCCCACTGGTCCCGCAGCGGCGTTCCGATCCCGCGCTGCGCGACGGCGAGCGACGGCTGCAGACTGCGTTGGCTGCCGCTGCCGGAGTTCCCACCGTGGTGGCAGCCGTCGGCCGTGCCTACGACCGGCGCGGACTGGCGGCGGTTGGCTGGCCACCGCTGCGCTGGCTGGCTAAGGTGCGACCGGATCCGTTGCGGCGGTTGGGGATAGGTCAGTCGGGTGCGCAAGACGAAGTGCTCCGTCGCACGTCGTTACCGTCGGCGTCGGCGGCCTCACGTGCGGCAGTGGACAGTGCCGTCCGCGCGCTGGCCGACACCGCATCAGCCGGGCTGCCTGCGCCGTGGCCCCGAAAGTTGTTGGAGGCGGCGAAGTCTCGTTCGGAGGCGGTGCCCGATGCGCTGGACCGCGCCGTCGGCGGGACCAACCTCGGGATGGACCGGCCCCCGCGGTGGTGGGCGCTGGTCGGCGCGGTCCAGTGGGCGTTGCTCGCCGCGGCGGTTGTGGGCGGGGCGTCGCTGGGGGTGATCGCCGTGTTGGCCTACTTGCAGATCGACGTCGATGCCCCATCGCTCGGGCCGTTCGCCTGGCCGACCGTGCTTCTCGTCGGTGGACTTGCCCTCGGACTGGTGCTGCGGGTGCTGATCCGGCCCTTCGTGGCGTTGGGCGCGGCCCGGCGCCGGCGGCGGGCGGCTTCCGAACTGCGCAGGCGGGTGGACACCGTCGGAGAGGAGTTCGTCCTGGCGCCGCTGCGGGCGGAACTGTCGGTCTACGAGCAACTTTCGGCGGCGGTCCAGCGGCTCGGCCGCTGATCGGAATGCTCGGGTGCACAGGTAGCCGATGCGTGGGCCCTCACCCCGGCGACGGGGTGTGCCCGGGTTGGATCAGGTGAGGCTGATGACCGACACCGTATTGCTGGATTGGTTCGCCACGAAGACCAGTGTGCCGTCCACGCTGACCGCGACCGCGGCCGGTATTGACCCGACGGGGATTACTTGGATGACCGTGTTGGTGACGGTGTCGATCACCGACACTGTGTCGTCTTGCTGATTGGTGATGTAGACGAGGCTGCCGTCGGGGCTGATCGCCACCGCGACCGGAAGGGATCCGACGGGGATGATATAGGTGACGGTGTTGGTGGCGGTGTCGATGACGGACACCGTGTCGGCGAAGAAGTTGGTCACATAGAGGAGGCTGCCGTCGGGGCTGACCGCCACCGCGGTCGGGCTTGATCCGACGGGGATGATGTCGGTGACGGTGTTGGTGGCGGTGTCGATCACCGATACCGTGTCACCGGCGAAATTGGTGACGTAGAGCAGTTCGCCGTCGGGACTGACCGCCACCCCGCTCGGGTTTGATCCGACGGGAATGACGTCGGTGACGGTGTTGGTGGCGGTGTCGATCACCAGCACCGTTTCGCTGAAACTGTCTTCGGACAGGCTGAAGCCGTTTGCGACGTACACGTGTGTGCCGTCGGGGCTGACTACCACCGCGGTCGGAAAGGTTCCGACGGGGATGGTGTGGAGGACGGTGTTGGTGGCGGTGTCGATCACCGATACCGAGCCGCCGAGTCTGTTGGCGATGTAGAGCAGTTGCCCGTCGGGGCTGACCGCCGCCGCGATGGGGAACTCTCCGACGGCGATGTATGTGACGGTGTGGTTGGCGGTGTCGATCACGGACACTGTGTTGCTGCCGCTGTCGGCGACGTAGACGTGTGTGCCGTCGGGGCTCACCGCCGCCGCGACGGGACCGGAGCCGACGTGCACCGGGGTTGCGGCGAGGGCATTGGTGGCTGTGTCGATCACCAACACCGAGCCGTTGGTGCCGACGACGTAAAGCAGGGTGCCGTTGGGGCTGACCGCCACCGCGACCGGAGTGACCGGACCGTCCCAGGGGCGGATCGTGGCAGTGACGGTATTGGTGGTCGTGTCGATCACCGACACCGATCTGCTGGCGTAGTTTGCCACGTACACGTGTGTGCCGTCGGGGCTGACCGCCAGCGCGGTCGGAAGGTTTTCGACGGTAATGGTTTTCGTGACGGTGTTGGTGGCGGTGTCGATCACCGACACTGTGGAGCCGACTCTGTTGGCGACGTAGACCTGCGTGCCGTCGGGGCTGACCGCCACCGCGCCGGGAGCGTCTCCGACGGCGATGGTGGCGGTGACGGTGTGGATGACGGTGTCGATCACCGACACCGTGTTGCTGCTGCTGTTGGCGACGTAGACCCGCCTGCCGTCGGGGCTGACCGCCACCGCGAGCGGACCGGACCCGACCGCGATGGTGTGAGTCACGGTGTTGGTGGCGGTATCGATCACCGACACCGAGGCGCTGCCCTGGTTAGCGACATAGACCTGTCTGCCGTCGGGGCTGACCGCCACCGACGTCGGTATCGACCCGACGGGGATCGTGCGGGTGACGGTCTGGGTGGCGGTGTCGATCACCGACACCGAGGCGCTGCCCTGGTTGGCGACGTACAGAAGGGTGCCGTCGGGGCTGATCGCCAATGCGACCGGAGAGGACCCCACGCCGATCGTGCCCGTGACGGTGTTGGTGGTCCTGTCGAACACCGACACCGTACCCATGGAGTCGGCGAAGTAGAGCTGGGTGCCGTCGGGGCTGATCGTCACCGCGGCCGGATAGAGCCCGACGTCGAGGCTGCCCGTGAAGGTGAAGGCGGCGGGGCTGACCGGGACGGCGACGGTGTCGGTAGCGGTGGTCACGCCGTCGGAGGCGGTGACGGTGAAGGTGTCGACGGTGGTCGCGGACGCGGCAAGCCGGGCGGCGTTGGTGGGGGTGTAGGTGAACGCACCCGTAGTGGCGTTGAAGGTCAGGTGCCCTTGCGCGGGCGGGCTGGTGACGGCGTAGACCACCGGTACAGGGACCGGGGTAGTAAGCGCCACGACGCCGGTGACGATGCCGTTGGCGTCAGGTGCGGCGACGGTAGAAGTGAACCCGTCCGGGCTGACGTGGACGGTGACGGTGGCGGTAGACCCGCCGACGAGGGTGTAGGTGAAGGTGTCGGTGCCGTTGAAGTTGAGGTCAGGGGTGTAGACGATCGTGGCGCCGTCGGCGGTGATGGACGCGGCGCCGTGCGCGGGGTCGCTCACCCTCTGCACCGGTTTGGGGCCGGCGTTGATGGTGCTGTCGTTGGCCAGCACATCGATGGTGGTGGCGATGCTGTCCTCGGCGACGGTGACGGTGTCGTTGACCGCGGTCGGGAGTTCCGAGACGACGGTGAGGGTGACGGTGGCGGTGTTGGAGACGGGGATGAAGGTGTTGGCCGCGCCCAGGGTGTAGGTGAAGGTGTCGGTGCCGCGGAAGTCGTTGTAGGGCCGGTAGGTCACGGTGCCGTCGGTGCCGACCTCGACGATGCCGTGGCTGGGGGCGGTGACGATGGTGATGGCGCCCAGGTCGAAGTTGGTGCCCGGGTAGCGGGTGTCGTTGGCGCCCAGCGCCGGCGTCAGCTCGGTGGGCCCGTTCATCAGCACCGTGTAGGTGTCGTCGGCGGCCAGGATCGGGCTGATCACATGCAGGGTGACCGTGGCGGTGTTGGAGACGGGGATGAAGGTGTTGGCCGCGCCCAGGGTGTAGGTGAAGGTGTCGGTGCCGCGGAAGTCGTTGTAGGGCCGGTAGGTCACGGTGCCGTCGGTGCCGACCTCGACGATGC